>CBDTXL010001151.1:0-2060 GCA_965364435.1 uncultured bacterium
GGCGGGAATTCCCTCGGTTGTTTACGGGTTCTGGGGTTTGGTCGTACTGGTGCCGCTGATCGGACGCATTCAACCGCCGGGAACGAGCTTACTGGCTGGCATTGCCATCCTCACTATTATGATTTTGCCAACGATCGCACTCATGGCAGACGCCAGCCTCGCCAAAGTTCCCCCAGAGTACCTGCGGGGTGCGGCGGCGCTGGGATTCTCGCGGTGGGGGACGATTTGGGGTGTTGTCTTCCCAGCCGCAAAATCGGGACTCTTCACGGGCGTGATTCTAGAAACGGGACGCGCTATTGGTGAAACAATGGCAATTCTCATGGTTTGCGGCAATGTGGTGCAGACGCCCAAAAGTCTGTTTGACCCGATGCGGACACTGACGGCTAATATTGCGCTGGAGATGGCTTATGCAACGGGAGACCACCGTTCAGCACTCTTTGTCAGCGGCTTGGTGCTGATGGCACTGATTATCGCACTGGTTGTCGCGGCTGAGGTAATCAGCAAGGGGAGAATTTATGACTGAAACCAGAGTCACAAAGACACTCCCATTCCCCATTCCCCATTCCCCCTTATCCCCAGAGGGGACCCCGAGTTCCCCATTCCCCATCCCTACGATTATCGTCTGGGCGATCGCTGCTGTGGTAACCGCTGTGTTTCTCTGGATACTGAGCGACATCATTTGGCACGGTGCGGGACGGCTTTCCTGGGAGTTTCTCACCGCTGCGCCTGAGAATGCGGGACGACGGGGAGGTATTGCTCCCATTCTCGTTTCAACTCTCCTGATTCTGGGTGTTTGCATGGCTGTTTCCGTTCCCATCGGGATAGGCACGGCTGTGCTGCTAGCGGAGTTCACCTCTAGTGAGAGTTTTTTTGGGCGTCTGGTACGTCGCAGTTTGGACAGCAGCGCTAATCTTTACTAGTGGTTATGTGGATCGGATGCCAGAGTCTCTACTTGATTCTGGACGTGCCCTCTCCATCCACATCTTTGACCTCTCGATGAATGTCTCTGGGGGGGATAGCAACGCTTACGCATCGGCTTTAGTGTTGTTAGTTTTGCTGCTGCTGATTAATGGGACGGCAGCATGGTTGGCTGAGCATTGGTTACAGAGGAGGATTACGCCGTTATGAGAGATGAAACCGCAGATGGACGCAGATGAACGCAGATGAAAACAGATGTTTTGTTATTACTTGAAGGATTTTTTGGATAGGCTCTATGAGTACACCTAAACCGACGGAGGCTCGGCATGAACTGCTGTTACAGTCGGGGTTGCCTCACCCTGAGTCTCAGCCTTTGATTCAGACTGAGCAGCTGAGTTTGCACTACGGGGAGAAACTTGTCTTCGTTGACGTGACGCTGCCAATCCAAGCTGGTTGTATTACGGCGCTGGTTGGGCCTTCCGGCTGCGGTAAGACCAGTTTTTTGAGCTGCCTCAACCGCCTGACAGACTTGATTCCCCGGTGCCGCGTGTCAGGGCGCATCCGCATGGGTTCGCTGGATGTGATCGACCCTAAGATTGATGCTATCGCCCTACGTCGTCGCGTCGGCATGATCTTCCAAAAACCCAATCCCTTCCCCCTGTCAATCTGGAAGAACCTAGCGTTGCCGATGCACGAACACGGCATTAGAAACCGCGAACAAGTCGATCGTATCGTGGAAACCACCCTGCAAGATGTGGGCTTGTGGAACGAGGTAAAAGACCGACTGAATGCCCCTGCCCTGTCCCTCTCTGGCGGACAACAACAGCGATTGTGTATAGCTAGAGCTTTGGTGTTGGAACCTGAAGTCCTTTTGTTAGATGAACCCTGTAGTGCGCTCGATCCGATTTCCAGCGGTGTTGTCGAGGATTTGATTGCCAGTCTACGGGGACGCTACACGCAGCTGATTGTCACTCACAACCTGGCTCAGGCACGACGGATTGCTGATTATGTTGCCCTCTTTTGGGTTCAGGACGGGGTTGGGCGATTGATTGAATACGGCACAGTTGAGCAGATTTTTGAAACCCCGCAGGAGGCTTTAACAGCTGCTTATGTGAACGGTATGCGAGGGTGATGTCTGAAAA
>CBDTXL010001152.1:0-2058 GCA_965364435.1 uncultured bacterium
CCCAGCGAGTGAGATGCACCAGATGCCATAATTTCACTAGATTTAGGTAAAGACAAAGCCTGAAGGCATGAGGTTCCTCAACTCATTCCCCTAACTGTCTTACGCTTACACAACACATAATTACCAAGGATTGCCAATTATGGTGAAAGCTGACCAGAACTTGGGATGCGACAGAGTTTGATTCCCCAGTCTTGCCAATTCTGGCGGCAGTGGGACATTTTTACTGGGAGTGTACAGCTGACCACCCTCCAGTTTTACTTGCCCCTTCAGCATTGCCACCTGTGCCCGCCGCAGAGCCTCCGCCTTAATCGGCGCTTTCTTCAATTGCTGGTAGAAATCTGTCATCAGCCCTAGGGTTCCCTCATCGCTGACGTACCATAAACTTGCCAGCGCTGACTTGACTCCAGCTTGCACCGATAACCCCGCAAAGCCCAACTCCACCTCTTCATTCCCCTGCGCCGTTTTACAGGCACTCAGCACCAATAACTCTACGGGTGGGTTATTCCAGCCCAGTTGCCGCAGATCGTCTAATCGCAGCTTGGTGTCCCATAACTGTATGTAGGAGTTGCCTGGTTCCCCAGGCTTAAATATTGCATGGGTTGCCAGGTGGACAATCCCGAAAGGTCGTTGGCGACGTTGCGACTTGAGATTATCTAGAGTTAGGGCTTCGTTGAGTAAAGACTTACCCGACCACAATCCCTGGGTAATCATCGACAACTCCACCGGGACAGCGGGTAAGGAACTTTGGTCGGTAAACTTCGACGCTCCCACAGCCAGAACACTGGTATTCCGAACGTCCACGTAGCGGGTATCAGTCAAGCTGAGACTGGGCATCAGACCAACGCTGTATTTTTCCACCAGAAATCCTTGACCATCGTGGAGGGCTGCTAGTGGTACAGAGCGCAGCCCCACGTCCATGATGAAGGCTAGATTCTGGATACCTTGCGCTTTTAAATCCTCTGACAGAGGGGCTACCAGCCACTGATACATCTGCTGAGCTGGGGCGAGGTAGGAACCGCGACTTGTGATTTTGGAAACTTCGCTGCGGAATTCCTTGGCGACTTTGAGAACTTGCGATCGCGTGGCTTTTACACGTTTGCGAATTGGTTCCCCCTTTGCCGTCACCATCACCAATTCCAACTCGTCAGTGTCCTGGGGAAGGCGCTTTCCGGGGCGGATAGTTGAACCCTGTGCTGACCGAGATGAAAGTTCAGCGATCCCAACAGCATCTGCCCCAAGGGTTGGGGGAACAAAGACGGCATAAATTACTGCGGGTTTAACGCCAGTTGCCTCTTCAATTTTGCTAACTGTGTTGCGGATATCCGTCAGGGTTTTGAGGGGAGTCCCATTAAGTCCCAAATATCCTTCAAATTCACGGGTAAAGACCTCCTCCCACACCCCTATAAACGTGTCAATGTAAACCGAGTCAAGGTCAGCATTTTGGGGTGGTGATAGTAGTAATGCCTCTTTCTCCGGGAGTAAACCCGTTGGACTGGACGATGACGACGGTTGGTCTTGGGTCAAGATTGCGATATTGTCCTGGATGTATGTGCCAGGAAAAGACTGGGTTGGCGAAATCATATTGTCAGCCCTAGTCGTAATCGCTCCCGCTGTACCGTTTGTTGTTGCATCACCCACGACGAAGGGGGTGACTCCGTTGCCTCCGTGCCGGATTATGATTGAACCACCCCCAGCCCCACCAGCGCTGGAAATACTGGCATTTGTACCATTGCGGTCTGTGAAGGAGCCAGTCGCTCGGAAAAATCGGTTAGTGGTGATGTCAACCTCGCCCCCTGTACCGCTCGTTCCACCTTGAGAGTTAATTGAGGTAACTTGGATATCATTTTCTGGGTCGAGAAGGACATTGCCACCATTGCCAGAACTAGAACTAGAGTTGATGACTCCAGTGGTGATGCGATCGCGAGCCTTAATGGTGATGTCGCCACCACCTGTCGCGCCTGAAGAGTTCAGGTTGCCGCTGGTAACGGCTCCTGTCTCACTGGTGAGGGTGATTCCTGGATTCGAGGTAATGTTGCCCGTGGTGATGTTTTGGTTCGC
>CBDTXL010001153.1:0-2055 GCA_965364435.1 uncultured bacterium
TCCACAAGTTCCAGCCTCGCCAGATTGTTTGTTTAGAGCATGAAAACACTCGTTTATATGCCGAAATTATTGAAGTCGTAGCCTCACGACAGGTTTGTTGGGTGCGTCCTTTGATGCTGGCAGTAGCAGCGGTGGGTAATGACTCGCTGGCGGTAGCGTTACCTGAACAGCTAACTTTATACGATTTGCGTCTAGGTGCCGATTTAGTCTGGCCTGCGAGTTTATTCCGACCTGCCCTGGACACTGAAGTAATTCCTCTGTTGGTTCAGCTGGATGACCCAGATGCCCAATTGGCAAACAGCCCAGATGCTCACAAGCAACTGAGTTGTTTCGTTCGTGAGGTTTGGCAAGCCTACAAGAGTGCCTTTAAAGGTTGAAGGGTAAAGTATGAAGGACTGGGATTTTGCACCCTTCTGGACCCTAAAATACTTCACACTTGAATTTATGCTTCGTAGCGAATTCCAGCATCCTTCATTCGTTGAATCGCTTCGTGCATCTGAGTATCGGGCACCGTCAGAGCAATCCGGAAGAAGCCTTCACCCGCTGCACCATAGCCATTACCAGGAGGCGCCATTATACCACATTTGTCCAACAGGAGAGTAACAAATTCTGTTGAGGAATAGCCTTTAGGGACTGGTACCCAGACATATAGCGTTGCTTTGGGTGCCTCAATGACCCATCCTAATGACTTGAGTCCTTTAACAATGATGTCTCGTCGGTTTTGGTAAACTGACATCACCTCTTGGAGTTCTTCTTGAGTGGTCTGGAAGCCAGCAATTGCGGCACGTTGAATCGCCTTAAACACCCCAGAATCCACATTGGTCTTTACTTGACTCAACCCCTTAATGCCAAGCGCATTACCCACCACAAAACCAACCCGCCAGCCCGTCATGTTGTACGACTTAGACAAGCTGTGAAATTCTAGGGTAACGTCTTTAGCCCCCTTAACTTGCAGCACGCTGGGCGGCTTATATCCCTCGTAAGCCATTTCTGAATAGGCGTGGTCGTGGCAAAGCAAAATATCGTACTGGCGACAGTAGTCAACCAACTCTTCAAAAAATTCCAGCGTTGCCAATGCCCCAGTAGGATTATTCGGATAGTTAATCCAGAGTAATTTCGCTTTTTGAGCAACCCCTTCGGGAATCGCCTTTAGGTCAGGCAAGAAATTATTTTCAGCCTTTAGAGGCATTGTATAAGGCTCACCACCCGCAAAAATTGTCGAAGTGCGGTAGACCGGATAGCCAGGATCAGCAATTAAGGTGTAATCTCCTGGTTCTACGAAAGCGAGAAAGGTGTTGTGGATTGCTTCTTTTGAGCCAATTGAAGAAACAACCTCTTTATCAGGATCTAAGCCCGTGACACCAAACCGACGCTCCATCCACTCAACAGCTGCCTTGCGGTAGTCTATTGTTCCCTGATAAGGTGGATAGTTGTGGGTTGAGGCTTCGTCAATCGCCTCATGCATTGCCTGAACAATATGAGCAGGTGTCGGACGGTCTGGATCTCCGACTCCCATATTGATGATGTCAACCCCTTTTGCAACAAGCTCATCACCCTTGCGGCGAATTTCTGCAAATAGATAAGGAGGGATTTTTTCTAAACGTTTGGCAAACTGCATAGCGAGTTGACAACGACTTGGTGAGCAAGTTGACGAACCATAGGACAGTTTACCAGGTTAAATGGTTAAGAGGCTGGATAGAAAGTAGAGATGACTGGTTCCAACCTTTCAACAATAAACCCACAACGGAATTTTAAAGATTGCGGAACGACTCCGGCGAGTAGCGAACAAAAATTTCTTCTAACTCCTCACTCTTCAGTCAGCCGCCTTTAGCTATATATTAGGAACTAACTGAATTCGACCAGCATCCATCTCAGACATTAATAATTCAAGTGCCTCGTAATCAACATCAGAAATGTGACCCATTCGGGTCAGTTCATAGTTAATTTCGTTCTCTATATCAGGAGTTAATTGCCGAATATAAAGCGCTTTTTCTACCAGTTGACGAATAACGTATGTAGTTTTCACAAGCATTTGCGTAGAACTCCATACTAAAT
>CBDTXL010001154.1:0-2053 GCA_965364435.1 uncultured bacterium
TCACCCTACAATATTCTCCTTTGGTTAGAGAAGCTTTGTACTTAAGTCTGCCTATGGATGCAGGTTGCGATGAAGTCCCTGTTCTAATCTTGTCTTTAGGACTAAAAGTTTGTGAAGGTGAAAAAAAGTTCTATCGCTTTGTCCCAAACTTTCACAACAGTCAGTTTTTATTGAACCAGCGATCTAAAAAGGGGAATCAATTCGTGTTTTTTCATAAAAAAGAAATCATGCATTCGGTGGACATCAAGGAGCCGAATCCTCGTTTTGCCCAACTTCTATTAGAGCAGTTCGGGGGAGCAACAGGTGAACTCACAGCAGCCTTACAGTACTGGGTGCAGTCACTTCATTGTGAAAATCCCGGTATCCGGGATATGCTTCAAGATATTGCCATCGAAGAGTTTAGCCATTTAGAAGTAGTTGGCAGACTTATTGAAAACCACACCAAGAATGTTGACCAAACTGAGGCTTACAGGAGTACACTCTTTGCCATTCGGGGGGTTGGTCCCCATTTTATAGACAGTCAAGGCAGTGCTTGGAGTGCCAAGTACATCAATGAAGGTGGCGATGTGGTACGTGACCTACGGGCGGATATTGCCGCTGAAGCGGGAGCGCGTCAGACTTACGAAGAGTTGATTAAGATGGCACCGGATCAAGGAACGAAAGATACTCTCGTTTTTCTGCTAACCCGTGAGATTTCTCATACCAAGATGTTCATGAAGGCGCTGGAGTCACTGGGTAAGCTCACTGACCCCTTCTTTGGTAATATTCAGCCTGATGAAACCGTCGATCTTTACTTCAACTTGTCTAGTGACGGTCAGGAGAAAACCATCACGCCTAATAATCAAGGACCAGATGAACGCGGACCTTGGAACTCAGAACCAAATTTCAAGTATATTGCCAATCCTCTTCCTCAGGCGAATAAGTAATTAGCTCGCTGTTAACCTGAAATAGAAAGGGAAAAAGTCAGAGAATTGTATATTCTCTGGCTTCGTTTTTAATTAAGTGTCAGCGCTCAATTAGAAACAATTTATACAAAATTGTTTCTAGGGAAAGGCTAAACTCACTACAGAATAAATAAAAACTTTTAAATACACTGTTGACCTTGTCATCTGCTTATCTGTTGATATCTCATGGGAGTAGCGACCCACGTCCCCAGCTGGCGATGGAAAAACTGGCTGAGCTGGTACGCGCCAAACTGGGAAATCAGGACACTACCTGGAAACTGGCCCAACGCGATCGCTCTTTGAAAGCGGCTCCTCCAGAGCTAGCCTCTTTGCAAGAGAATAGCACCATTACTCCCGATAATCGCTTCTTCACGGGGCACCCTAACCCCCAGTCCTCAGCCCCGACGCCCTCTGACCGCGCCGCTGCACCAGCGATGGTCGTGAGCAGTGCAAGGTATCCCCTAGTGGGCACAGCGGCTTTAGAGCTGGCTTATGCCCCATTACATGAGCAAATCCGGCAATTTGCAAGCGTTGCTCTATCATCTGGCTGCAATCAACTGCAATTGTTGCCCTTGTTCCTCCTGCCGGGAGTTCATGTGATGGAGGATATTCCAAGAGAAGTGGCACTGGCTTTAGCAAGTTTAGGTCAAGCGATTGTGATCAACCAACGACCTCACTTAGGCGCTCACCCCGGTTTGGGGAGAATGCTTGCAAGTCAGTTAGCAACGGTAGATGCCGACGCCAAGATTTTGTTATCTCACGGGACGCGCCGCGCTGGGGGCAATGAGCCGGTTGAGGCAGTCGCTGAGCAGTTGGGGGCTGTGGCGGCTTACTGGTCGGTGAAACCGACACTAGAGGAGCAGCTTTTAGCTTTAGCGGATGCTGGTCACAAGCAGATTGCGATTTTGCCTTACTTTCTTTTCTCAGGAGGAATTACAGATGCGCTCAGGCAATCAGTGTCTCGTCTCCAAGAGCGGTTTTCCAAGGTACAGTTGAGTCTTTGTAATCCTATCGGTGTCAGTTCACAATTAGCAGATTTGGTTGTGGATCTGATCCAGGATTGAACCAATAGACCGGGTTAAGGAAACCAGGGTGAATCGGGAAAAGAC
>CBDTXL010001155.1:0-2053 GCA_965364435.1 uncultured bacterium
GCAAACGCCTCAATCCACTGCTTATCACTCCAAGTCTGCTTCTGGTCACCCAGCGCCCGGTAGGACTGACCAGAGGTGTTACGCATTGGCTTAGACCCCAGAGTTTCCACCCAAAGTTGGATCATCTCATGGGTAGGCGGATTTTCCTTTGTATTAATGAACTCGTACTCAACACCGTTATCTTCGAGCCACTTAAACGCCTTCTTGCAGGTGCCGCAATTCGGGATTCCGTAAACTTGAATTGACATGTTTGTTCATTCAACATCAACGACTAGGCAATGCACCCAGTATCCTCAAGCATTTCCAAATGCTTTGACACAGGTGCAAGCGTATTGGCGGCAATCATACCGCTAGCGGCGACGGCGGGGAGACCAATGCCGGGAAATGTACTGTCTCCACAGCACAGCAGTCCTGGTAGGGGCGTGCCAGGTCCAGGAAAAAAGCCTTCTCCTGCCTGAATAGCCGGACCATACGAACCTCGATCGCGTCGTAGAAAGCGCTCGTGCGTCAGTGGCGTACCAATAAGCGTTACTTCGCCACGTGATTCTCCTAGCTCCGAAGGCGCTGCTTCGCTAACACAGACGCTGGGCGGTGCCAAAGGCGATCGCACGTCCGGTATGATTCGCTCTAGAGCTTGCCACATCACTTCTGATCGCACTTGCTTTTGTCGCGCATACGCTTCACTGCGACGCTCCATCCCTTCCCAAAGTTCATACGGCTCGTTACCAGGTGTGTAGACGTGAATCGCATGCTTTCCCGGTGGTGCGAGCGATGGGTCGAGAAGCGACGGAATCGATACCAGCACGACGTTCTGAGGAGCTGTTACGCCCTTGTCCCAATCGTTGACCACGATATAGTGACATGCGAGGTTTGGGCGTAGTCCTTGGGCGTCAATGCCGAGGTGGAGATGCATGAAGCTATCACACTCAGGCGTTGCCTGTCGCTTGTCCCGAAATCGTTTGGCTAGTGCCCCTTCTGGCAGCAGCTTGAGCGTATCCCAGACTGAGGCATTCGACACGACTGCCCGACGCGATCGCATCTCTTTGCCACCACGTAGACGCACACCAACGGCACGGTTGCCTTCTACCAGCACTTGCTCGACATGAGCATTCAGCATCAGTTGACCGCCGTGTCGTTCCAGTCCCCGTACCAGCGCGTCAACCAGAGCGCCACTGCCACCCACTGGATAGTCTAATACCACACCCGGTCGATACCAGTCTGCAAACATAAACGCCACCTCCGCTGCACTGGTACCAGTGGCTGGCAGTCCGGAAAGGAGGAAGCACAATAAGTTGAGCCAATTGCGCGTAAATGGGTCTTTGATAACACCATCCATAATCCGGCTGAAAGGGCCTGTTAGTTTAGCGATATTGGGAGCATGCTGGATTAAAGACGGGACAAATCGACCCACCGCGATCGCTGCACCCAGATCAAAGCGTAGGGCAGCAGGCGGAATTGCAACAGCAGCCCTCGCCAAGGGTTCCATCACGCGCTGAAGTGAGCGCCATTCGGCTACAGCCTCATCACCACGAAGCCTTTTGAGAACCTCACAAAATTGCTCAGCACCAACCGATGTATCAAAATCCCCTTCCGGCAGGCAGCAACCCCATGTATCATAGTTCACGCATGGTAGTTTTTCGCCAATAGCGTCCAGCACTTGTCGGAGAGGGTTGGCAGAGGGGCTATACGATAAACCTGAGTAGAGCGACGGTCCTGAATCAAACTTGAATCCATTGCGCTCAAAAGCGTGCGCGGCACCACCGGGAATTGAGTGGCTCTCGCAGACTGTCACCTCGAAGCCATACCGCGCCAGAAGCGCTGCACAGCTCAACCCGCCAATCCCACTACCAATTACGACGATATCGGTTTCGCGATTGCCTTTGGCACCGCCCTTTGGGCGATTGCCTTTGGCGGTACCTTTCGGGTAATCGCTCAATCTTTTAACCCCCTTCTTTGCGATCGTGAATTTGTGCCAGTTTGCATTAGAGAGTTGCCAAACTCTTTCTTTTTATAGTCTTGCTGACAGGGAAAAGGCTTCTCGATAAACCAGTGA
>CBDTXL010001156.1:0-2052 GCA_965364435.1 uncultured bacterium
TTACGGAACCGCGCCCTTTCTACTTGCTGCTGGAGTAGGGTTTGCTCCTGTAGTTCCTCTTGCTGAAGCATTCGCTCTATCTCTTCCTTCTCAGTCTCAAACTGAGCGTGCAATGCTGTAATTTCTGCTTCCATCGCTTTACGCTTTCGTTCAAGATCGCGTTGCTTCTGTTCGATTTCCTGTCGGCGAGCCAATGCAGCAGCTTTTTCCTGTGCCTCTTGCACAACTCGTGCAGTACCCGTAAGTACGCCTCCAGGACCGAGATACACATCCACTAACTCCACTCCAGATCTAGTCAAACGGAATTCACGCACCTGATTAGAGTGTTCCATCCCACGAGATTTGAGCAGATAAAGTAATCGATTGCGCTCACCGTTACTTTCTATGTCGCGCAGTAGCATCCACGTATCCATTAAGGATGAAACGCCCACGTCTGTTTGTTCCAAAGGGTTGCCGCCTGCATTTAGACATGTCAAGAGAGTGGTGATTTGCCGTGTTTTCAGAAAATCAATTAGGCGCATCAAAAACGATTTGACCTGAATCTCGTTGCCGCTATACGTCATATTGGATATCGGGTCGATAATAACGACACTAGGTTTAAATTCATTGACCAACTGATGCATCCTTACCAAGTGCATCTCTAACCCATACAAAGTAGGACGCAACGCTTGAACTTTCAGCAGACCTTTTTTCACTGATACCTCAAGGTCAATGCCAATCGATCGCATATTGCGGATAATCTGGTTTGAAGATTCCTCAAAGGCAAAATAGAGGCATCGTTCCCCCTGCCGACAAGTAGCGTCAGCAAAATGTGCGGAAATCGAACTTTTGCCAGTTCCAGCCGTGCCGGAAATGAGGATACTGCTACCCCGAAAGAATCCCTTACCTTCCAGCATCATGTCGAGGCGCTCAATGCCAGTGGATATCCGTTCGGTGGATACATCGTGTTCTAATGCGATCGAGGTGATGGGCAAAACGGAAATGCCGTCCTCTTCGATCAGAAATGGATACTCATTGCTGCCGTGCCTAGAGCCACGATACTTGACGATGTGCAAGCGGCGCGTTGAAAGTTCATCGCTCACACGCTGATCTAACCGGATGACGCAATCGGAAACGTATTCCTCCAAACCATGCCGAGTCAGTGTATTATCGCCACTTTCACTGGTGATGATCGCGGTAACACCCTTGGCTTTCAGCCAGAGAAACAGCCGCCGCAGTTCCGCTCGTACTATATAGTCGTTGGATAAGCCCCCAAAAAGTACTTCAACTGTATCCAAGACGACTCGCTTGGCTTTGATAGAGTCAATTGCATAACCCAACCGAACGAATAACGCTTCGAGATCGTATTCGCCCGTCTCTTGGATTTCGCTGCGCTCAACATGAACGTAATGAATTGCAATTTTCTTCTCGGCAATCAGCGCCTCTAAATCCCAACCCAATGAAGCGACATTTTGCACCAGTTCTTCAGCAGATTCTTCAAACGACATAAAAACTGCCGGTTCATCGTACTCCACTGCGCCGCGTACAAGAAACTCCATCGCCATTAGCGTTTTGCCACAGCCTGCTTTTCCGCAAACAAGCGTCGGACGCCCCTGAGGTAATCCCCCGTCGGTGATTTCGTCAAGTCCCTGAATGCCGGTTGGGCATTTGGCAAGCATAGCTTTGTTTGGCTTTGTCGTCCTATTCAGTTCGGTCATATGTTACCTGGGAGAGAAAGTCGGGAGTAAGGGGAACGATGATTTGGCTGCCACAGTGGAAGCGATCGCCCATGATAGTTTGATTGATTGGAAAAACCATCTGCGATAAGACAGACTCCCTATACTATTGCCTTGCTAGGCTTAACTGCCATTTTCATTGGACAGACATCTGCCAGTCACGCCCAACCGCTGCATCCCTTTCTTTACAACGACACAGTTGAAGCCAGCCTGTACACCTCATTCCACGCTTACCTCAGGGAAGACATTTGCACTCGTCGGGATGCACCCCATAGTTTTGAGTCGGTTACTGGTTAACTTTCCAATTGGTTGATTAAGTTTAGTCACAACACTAAGG
>CBDTXL010001157.1:0-2050 GCA_965364435.1 uncultured bacterium
CATGGAAGAAGGTTAAGATCAAGCTAAGCTAGCTCAGATAGATTATGGTATCCTCCTTCACTTCCTTGTCTGATATTCAAAATCATTGGGCACGCTTATTTATTGAAGCCTTAGCCCAGCGTGCCATTGTCAGTGGGTTTCCCAATGGGAGTTTTCGCCCCAATAACTCCATGACCCGCGCTGAGTTTGCGGCGATTATCGGCAAAGCATTTCCAAGACCTTTGAAGCGACAGTATGTCGGCTTTGTCGATGTCCCTTCTAGCCACTGGGCGGCGGCTGTCATTCAAAAGGCTTACGAAACAGGATTTCTTAGCGGGTTTCCCGATAATCGCTTCCGTCCGCAAGACAGAATCACAAGGGCGCAAGTTTTAATTTCCCTGGTGAGTGGGTTGGAGATTGCCTCGAAGCTAAAACCTGACCTGATTACAGTACTCCCACAAGTCTATCAAGATGCGGCTGGGATTCCTGGCTATGCAACGGATGAAGTAGCCCTCGCTACCCGTGCGGGGCTTGTGGTTAACTACCCAAATGTGAAATTACTCGGTCCGAATGTGGCGGCAACCCGTGCCGATGTCGCGGCGTTTATCTATCAAGCGTTAGTGTATCTGGAAGAGGCTCCTAAGATTCAATCTAACTACATTGTGGTTCCTCCAGAGCCTGGGACGATTCCTGAGACGATTAGGGTTAATCATCGCCGGGAGTTCCGGGCGGCGTGGGTAACAACGGTGTGGAACAGTGATTGGCCTTCAAAGCCGGGACTCCCGGTTGAACAACAAAAAAGTGAATTCATCGAGATACTGAACCGGCTACAAGCACTGAACTTCAATGCAATAGTCTTACAGGTACGACCGGAAGGGGATGCGCTGTATGCCTCGCAATTGGAGCCTTGGAGCTATTGGCTGACAGGAACTCAGGGGAAGGCACCCAATCCATTTTATGACCCTCTGGAGTTTGCGATCGCACAATGCCATAAGCGCAATATTGAACTTCATGCTTGGTTCAACCCCTACCGCGCCAAAACCGCCACAAAGCTATCGGGGAATGTCAGCCCTCACATCGCTGTCACTAATCCAGAAGGTGTTTATAAATGGGGCAATCAGCTATGGATGGACCCCGGCATTAAAGTTGTTCAGGACAGGGCTTACAATGTAATGCTCGATGTCGTGCGTCGCTATGACGTTGATGGCATTCACCTGGATGACTATTTCTATCCCTATCCCATTGAGGGTCAGTCTTTCCCGGATGACAAAACCTACTCGGCTTATAAAGCGGGTGGAGGGAAACTGAGTTTAGGTGATTGGCGCAGGGACAATGTTAATCAAATGGTTCAGCGCCTATCAGAAGGCATTCGCGCTGCAAAGCCCTATGTCAAGTTTGGGATTAGTCCATTTGGCATTTACCGCCCAGGACAACCGCCTCAGATTAAGGGACTCGATGCCTACAACGTACTTTATGCGGATGCCAAAAAATGGTTGGAGGAAGCCTGGGTTGATTATTTAGCGCCGCAACTCTATTGGAAGATTGACCAGATAGCACAGAGTTATCCGGTTTTGCTGAATTGGTGGACAGGGATTAACCCCAAAACCCGACACATTTACACGGGTAACAATTTGGGACAGCTGGACGGAAAGAGTTGGAAGCTTGAGGAGATTGACAGGCAAGTTGAGATTAGTCGCAAGATGGCTGGGGAGTTGTCACTGGGGAATATCTTCTTCAGTATGAGCGCTTTCACTGAAAATCGTCAGGGCATCTATGACAAATTCAAAACCTCAGTTTATGCTAAACCCGCACTGGTGCCGACTATGGCGTGGCGGCAGGCTACACAACCAGCGCCTCCAACAGGACTAGAAGTGAAAAACCGCAAGCTCACTTGGAATCTTCTAACTGAGAATGAGGATATTCGTTCCTGGACACTCTATAAGCAGAATGGTGATACTTGGACGCTTGAGCGAGTTTTTCCTGGGGCGACAAAGGTTGCGAATCTTCAGCCGGGAACCTATGCTTTGTGTGCGGTGGACAGGCTGGCGAATGAAAGTGGGGGAGTGGTTGT
>CBDTXL010001158.1:0-2048 GCA_965364435.1 uncultured bacterium
GACAAACTCTAAGGTTGCTCCTTCTCCAATTTCAATATCATAATGAGCGATCGCTTTTGAGCCTGCGATCGGCATGGGATGAACTTTAGTCGCCGCCTGATCGGTGAGGTATAGACTGGTATTTGCTTCGAGTTGCAAGGAGATGTTCAACTGGTCGTTTGCCAGTAATCCTGGAGAGCTACTCGTGATATAAAGGTAAGCACGGTGGGGATTGGCAGGATCGGAACGGAAGGTTCGAGAGATGCCCAAGGGATAAGCGGTGTACTGATGAGTGGCAATGGTATAGTTTTGGCGATCGCACTCCAGTCTTAGCTCTAAGTTTTTTGTTCGTTTGAGGCTTTCCAAAGTTAGAGGGTGTTAATTCACTCTAAGGAACCACTATATATAAATCTCAGGTTCCTATTGCAGAAGGACTGCGAAACAAAACGGTCTCCAGAATAAAATTGACCACCTCATCCAATCCTTCTCCCGTCTTGCAATTGGTATAAACAATGGGTTTGCCTCGACGGTATAATGGAGCTTCTTGACGGATTAAATCCAAGTCAGCCCCTACATAAGGAGCGATGTCAATTTTATTGACTACCACTAAATCAGCTTGGGCGAAGCCAGGGCCTTTTTTACGAGGAATATCATCTCCCGCCCCCACATCAATGACGAAAATGTAGGAATCTACCAAATCGTAGCTAAAGGTGGAGGCAAGATTATCACCTCCACTTTCAATGAAGATGATGTCTAATTGAGGATAAAGCATCTCCAGATCCTTGACCGCTAGGAGATTCATAGACGGATCTTCTCGAATAGCTGTATGCGGACAGCTACCCGTTTCTACTCCGATAATGCGTTCCGGAGGCAGAACTCCTCGACGTTTGAGGCGGTCTGCATCTTCAGTTGTCAGTAAGTCATTGGTGACGACTGCGACTTCAATGCCTTTGTTGATTAACATTGGGACGATACACTCTAGTAGAGCCGTTTTCCCACTGCCTACGGGACCTCCTACCCCCAGTCTCGCTGCTGATTTTGACATCTACGCTGCTCCATAAAACTTATCCATTGGTTCTATTGGGGTTGTGGGTCTAATGGTCCGTTAATTAGCCCGTTAAAACCATAAATCTCACGCCTACCCGCGAATGGCACTAATTCGACTTCCTTGGCATCTTCATCTATGGGTTCAAACCTAACGGCTGTCCCGGCGGGAATATTTAAGCGCATTCCTCTGGTTGGATCGTTGGAGCTATACCGCTCAATTTGAACGAGTTTTCTATCTTTGTTTTCATAGAAAATGTCATAAAATTTAAGATCATCATTAACTTCATAAAAGTGGAAATGAGACCCCACTTGGATCGGGCGATCGCCTTGATTCGCGACTACAATTCTGATAGTATATCGCCCTACATTGAGTTCAATTTCTCCGGTTTGAGTAATGATTTCTCCGGGAATCATGGTCTTAATCCAAAATTGAAACGTTAAAATTATGAGCGTGGATTCTTAGAAAAAGTTATTGGCTCATGTACGGTGACGAGTTTTGTCCCGTCTGGGAAGGTAGCCTCTATTTGCACTTCCTGAATCATTTCTGGAACTCCCTCCATAACGTCTTCTATTGTAAGAATAGTCTTCCCCTCACTCATCAGGTCTTCTACGGTTTTTCCTTCCCTAGCGCCTTCTAAAATAGCCGCAGAAATATAGGCTACTGCTTCAGGATAATTGAGCTTTAACCCTCTTTCCCTCCGTCTTTCTGCTACTAGAGCCGCCGTAAAAATCAGCAGTTTATCTTTTTCTTGCGGTGATAGTTGCATACAAGTTATCCTCTGATTACCTCACCAAGAGCGTATTGCAAATAATCCAGAACCGCTAGGAATTCACTGATCATTTGGCTTTTATTAGATTATTGGATTGTTTGCTACAAGAAAATCGTCTCGTACTTGTGATGAAAATACAAGAGCAAGTAGGAAAGTTAAGCAGAAAAGTTAGACCCTATATTTAGGCATTTTGCATAATCTCCCCCATCTCCCCCATCTCCCCCATCTCCCCCATCTCCCCCATCTCCCCCA
>CBDTXL010001159.1:0-2048 GCA_965364435.1 uncultured bacterium
GGGATTTATAATGGGTGCTGTCCTGTATTCTCACCCTGCTGTGACCACCACTCCCATTCCTCATAGTTCTCAATCCGATGCTGATACAGCAACCCAACAACCCGACGCCTTGGGGCGCTTTGGCAAGTTTGGCGGTAAGTATGTGCCTGAGACACTGATGCCTGCTCTGAGTGAGCTGGAGCAGTCTTTTGATCAATACCGCAATGACCCGGATTTCCAAAAGGAACTGCAACAGCTGATGCGAGACTATGTGGGACGCCCCAGCCCTCTCTACTTTGCTGAACGCCTAAGTTCACACTATGCCAAAGCTGATGGCAGTGGTGCCCAGATTTATCTGAAACGGGAAGACTTAAATCATACAGGTGCCCACAAAATCAATAATGCTTTGGCTCAGGCATTGCTGGCAAAGCGGATGGGCAAGCAGCGGATTATTGCTGAAACAGGTGCGGGTCAGCATGGTGTTGCAACAGCAACCGTGTGTGCGCGGTTTGGACTGGAATGCATCGTCTATATGGGCGTCCAGGATATGGAACGACAAGCTCTGAATGTGTTTCGGATGCGGCTGATGGGAGCCAAAGTGCAACCCGTATCCGCTGGTACAGGCACACTCAAGGATGCGACCTCGGAAGCGATTCGAGACTGGGTGACAAATGTGGAAACTACCCACTATATTCTGGGTTCAGTTGCAGGACCTCATCCTTACCCGATGATGGTGCGTGACTTCCAGGCGGTAATTGGTCAAGAAACTCGCGCTCAGTGCCAAGAAAAGTGGGGCGGCTTGCCGGATATTCTTTTGGCTTGTGTAGGCGGTGGCTCGAATGCGATGGGACTGTTTCATGAGTTTGTGAACGAGCCAAGTATACGGTTGATTGGAGTCGAAGCGGCGGGAGAAGGCGTGGATTCTGAGAAACACGCGGCAACCCTGACGCGGGGACGCCCTGGGGTTTTACACGGAGCGATGAGTTATTTACTGCAAGATTCTGATGGCCAGGTTGTGGAGGCTCACTCGATTAGTGCTGGACTGGACTATCCAGGTGTTGGACCTGAGCATAGCTATTTGAAGGACAGCGGTAGAGCCGAATATTACAGTGTCACTGACCAAGAGGCGATCGCGGCTTTGCAACGGTTGTCTCAACTAGAGGGAATTATCCCAGCACTGGAAACGGCTCATGCGATCGCTTTTCTAGAAACGCTCTGCCCCCAACTCACTGGCAGCCCCCGGATTGTGATTAACTGTTCTGGTCGCGGCGATAAGGATGTCCAGACTATTGCCAAGTTCCTTAATTTAGGGGATGGGAACTAGGGGCTAGAGACTGGAGCGTCGGGACTAGAGAGCAGGTTCAGCAAAAACCTTGACAAAAGAGGCACAATATGTAGATGTAGGGGCAGTACACCCCTGCCTTCCCCGAACCCTAGTAGGAGCTTTTCATGGGGGGATTACCCCTACCATTAATGGATTGCCGCTCTAGGAAATTCCCCATTTCCCATTCCCTTTTCGTGATGCAAAAACGTTTAACAAAGATTTTCTTCGGAATGCTGGTTCTTGCCGGTGGACTGAGCAGTTGCAGTTCATCTGATCAGGTCTTTGGTAATATCAGTGAACCTCTCCCACCCGACACTCCACCATCCTCAACCGTGTCTCAAGGGACAACTTCTAGTGAATTCGCGGCTTTGGAACAGTCTGTTCATCAACAAATTAATCAATATCGCAAGTCCCGTAACTTACCACCTCTAACTTTGAACGCCAGTATCACTGAGCAGGCAAGACTTCACAGTGAGGCGATGGCAAGTGGTCAAGTTCCTTTTGGTCATAACGGATTTGAAGGGCGGGTGAAAGCGATCGCCAAGTCAATTTCCTATCGCGCAGCTGCGGAAAATGTTGCCTACAACCAAGGTTACTCTAATCCAGACCAACAGGCGGTTCAGGGTTGGCTAAAAAGCCCTGGTCATCTCAAGAATATCGTTGGTGATTTTGACCTCACTGGCATTGGCGTTACCAAAAATGCCAAGGGTGAGTATTACTTCACGCAAATTTTCATCAAACGCCG
>CBDTXL010001160.1:0-2047 GCA_965364435.1 uncultured bacterium
GACCAACTCGCGATCAGGCAAGTCGTCTGATTTTATTCACGACTCTCTGGCTGACATTGTTTATCTTATCAGTCAAAGTTTCAGCGGCTTGGGCAACGCGATCGCTAAGCCTCATGGCAGAGTCGCTGCACACTCTGCTTACTAGCTTTAGCACCCTCCTGAGTTTGCTGATGATTACAGCACCTGATCGCCCAAAGGGGCGGTTAGTATATGGTCATGGTAAACGGGAAACCCTTATAACCTTCCTGCTTATCGCCTTTTTAGGCTTTACAGGTTTAAATTTGTTGATAATATCGGGTCAGCAGCTGGCAGTGGCTACTAAGGGGCAAACACTAGCTTTTCCTGTGCGTGTCGGTTTACCTTTAATACAGCTGTTGGGAGTTGTAGTGGTGACCAGCCTGGGTTTGGCATTAGTGGGCATCTATCAAGCCAGAGTTCTCAGGAATCCCGCCTTGCGCTTTAGTGCCACTCAACTGCTGAAGGATGTCTGGCTGACTCTCCTAGTGCTGGGTGGGCTTTTAGGAGTTTGGCGGGGTCTAGTATGGCTTGATGTAGTCCTGGCAATTTTGCTGGTGCTGCTAGCTGTGGGAAGTTGCTGGCGAATTGTGAACTGGCAGCTGCCCTTCTTGGTACAGCAGACTGCGATCGCTCCAGAAGTTCTAGCTCAAATAGCCCGTCAAGTTGGGGGCGTTACCCACTGTTATCAAATCCAGTCGCGGGGGATTGTTGGACGCTTTGTTTATATCCAGATGCACCTGATTGTCCATCCAGAGTTTACAGAAGTCACTTCTTGGATCGTCGAAAGAATTGAGGGAATAATCCGAGAGCGTTATGGTCCCGTTCAAGTTACCTTTTATATCGATGATGACTTTGCAGAATTAGCAAATTGGAACCACTCTGGCGTGAAACCAGAAATTAACGGCAAAAATGACCACCTAGGTGAAGAATAAACAGCGGCATGTTTTCAATCTCAACAACAATAGCCTGTCACTCTCAACGAGTGATAGGCTACTAATTAAAGTTGGCTCAGGTAGAATCCTAGCTCAAGAAAGATCAAGAGCTGATTAATAACGAGGAATGGCGCTACTGGTCTTTTTAGCTTTTCCCTTAAGGTTTGGGCGCAGCAACAGTTGCCTTAACATTCACGGTTTTTACGCCTTTGATCTGTTTTGCCAAGGGTTCAATCTTAGCAAGCTGCTCCTGCTTCAGGACGGTTCCTGCTACAACGACAACCCCATCTTCAGCCTTAACGGTTAGCTGACCATTTGGGATATTGGCTTCCAGCTTGCTGCGTACTTCACTTTCAAGGTCGCCGTCAGCTCTTTTTGCATCGCCCCCAGTAATATTATTGCGCTCCTCACGCGCTTTAATGTCAGCATTAAGCTGCTTTCTACGGATTTCGGCGGTTGCATCCTCTTTGGTTTTCTCAACAGATTCTGCCTTGGGAGCCTCTGGGGACTCTTTAATCGAATCAGGAGCATCTGCACTGGTTTTGGCGTTATCGCTGCAAGCAGCAGCACCAAACAACAAGACGCTACTGAGTAAAAAGATCGTTAGTTTTTTCATTTTTGATTTCCTCTATTGCAACGGTCAGTGGTGGAAATGATTGATGAGTTAGGACTTATGCACCCTTTAAACTTTCAGGTATTTCAGCCCCTGTAGAACCTTCCCTTGCCCTTGGTTAAGAAATAATGTTCCTTACTTTCCCCCTTGTATGGGAGATAGAGGCGAGTGGGCGTTACCAGGAGTAAGGTATAAGCCCTGTAGGTTTAGAAGTGAGCAGGAGCAAGCTTTTTAGTAATCTTGCTCCTGGTATTCTCGCTTGCTTGATAGTTAGGGTTACCGAAAAATGGCAAGCCTATCAAGTCTGATCTCGCCGGTCAATGATAATGACTTCAGGATCAGTATCAACAACGGTGGCATCACCGCGAGTAGGATGGAGGCTTGGTGTATCATCACGGTCAATCACATGGCGCTTGGCATAACCAGTGCCAGAAGTATCCGCGTCCGGTGCATCAAAAATGCCCCACTCCTGAATCCCGCGACG
>CBDTXL010001161.1:0-2045 GCA_965364435.1 uncultured bacterium
TCCCTCATCTTCTATGCCTGTTGGTGAGAAATCCTGGTTCCTGCCCTCTCCTCGTAGGGGAGGGGTTCTTCTAGGGAGTTGGTTAGGGATTGTGTTTCAGCTCGGTCTATCATATACAGGGTAAGGGTTAGAGTGAGTTAATTACTGATTGACCGACAAAGAGGGGAAGTTTCGACCAACTCTCGGCACCAACACCAACTCATTACCCCTTCACCTCTGCTCCACCTCTCCCTTTTATCTTCACAGTATTCACGAAAATGTTGAGCCAACAGCTCTTGAAAGGAATGCTGCCTTGTAGAAAAAACCATGAACCAGACTTCTCGAATGATCGCCATTGTGGGATTTGCCACGGTAGTGGCTGGGCTTGCCTCAGCTGTCCAAGCTCAGTTGCCGTACCAGCCTATTGCAATACGCCCCTATAGGTTACTTGCCGCCCAGCCTGAAAAGACTCAGATGAGTGCTGTGGAGTTGTATAACCGGGGCGTCGATAAACTAAATGCCCGTAATTATCAAGGAGCGATCGCGGACTTTAACCAAGCTCTGCAACTCGATCCTAATGACGCTGATACCTACTACAACCGGGGCTATGCCCAGCATACTCTGGGCTTTTATGAGAAAGCGATCGCTGACTACAGCAACGCAATTCGGATTAACCCCAACTTTGACCAAGCTTACAGCAACCGGGGTTATGCCCATTATGTTTTAAAGAAGTACAAAGAAGCGATCGCTGATTGCACCCAAGCCATTGCGATCAATCGCAACAATGACACAGCTCATATCACCAGAGGTAATGCTCGCGATGATCTCGGAGAGAATCAGGCAGCCTTGAAAGATTACGATCAGGCTATTCTCATCAACCCTAACAATGCTAGGGCTTATTACAACCGGGGTTTAGCTCGCAACCGGCTCAAAGAGCATCAGGCAGCTGTTGAAGATTACACTGAGACGATTCGGATTCAACCCACATTCGCCGAAGCTTTTTACAACCGGGGCATTTCCCGCTCGTATCTCAAAAACACTAAGGAAGCTATAGAAGACTTACAGAAAGCTGCTGAGCTTTTCAAAAAACAAGGCAGGACACAGAATTACCAGACTGCGATGAACGCCATTAGAACAATTCAGCCCTAAGCGTTAGCCCCTCTGACTCAAATGGGTCTTGCCCTGCGCGATCGCGTTCTTCAATCAGCTGACGTTCGATGCTGAGTAGGCGACGAACATTAAGCCGCTAATGAGTATCAGAGCTGCCATGCCCAATAAAACGTAATTTCGCTTTTGGGTCGCAGTCGGCGGCTCTGCCTGGTAAGTCTTCGTCTCTGGGGCAAAGTTATTGATCAGTCCGCCTTCTTCTTTGATAAATGGCATGAATAAAGACCTTTGTGTGCTTATTTATAATAAATGTAACAAAAGTTATGAATAATACTCTCTTTTCGGGTAATAAATTTTTACATTAATCAGGCTTTTTCTCGGAAGCGGCGTTGCTGTGAGGTTGTTTGAAACGCTGCACTGCAATACCAAAGATTCCGATTCCTAAAACGGCGGCTAGGACAATCACAGGGCTGCGCCACTGACTTGCGGTTGCTTTGGGCTGTTGAGCTACTTTATGAGAATCAGCACGCTGATCAGGGGGTTGGTTACCACGAGGCTGTTCAATTAGAGGACTTGCTGTTGGTGCCGATGACCCAGCTGAAACTGTAACAGTATAGGTCAGGCTAAAGGGTTTGAAATTTGCCCCAGCTTTCGGAGTTCCCCTTAGCTCCAGATCATAAGCCCCTGCCATAGGAAATACGATCTCTGCCCCCGGAATGCCCTGATAATCTTCCGCTGAGATAGGTTTTAGGGGAGGGTTCACGATGGGTTGTGCGTTTTGAGGGCGGGGCTTTGGATAAACAGACAGAACACAGTCACATTGTGACAAAGGGATACTTGCCCCGCCTCGGCGCGTGAGGGCGAACCAAGCTTGAGAGGGCTGCCCTGCTTTGGGATTGTGACCGGGTTGAATGTGAAAGGTAGCCGCCACATCTCCGGATACTTCAACGGTATGGGCA
>CBDTXL010001162.1:0-2045 GCA_965364435.1 uncultured bacterium
AGCTTTTATGGCTATCCTGTCGCAAGAATTGCAAGACATAAATTTGTAATATCAATCCTTGGTCGAAGTATAGGAGTTTAAGAGACTCCTCCAAACTAAAAATAGACCTCTTGCATACCATCTGATTTTAGAATTGGGAACCACAGATGCACACAGATGCACACAGATGCACACAGATAAATATAGATGAAATCAGATTTTTTCGTAAGGCTCGACAGGCTTAGGCAAGAGGTCTAATAAATTGTATTTTTTCAGGGTATGGCAGTCCGGAAACCTCGGGTGCATCCCAAATTTGCAAAAACATATTTCAAGCAAGCCTATAAACCTCATCCCACGCTCACCTTAGAGAATACAAGTGCAAAATCGGGATGCACCCGGAAACCTCTGTATGGGAAACATGGGTGAGTTAGCTTTTAAATCAGGTACAAAATATGGCAATTAATCCTCGCTCTGGTAAATTTTCATTTAACTTATTGGGGAGGGCACTTCCGAATCAGTCACCACAAGTGGAATTCCCGACCCAGGCAATTCCAGAAGAACAGGCGGAGGCGGAACCAGATGAAGACACAGTAGAGGAAGTCGCAGAAATAGAGTCAAAAGAGTTACCCGTAGAGTTACTCGAAAGCAGTTTTGAAAAAATTAAACCCCGCGCCGATGAATTTGTAGCCAGCTTCTACGAAAACTTATTTACCGCTCACCCAGAGGTGAAACCCCTGTTTGCCAGTACCGACATGGAAAAGCAACACAAAAAGCTACTGAATTCTCTGGTATTGGTGGTAGAAGGTCTACGCAATCCAGAGGCTTTAGGGGAAGTACTCAAGGCTTTGGGAGCTAGACACGTTGGATATGGAGCAATTCCTATATCTTATGAGCCAGTTGGGGAAGCACTGCTAACGACTTTTGAGCAGTATCTCCAACAAGATTGGACTGATGAAGTCAAGCAAGCATGGGTAGCTGCCTATAGAGCAATTACCACCCAGATGTTAAAAGGCGTAGGTGTAGATAATGCACCAAAACAAGTTCAATTAGAAACAAGAACTATTCCCAACAAACAGGTAGCGACAGCACCGGCTACACAACCTCAACACCAACCAGAGGAAGTCACAGAACAAGAGCCAAAAGAGTTACCTGTAGAGTTACTCGAAAGCAGTTTTGAAAAAATTAAACCCCGCGCCGATGAATTTGCCGCCAGCTTCTACGAAAATTTGTTTGCAGCTCACCCAGGGATGAAACCCCTGTTTGCCAGTACCGACATGGAAAAGCAGCAGAAAAAGCTGCTGAATTCTCTGGTATTGGTGGTAGAAAGTCTGCGGAATCCAGAGGCTTTAGGGGAAGTGCTTAAGGCTCTAGGAGGCAGGCATGTGGGATATGGGGCGATTCCCAAATATTACGCTCCAGTTGGGGAAGCACTGCTGACGACTTTTGAGCAGTATCTCCAACAAGATTGGACGCCCGAAGTTAAGCAAGCGTGGGTAGCTGCTTACAGAGCGATTACTGCTCAGATGTTAAAAGGCGCAGGTGTAGATAATGCCCCAAAAATTGTCCGAAACGAAAATGCAGCAACCATTAAGAAGCCCCCAGAATTAAAGGCAGAACGACTAAACGAATCCCAGCAACTTCAGCCCCAAGTAGAGCAACAGAAAAAGTCTTTAGTCTCAATTCGGTGGGATGGTGAAGTCCTCAAAGCACTTTTAGGGAAAATCACCGAGAGTTCTCGGCAACTTCAGCCCCCATTATCAGTACAGAAGTGGGTGGCAATCCTCAAAGCAATTCCTCAGAAAGCTATTGACGCTTTCTGGACAAAACCAGCATGGTTAATTGCTCTTGTTTCAGCTGTCTTATGCACGTTAGTTTTTGTGATAGCCGATGATAATTCTCTGCTGGCAGATGCTCTGGAGGGCGCTGATGTTGTCAGTCTCATCGTTGCCCTAGTTCTATTCGTTAAGGAAGCTCCCGATCGCAAAAAACAATTTCACTACCAAGCTTGGAGTATAGTGGATGGAGCGAACGGCATCAGAAAAAGTTATGCAAGAGTCTTAGCGCTC
>CBDTXL010001163.1:0-2044 GCA_965364435.1 uncultured bacterium
TCCTCATCTTCACCGCACCCGCTAATTGGTATGCTGAGAGTCTGGACGCGCTACCTAGTGAAACCATGCCTGCACTCTTGATTCCTGCATTTCCCCTGACGGCTGTAGTGGGTCAGGAAGCAATAAAATTAGCCTTGCTGTTGGCAGCAGTTGACCCAGGGTTGGGTGGAGTTGCGATCGCGGGTCGTCGCGGTACCGCCAAATCCGTTATGGCACGCGCCTTACACGCCTTACTGCCACCGATTGAAGTGGTTACAGGTTCTATCAGTAACTGCCATCCCCGTTACCCTAACGAGTGGGATGACCAGCTGTTGGCCGAGTATCTATTTGCTAAAGACGGGATAACCCCTGTCTCTACAATTGCCGATCTCCCCACCGAAATCATCCCCGCCCCCTTCGTGCAAATTCCGCTTGGGGTAACAGAAGACAGACTCCTGGGTTCAGTAGATGTTGAGCAGTCTGTCAAACGGGGAGAACCCGTATTTCAGCCCGGTTTGTTAGCGCAGGCACATCGGGGAGTCCTCTATGTAGATGAGATTAATCTCCTAGATGACCAGATAACGAATCAGTTGCTGAGTGTACTCACCGAGGGACGCAATCAGATTGAGCGGGAAGGCATTAGTTTTCAACATCCCTGCAAACCGCTGTTAATCGCTACCTACAACCCAGAAGAAGGACCACTGCGAGAACATCTACTCGACAGAATTGCAATTACCCTCTCGGCTGATGGCGTTTTGGGATTGGATGAGCGGGTACAAGCTGTAGAGCAAGTTATCCAATACAGCAACTCTCCTGAACTATTTCTCAACCAGTACAACGAAGACACTGACAATATCAAAACTCAAATTATCCTGGCGCGAGAATGGCTCAAAGATGTCCGCATCACCCATGAGCAAATTGCCTATCTCGTTGAAGAAGCAATCCGAGGCGGTGTTCAGGGACATCGAGCCGAGTTGTTTGCCCTGCGGGTTGCTAAAGCGGCGGCTGCACTTGATGGACGTACAGATGTGACGGCTGAAGATTTGCGACGTGCGGTGGAACTGGTAATAGTCCCCCGCTCAACCATTGTGCAAACGCCGCCAGAAGAACCACCGCCACCACCACCGCCGCCGCAAGATGAATCCCAGCAAGAGCAGGAAGAGAAGGAGGAGAAGGACGAAGAGGAAAACCCAGAAGAACCAGAGCAGGAACCCCCTAGCATCCCGGAAGAATTTCTCTTCGATTCAGAGGGCGTGATTCTTGACCCCAGTGTTCTCTACTTTGCTCAGATGGCGCAGCGGCAGGGTAAGTCGGGAAGCCGTAGCATTATCTTCTCAGAAGACCGGGGGCGTTATGTGAAGCCGATGTTACCGAAAGGAAAGGTACGACGGATTGCCGTTGATGCGACACTCAGAGCAGCTGCACCCTACCAGCTAAGTCGCCGTAAGCGCCAACCTGATCGTAAAGTGATTGTAGAGTCGGGAGATATTCGCTCGAAGCGCTTAGCCAGAAAATCTGGGGCGCTGGTTGTTTTCGTTGTGGATGCTTCTGGCTCAATGGCGTTGAACCGGATGCAATCTGCCAAGGGTGCGGTGTTGCGACTCCTAACGGAAGCTTACCAAAACCGTGACCAGGTATCGCTCATTCCCTTCCGGGGAGAACAGGCAGAGGTTTTATTGCCCCCAACCCGTTCGATTGCTTTGGCACGGGTACGCTTGGAGCGAATGCCTTGCGGTGGTGGTTCACCTCTGGCGCATGGATTGACTCAGGCTGTAAGAGTCGGGACAAATGCTCAGATGTCTGGGGATATCGGTCAGGTGGTGATTGTGGCGATTACTGATGGACGTGGGAATATTCCCTTGGCTCGTTCTCTGGGGGAGCCAATGGTGGAAGGGGAGAAGCCAGATATTAAGGCGGAACTGTTGGACATTGCCTCCCGGATTCGGGCGTTGGGAATCAAGTTGTTGGTGATTGATACGGAGAATAAGTTTATTTCTACTGGCTTTGCGAAGGAACTCGCTAAGCAAGCCGGTGGGAAGTATTATCACTTACCCAAGGCAACTGA
>CBDTXL010001164.1:0-2043 GCA_965364435.1 uncultured bacterium
AAACGACGAGCTTCAGTTGATACAGCTTGACCGCTTCTTGAACAAATCGCTCTTGAAAGAAGAAAGCAAACGTATCAAACGGTACCGCTAGGTACAGTGTCCTATCAGGCTCTTTCATTTGTAGGGCAAGTCGATAGTTCAAAAATTGTCCCAAGGCTACATGAAAGTCAGCGATCGCAGAATTACTCAAAAAGCTTTTTACTTCAACGGCAATTTTTCGTCCTGTCTTCTCAGCCGCAAAGATCTTTTCTGCTGCTAGATCAATCTCAAACTTCACTCCCTCAATCTTAATGGTCAATGGATCAGCCGTAATCACCCACTGCTCCTTGAGGAGTGCCTGTTTCACAGCATCATGAATTGACATCCTCCACCCCTAAATCGAAGATTATAGGGGTGGATTCCATTATTACTAATGGGGTTTCCTGGTTCTACGAGTGCTCTTACTCTTCTGGGTTTCCCCATCCGAGCAGGGGAGCTTCTCATCCCCAGGCGTTACTTTCCGAGTGCCCCTCGGTAGTTGTGCTAGACCTTGCAATGCCTTCATCAAAATATTAATGGCAGCATTCGTATCTCGGTCATCTAAGTAACCGCACTTGTTGCATTTATGAGTGCGAGTAGACAAGGTTTTTTTCACCTCATGTCCACAGTTAGAGCAATTTTGAGAAGTGTAATGAGGTGCAACAGCAATTACTGGCACATCAAACAATGAGCCAAAATACTCTAACCACTGCCTAAACAATGTCCACGACGCATCACTAATTGACTTGGCTAGATGATGGTTTTTCACCATATTTCGCACTTTTAGGTCTTCAATGGCTACCAAGTCTGCCGACAGGATTTGCGCCCTCGCCGTCTTAACTGCAAAGTCTTTACGCCGCCTTGATACCTTGAGATGCACTCTACCCAACTGCTTAATGGCATGGGCGCGATTCTTGGAACCCTTAGTCCTGCGAGAAACACGTTTGGAGGCGCGTTTTAAGGCTTTTTCCGCCTTCTTCAAAAACCTAGGGTTCTCTACTTTGTTGCCATCAGAGTCAGTGTAGAAATGGTTTAAACCAACATCTATCCCTACCATTCGATTGGTGGGTTCATGTCGTTCGTTCCGTTCTTGGTCAATGGAAAATTGAACATAATATCCATCAGCTCGACGCACAACACGCACTCGTTTAATCTGTTCTTTGGAGTAAAAGTGCAAATCACGAGTTCCCCACATTCTAAAAGTTCCAGCCTTGAAGCCATCCCTAAAAGTAATGGCTAATCGGTCATCCGATAATACCCACCCATCAATCTTGTACTCTACAGAGCCATGAGTTTGATGTTTTTTGAATTTGGGAAAACCTTTCTTGCCTGGAACTTTTTTCTTGCAATTATCAAAGAACCTTGCAATAGCACTCCATGCTCTTTCAGCGCTAGCTTGACAAGCTTGAGCTGAGAGATGAGAGCACCATTCAAACTGCTCTCTGAGTACCTTGCAATATTTATTGAGGTCATATCTGTTGACCCCTTTATTATCTATCCAGTACCGAAGGCAGGAATTACGCACAAAACGAGCAGTACGAATCATCTCATCTAAGATGGCGTACTGCTCGTCTGTTCCTCGTAATTTGGCCTCGAATACTAGCATGGTTGCCTTAAATCTATGTCAAGTATTTTAACATAGTATGCAGGGGATTGTAAAAAGCGAGTACGTTGAGTACACGCTTTTTACCTGGGGAGTCCATGTACCTACCCCCAAATCTCCAGATTATGGGGGCAGTACTATAGCCCCCCAGACCCCCCATTCAGATAGATCTTTGGCAGGCATAGACTTTTCACAAGTGCGATCGCCCCTTACCATAGCTTGAATTGACGCAAGGAAAGCCAATATTCCCATTCACAGATGTTTGCTCTCTCCTCTTCCCGCAGCGCGATCGCACTAACGCATCCTGCAAGATTAGCGATCGCATTCATGAACCTACCCAACAAGCCGCTCACACACCAGAACAGTACCCCGCTCCCCTCGTGTGATACGCAATTCTTCATCGAGATAAAGCAGTTCAAGTT
>CBDTXL010001165.1:0-2040 GCA_965364435.1 uncultured bacterium
GGGACTGGGGACTGGGGAAGAGAGATTTTCATTCTTTGTTGTGTGCCAAGTGCATGGAAGTCTAACTCCTAACTTATAACTCTTGAAGAGATACACGCTACAAAAGCCCACTACACACCCTCCTTAATTCCCTAACAACATAACTTGCTTTCCTGTGGGTGAAGTCGCATAGCCTAGAAATGCCTGAACGGCGGGACTCGGAGGCTGCTTATACACGTAGTACAGGGTTCGTTTATAGGGATAATTCGTAGCTTCTGGGATTAAACCATCAATCGGAACCGTCCGCGCTGTAGGCTGGTTGGCTACGTCAGTATAGGTGGCATAGCTAATTCCATCCGTCTTGAGGAGTTGAAGCAGGGGAGTCGTGGCCTCCCATGGTATTGTCTGAATGTTCGGAGTTTGACCGAAATCGTTTTCCTTCAGAACCAGTTCCTTAAAAACCTGAGAAGTTCCACTTCTAGGAGAGCGATTAAACACCCGAATGGTTCTCATTGGCCCTCCGACTGTGGACCAATTGCTGATTCTTCCCTCGAAGATATCCTCGACTTGATCCTTGGTTAATCCACCACTGAACGGATTGGCTGACCCGACCACTATAGCGATCGCATCTGTTGCCACTGGCACCGCCACCAAGCCTTGACTTTGTTCTTCATCGGTGAGAGGCTGTGAGACAGCTGCCATATCGATGCTGCCTGCCAAAACAGCCAAAAGACCCTTTTGAGAGCCTTGAGCATTGGCAATAACAGTTGTACCTGGAAATTTTTTTTCAAAACCACCTTTGAGATTCTGATTCATTGTCACCATGCTGGTGGAACCATCAATCCTGAGTGTCGTCCCCTTTGGAACTGAAGCCGGAGCTGTAAATGCAGCAGTGGAGGCTGGTCTAGCAGGTTCACCGGCTGCTGAACTTGGGGCTTTAGTGTTTGCCTTTCCAATTGGTGCTGGCGTTGTAGCACAGCCCCCACTAGCAACAGCGAGAACGGCAACAATATAAACAATCGGAGGTGGGCTACTTTTATGGGTCATAAATTTCCCGTTCCTCAGTCAGATGTTTAATGACCAGTCGAAGTCTCAAGTAGGTAACTCTGCAAGAGTACCAACATTTTCCAACACTAAGTCTGGACAGATCCGTTTAATTAAACCAGTGAGGACTTTGCCTGGTCCAATTTCCACCACTCGTTCAATTCCTTCCAGGGGCAGCTGCATTGAGAGTTCTCGCCAGCGCACTGAACCAGTCATCTGACGCTGGAGGCGATTCTTTAAGACAGCAGCTTCGACACTTGGCACGGGTTCCACATTTGATAGCACTGGAAACTGGGCGTTCCTAAAGGGGACAGACTCCAAAACTTCCTGAAACTCTGCGGCGGCTTCTGCCATTAAGGGGGAGTGAAAGGCCCCTGAGACATTTAAGGGGACGGCGCGTTTTACCTTGATCTGAGCCAGGAGGTTTTTAACGGCTTCTGGCGTTCCAGAAATTACCACTTGAGCGGGACTGTTGTCATTGGCGAGTACAACGTCAGATGTTTGCTGGAGTTGTTGTTCAAGTTGCTCTCGGTCAAACCCAATCAATGCAGCCATCATGCCGTCAGAAGCACTATCCATCAGTTCGGCTCGACGTTTGACTAGGCGTAACCCTGCATCAAATTCAAATACCCTGGCGCTGTAGAGGGCAACATATTCTCCTAAGCTGTGACCAGCTACTAAGTTGGGTATATTGCCTCGGTCGATTAGCACGTCAGCTAGGATGCTCTCAACGACATACAAGCAAGGTTGTGTATAGAGGGTGCGAGATAATTTGTCTTCCTGGCTTTGACAGATCTCTAGAACGTCCCAACCCAAAACCTGCCTAGCTTGCTCAAACTTATCCTTAGCAGAGGGCAAGTCTAATAAATCCACTCCCATCCCGATCGCTTGAGAACCCTGTCCTGGAAAAACCCATGCGCTTTTAGTCATTGGTTATTAGTTATTAGTTTTTGGTGATCAGGGATTTATTATCTGTTATTGCTGTACCCTCTTGAGTTTTCCAGGCTGGAGAACAAA
>CBDTXL010001166.1:0-2037 GCA_965364435.1 uncultured bacterium
ACTGACCGATGATGCGTATCATGAAATAGCAGTCGATATCCGCCGACACTGGCACGGTGCTTCCCCACACGCTGCACCAACTCATGAGCATTCCACTCGTGGACAATGACCAAGTCTGCATCATCCAGCGCTTCGTCAAGGTCGAGTGTTTTTAAGTCATAGCGTGTACTCTCAAGACCAGGGTAACTGGCATAGAATCTTTTAATGGGTTCCTCTCCGTGTTCTGTTAGGAGGTTTTCAAGACTCCAAGCATCTTTCGGTTCATACACACGAACATCATGTCCACGGGAGCCTAATTCACTCACTACACCCCGCAAGAAGTGAGCATTCCCGTGGTTCCAGTCAGATAGAAGAGAGTGATAGAACATCACAATCTGCATACAAACCCTCTCGTTTAAGTTGGTAGTTGGTAGGGGCAGGATATATCGTGCCCCTACAGTCGTTGAGCGATCAAGTCTTGGTAGGCTTCCAAGTAGCCAGCGACCATTCGCTGTGGTGTAAACTTAAGAGCGCGAGTATAGGCACGGGTAGCCAAAGCAGTGCGAATAGAAGAATCCTTGATCAGGGTGTTGATGGCATGAGCGGTCGCCTTTCCATCATCTGGCGGCACAAACACAGCGGCATCCCCCCAAATCTCCCTCAAACTAGCAATATCTCCTAGTACCAGCGCACATCCTGACAATGCCGCTTCTAGCACCGACAAACCAAAAGGTTCATAACGTGCTGGTAGCGCATAAATTGAAGCCTGTGCATACCAAGAAGCTAGTTCCTCAGTATACAGACGCCCCAGCAAATGTACATTGCTTTTAGAGAGGCGATTCATTACATCTGTTTTGGCCTCAGGATGTTTTTCCTCACCAGCAATGTAGAGATGCCATAGCAGCTGAGGTGCGATACTCTCTAGTGCCGCGACATTCTTTGCCTCATCCCATAGGCGTCCAGCCGTCAGGACCAACTCTTTTTTCACAGATGGATAAAAAACACCTGAGTCACGACCATTAGATATCACTTTTTGTTTGACAATCTCACCATAATGTGCATTAAGTTCTGCCAGCATTGCCGCCGAGGGCGCAATTACCAAGTTTGCCGCCTGTAGACCCCGCCTTACTTCCTCTCGGTATCTATCCCAGCTAGGGGGTGCTGCCTCTCCCTTAACCGCCTTCCACCATGACAGAACACAGGAATGTCCTACTACCAGGGTAGGTGCTTGCCAAGGTAAAGCGGCATGAACATATCCATTCAAATGGATAATATCAGGTTGCAGCCGCCCTTCGAGCTGAAGTAGCCACTCACCAGCCTGTTTGACATCTTCCCAAGCGTCTTCCATCCATTCCAACTTGAAACAACTCTCGAACACCTCCAGATTAGGAATTTGTCCAGATGCCTCACGCTGCTGAGGTGTCAGAGGTGCCCCCATTGTTGCCAGTGCCACTTCTACCCCATGCTGTCCTAAGCCAGCTGCCAGTTCCAGGGCATAAGTCCAGACGCCACCCACAGTGTCAGCAGTCATCAGAACTTTTTTAAGCATCACCAAGAACCTATCCAAAAAATCTGTTGAGTGATGACCAAACATCTGTGTTTATCTGTGTAGCCTTCGGCAAGCCGCTTCGCGTCTACATCTGTGGTTTCAAATCTCATACTGAGTTGCTGCTCTTAGTAGAATTTAACGAACCACTCCAGGCACAGAGGACGCTGAGGTAAGAGAAAGAGAGAGTTATACGTTTGAATGCAACTGGGTATCATATCCTCTTTTCAGACAAGTTCTCAAGTTTCAACTCGCCTTAATTGGAGTCAATTCCAGTTCTTGAAGGGGCAAAGGCTGTTCGTCCTGGATGTCGCTGAATTCTGCATAAATTTCCAGGTAGTAAGCGTTTGCCCGTTCCCACGCTTTGTCATCGGGGAAGCCCCACTTTTTGGTATAGTCAGGAGAGCCAGGATACGGGAACAACGGCACTGGCTTATTTGCCCAAACACCAAACTGTTGTAAGTGCTGACGCCAAGCCTCAATTGCTTCCGGGTCATCCACTTTCCCCTCAA
>CBDTXL010001167.1:0-2035 GCA_965364435.1 uncultured bacterium
GTCGTTTTTACAAGAGTTGGAGTCCCACTGCAATTCGTTAGCGATCGCAACGTTTCTCGACAGTGATAACGAACCCTTAGTGATCCACCTGAAACGCCAAGGGCAGCACGTAATCTATGGCGAGTCTTGGGGCATTAAAGAATTATTTGTTGCCAAACTTCTGGTGGGCTGTAAACCTTCTGGTTCACTGGTTCTTCGGTCTTTCACCCCAGAAATTGATGAATTCACTCAGCTGCCGATTAAAGAATTGCGTGGCTACATTCTTAAAGGTTATGGTGATGACCTGGAATTTGAGAAACTCCCCCCCACTACCATGTTTGCTTGTCATAACACAGACGCCGAAACGGGTGAACCCCTCCCCCTTGAACAATCGGTACGCTTTTGCTGAGCGAGGAGAAGTTGCAGGGCGAGAGAAATGGGTTGCAGGTTCAATGTTGGAAAGTTGCAGAGCGAGAACTTGTAACTTTCTCGCCCTTCAAACCTTCTAACATTCAACTCTTTCAACCTTAAACTCTTTGACCAATGACTAATCAGCATAGGCAGACATCCCCAAGACGCTCAACACGGCGTGAGTTCTTACAAGTAGCGGCATCGGCGACGCTGAGTAGTATGGCGTTGTCTGGGTGTGGCTGGACACTGGCTGAGGTACGACCGAAAGCTCCCAGTGTTCAGGGGTCTTCAAAAGAGTTATACATCTACACCTGGTCTAGCTATACGGATCAGGAGTTGCTAGACCGCTTTGCTAAAGAAACGGGGATCAAGGTTGTAGCCGATGTCTTTGATTCTAATGAAGTGATGCTCTCCCGACTTCAGGCGGGAGGCGGTGGCGCTTACAGCGTCATCTACCCGTCTGACTATATGGTGGCGAAGATGGTGGAGTTGGGTCTGTTAAGGGAACTCGATCACTCCCGGATTGTTGGTATGAACCAGCTGCTTCCCCGGTTTCAAAATCCGGTCTATGACCCAGCTAACCAGTACAGTGTACCCCTCAGCTGGGGAACAACGGGTTTAATCTACAACATTCAGAAGGTAAAGTCAGCGCCACAAGATTGGCCTTACCTTTGGGAGAATCAGCAGCTACTATCAAAGCGGATGACGTTGCTCAATGATGTTCGGGAAGTAATGGGTGCGGCGTTGAAAATGTTGGGGTATTCCTACAACTCAACAAACCCCCAACAGGTTCAACAGGCATATGACAAGCTGGCACAGTTAAAGCCAAATGTCGCCTCATTTACTTCTGATGCTTGGCGACCTCAAGTTTTAAGTGGGGATTTACTGCTAGCCATGTGCTTTTCCTCTGATGCCAATGAAGTCATCGAAGAAAACGCAAACTTGGAGTATGTCATTCCTAAAAGTGGTTCTTCTCTGTGGACTGATACCCTGGCAATCCCGACAACAGCTCCCAATGTTGATGGAGCCTACGCTTGGATTAATTTCATGTTGAAGCCAGATGTTGCTGCTCAAATTTGTGAACGATTGAGCTTTGCGACAGCCAACCAAGTTGCTTTCAATAAGTTATCCTCCAAAGTAAAAGATAATCCAAACCTATTTCCTCCAGAGTCGTTGCTAAAGCTCTGCGAAAGTATTGCGCCTGTGGGTAACTTTAGCGAAGTTTATGACAGGTACTGGACTAAACTGACGAGCAGTTAGGTTTCGGTGCGTGAAACTGGAAAATGTAAAATGAAACCAGGGAGATGCTTGATTTTTAAGTTTTAAGTGTTAACTTCCTACTGCTCACTGCTCACCCCGATCACCACCTGTGTCTACTAACATCACGCCGCCATCCCCACCCAATCCCACGGCAACTGATGGGATTGCTAAACCATCGGTTCTGAGCGATCGCATATCCCCAAGACATCCCACAAGGCGTCAGTTCTTACAGGTAGCTGCTGGTGCGACGCTAAGCAGTATGGCGTTGTCGGGGTGTGGGTGGACGCTGTCTGAGGTGCGATCGCAACCCACTAGTCAAGCCTCTTCAAAAGAGTTATACATCTACACCTGGTCTAGCTACACGGATCAGGAGTTGCTAGACCGC
>CBDTXL010001168.1:0-2032 GCA_965364435.1 uncultured bacterium
TCCACTGGCACAACGCAGTTGACAAGACCCATTTCCAGTGCCTGAGACGCCGTGTACTGGCGGCAGAGAAACCAAATTTCTCGCGCTTTTTTTTGACCCACGATTCTGGCGAGATAGCTAGCGCCAAACCCACCATCGAAGCTACCGACTTTAGGACCAGTTTGACCAAAGATGGCGTTGTCAGCAGCAATCGTCAGGTCACAAATCAGGTGCAAGACGTGACCCCCACCGATCGCATATCCAGCAACCAAAGCAATCACTACCTTGGGCATGGAGCGAATCAAGCGTTGCAAATCGAGTACATTTAAGCGGGGAACGCCGTCATCTCCGACATATCCAGCCTTGCCGCGTACCCCTTGGTCACCACCAGAACAAAAGGCATATTTCCCATCAGTGTGAGGTCCAGCACCTGTGAACAGGACAACGCCAATGGTTGTGTCTTCACGGGCATCACAAAAGGCGTCGTAGAGTTCAAATACCGTTTTTGGACGAAAGGCATTGCGTTTGTGGGGACGATTGATCGTGATTTTGGCAATACCGTCTGTTTTGTGGTAAAGGATATCTTCGTAGGTTTTGGCGGTTTGCCAGTCGATTTGCATGAAGTTCAGCGAGAATTGTCTGGTTGTCAAAATCAGGATGATACCAAGTCCTCGTTCAAGTTGCTACTTCTGCTTGCGGTGGGAATCCATGCTGAATTCTGCCTTCATCAGCATCAAACTTCATAGAAGATTTGAACAGTTCAAAGCGTCCATCAGCGGCATAAACAGCGCAGCGATCGCGTAGAGCTTGCATTTGGGCGGCTTCCATCGGCTTAAAGCCACGGGCTACGCTCAAGTTTTGGCGAAGCACTTCAAGAGAAGGAATACCGCTAACGATTGTGGCGACGGGAAGGCTCATTGAATAACCCAACGCTTCTTGTGGGGTGAGAATACCTTTTTTAATCGCATCAGCAGTTCCGCTCATACTCTTCATACCAATGGGCGCGATGCCACGTCGGATGAGTTCCGGCAGAACCTGCTTCTCAAAGCTCTTAAAGGTTGCATCAAAACAGTTGAGGGGCATCTGGACGGCATCGAAGGGGAAATTATATGAGAGCATTTTCAGATGGATTTCAGGGTCTTTGTGACCTGTAAAACCGACGAAACGGACTTTACCTTCCTGCTTTGCCTGCTCAAGCGCTTCGATAACGCCGCCTTTAGCGAAATGCTTTTCCGGATCGTTATAATATACAACTTCATGAACCTGCCACAGATCCAGATAATCGGTTTGGAGTCGCCGCAAAGACTCTTCGAGTTGTTGCATCGCTACTTTGCGATCGCGCCCATGCGTGCAGACTTTCGTCATCAGGAAGACTTTGTCTCGCCGTCCTTGCAACGCCTTGCCCATCCACTCTTCGCTGCGATGGTTGTTGTATTCCCAGGCGTTGTCCATGAACGTTATCCCAGCATCAATCGCTTCATGGGTGATACGGATGGCTTCTTCCAGGCTAGATGCCTTACCGATGTCAGCGCCACCCAACCCAATTGCCGAGACTTCGACACCCGTGCGTCCGAATGGGCGACGAGGGATTTCACCTGAACTAGTGGTAGCGGCGATTGTGCTGGTTTCTGCTTCAAGCTGCATTGTCTGTGAAGTTGGCGAGGAATTGAGTGCTGTAGCGCCAACCGACTCCTCCTGTTGCAAGATCAAGTCAGCCAGCGCCACTCCAGCGCCGATGAAGCCGACTTGTTTGAGGAACTGTCTCCGCTTCCGGTTTAGAGGTGAATAATTCTTCCCTGCTTCGTCATCCTGTCTATCTGCCATCAACTTTGCCTGCTTCTATCATCCTTGCTCTCTCACCATTAAGGTTTTTGTTTACTCACTGTCACCCATCTAGAGGTAGGTTACCACTGCTACCAAACTGCGCCTCTTACCGTAATTCTCACAATAGGTAATGGATAATTGGTGCAAGTCTTACCCATTCCCCATTCCCCATTACCCATTACCCATTACCCATTCCCCATTCCCCATTCCCCATTCCCCATTCCCCATT
>CBDTXL010001169.1:0-2031 GCA_965364435.1 uncultured bacterium
TTATTTTAAAACAAGCCCCTAGTAAAGGAGACAAAGTCTGTGCTCCCTAAAAGCTGGTTCGCTCAAGGTTGGCAGTTAGCGCTGGCAGGTTCATTGGCTTTAGTTGAGGCATTCACAGGAGGAATAAATAATTCCACCTTTGCCCAGATCACACCCGACAGTACCTTAGGAGATGAGCGTTCGCTCGTCAAACCTGACCCTGACAGTTCTGATCCAGGCTTTGTCCAGATCGAGGGGGGTGCAATTCGAGGTGCAAATCTGTTCCACAGTTTTAAGGACTTCAACGTCAGTGAAGGAGGAGGAGCTTCTTTCTATAGTCCCAGGGCAGAAATCCAGAATATTCTGGCGCGGGTGACAGGTGGTAACCCCTCGGAGATTTTAGGTCAACTTGGCACCTTTAGCGATAGCAATTCTGATCCCAACCTGTTTTTGATTAATCCCAATGGCATCATCTTTGGGCAAAAGGCCAGACTGGATGTTGGGGGGTCGTTTGTGGCGACGACAGCCAATGCTATTGAGTTTGGCAATCAGGGATTTTTCAGTGCTTCGACTCCTGATGTTCCCCCAGTCCTGACGGTGAATCCTTCGGCGTTGCTATTCAATCAAATTGGGGCTGGGTCTATCATCAATACATCTGTAGCCCTAAACCTCACAGATCTAATCCTCTACGGTAGATCTACCGTAGAGGGTCTAAGAGTTCCTGATGGTAAGAGTTTGTTGTTAGTGGGCGGTAATGTGGAGCTGCAAGGAGGACAACTGCGGGCTCAGGGTGGTCGAGTCGAGTTGGGAGGGTTGGCAGGGACGGGAACAGTAGGGCTGGATAACGATCTGCATTTGAATTTTCCAAATGGCGTAGCACTAGCAGATGTTTCCTTAAGTAATGGAGCTATAGTAAGTGCCAGTGGCGCAGGCGGCGAGATCGAGGTGCAAGGCAGGCGCGTTACGCTCACCGATGGTTCACAGATTAAGGTTCAGACCACAGACTCAGGGCAGGGAGGAAGGTTGGTCGTAACTGCCTCGGATTCCGTCGAACTGAGTGGAACTTCAGCAGATGGTCAGTTGTTTAGCGCCTTGTTGTCTCAGACTTTTGGTTCCGAACCTGCCGGAAACTTGACGATTAAAACTGGGAAGTTGATTGTCCAGGATGGGGCACAGGTATCAGCCGATACTTTTAGCCAGGGGCACGGGGGGAAATTGACTGTACTTGCCTCGGATTCTGTCGAAGTGAGTGGAAAATCAACATTAGCAGATGGCAGAGAAGTTCAAAGCGGCTTGTTTAGTGTAGCTTCAGATCCCTACAAGACCGGAAATATTGGAGATGGCGGAGACTTGACGATTCAAACTGGGCGGTTGATTGTCCGAAATGGCGCTGGAGTTGCTGTGAGTAGACAAGTGTCGGATTCTGGGAATGAACGCAAGGCAGGTAACCTAGAAATCGCGGCTCGCTCTATCCGGCTAAATAGAGGATTTCTCTCAGCTACGACCCAATCGGGTAAGGGTGGGGATATTACGCTACAGGTGCAAGACTTACTGCTATTGCGCCACGGTGGTGAAATATCCACCACCGCAGGTCTGGCACCAGCTGGTGGTGATGGGGGAAATATCAATATCGATACCCAATTCCTAGTCGCCCTCCCCTCGGAAAATAGCGACATTAGCGCCGATGCCTACACAGGCAAGGGCGGTAACGTCCAAATCATGGCTCAAGACATTTTTGGAACCGAGTCTCGCCCGAAACCTACTCCCCAAAGTGACATCACCGCCAGTTCAGAGTTAGGTATAGATGGTGTGGTCAGGATCAATACGCCAGATATTGACCCTAGTCGTGGGTTAGTCGCCTTACCAACCGAGTTGGTTGATGCCTCCAGACTAATTGCACAAAACTGTTCCTCTGGTGGAAGTCAAGTCGCCAGCCGATTTACCGTAACTGGACGCGGTGGATTGCCGGACAATCCCAGCGAAACCCTCAGCAGCACTGCCGTTTGGACAGATTTGCGCCCGAACCTTAACTTAGCAGCAACTTCCTCAAGT
>CBDTXL010001170.1:0-2020 GCA_965364435.1 uncultured bacterium
GTCAGCATGGTATTAGCGGAATTTTTTATCCCCCACGGACATTGCTATCTCTGGAAGCCAGGGTTAGTAGGGTTACACGTCGTCTCCGATGCTTTGACAGCGCTGACTTATTACTCAATTCCGCTAACGCTAACCTATTTCGTTAGCAAGAGACGAGATGTACCCTTCAACTGGATTTTCCTGTTGTTTGGTGCCTTCATCATTTCCTGTGGCACAACCCACCTCCTGGAAATCTGGACACTTTGGCATCCTAACTATTGGTTATCGGGTTCGATCAAAGCGTTTACTGCCATTGTCTCCTTATATACGGCTAGTGAGCTAGTTTCGTTACTTCCCCAAGCGCTGGCAATTCCCAGCACGGCACAACTTGAAAAGGAAATTAAAGAACGCCAAAAAGCAGAAGCGGCACTCTTGAAGGAGAAAACCCACCTCGCTCAAGCTCAAAAGGTCGCTCATGTAGGGAGTTGGGAATTCGATTTAGCTACCGAAGAAATTGCTTGGTCAGATGAAACCTTCCGCATTTACGGTCTTACTCCAGGGCAAGTCGCACCAACTTTATCTGAACATGGGCGAAAGATTCATCCAGATGACAGAACATCGTGGGATGCAACGGTTAACCAGCTTGCTAGAGGAAAATCTAGCGAATTGGAGTTTCGGATTGTACGACCCGACGGTTCTATCCGGCATCTTTTGGCTCAGGGAGAACCGATTTTAAATGCCGACGGTCGGGTATGTAAGTTATTCGGGACAGTGCGGGATATTACTGAACGGGTAGCAGCACAGGCAAGGGAACGGTTATTCGGAGCAATTGCTCTCTCAGTTCATCAGTCGCTGGATCTTGATGAAATTCTCAACACCACTGTCACGGAAGTGCGAGAGTTTCTTCAAACTGACCGCGTGCTGATTTACCGCTTCAATCGCGACTGGAGTGGGCAGGTTATTGTGGAGTCCGTTGGTGCTTGCTTTTCGGCAGTTCTAGACACGACCCTCCATGACCCCTGCTTTGGCGAAGAATACGCCCAACTCTATCAGCAAGGTCGGGTCACAGCGCACGCCAATATCCACACCGTAGGTCTAAACCGGTGCTACCTGGAATTACTGGCACCGTTCCAAGTCACTGCCAATTTAATCGTCCCCATTCTTGTGGGTGGAAAGGTTTGGGGACTTTTGATTGTGCATCACTGTCGGGGTGAAAGGTACTGGCAGTCTTACGAGATAGAGCTATTGCAACAGTTAGCTACACAGGTAGCGATCGCTCTCCAGCAGTCGGAACTCTATTCTAGGGTGCAGGCGGAACTGATTGAGCGCCAACGCATAGAGCAAGAGCTACGAATCAGTGAAGAGCGTTACCGTTCTGTCGTGACGGTAATGTCTGAGGGAATTGTACTCCAGCAGACTGACGGTGAAATTACTGCCTGTAATGCCAGTGCCGAAAGCATCCTGGGACTAACTGCCCAACAGATGCAAGGACTTACCTCGGTTGACCCTCGTTGGCAGGCGATTTACGAAGATGGCTCACCTTTCCCTGGAGAACTGCATCCGGCAATGGTTACCTTACGGACGGGCAAACCCCAGTCTAACGTGATTATGGGCATCCACAAACCGGATGGGTTACTCACTTGGATTGCCGTTAATTCCCAACCACTGATTCACCCCGGAGAAACTAGAGCTTACGCAGCCGTTACCTCATTTTCTGACATCACCGAACGCAGGGAAGCTGAGGAAAAACTCCGCAAAAGTGAAGCAAATCTTGCAGCAGCGCAGAGAGTTGCCCATCTTGGTGACTGGGAATTTGATGTACTCACTCAGGAAATTACCTGGTCAGAAGAACTATTCCGCATCTTTGGTCTCGACCCCACCGAACCAGAACCCACCTTCGACAAACACCTCCAGCAGATTCATCCCGATGACCGAGTGTTATGGCAAAAAGTTGTCGGACAAGCGCTTACGTCGGGAAACTGCTACAAATTTGACTTTCGGATTGTGCGTCCTAATGGTCAAGTCCGGTATCTTGAGGCAA
>CBDTXL010001171.1:0-2017 GCA_965364435.1 uncultured bacterium
ACTTCCTTTGGAGTCTGATGGATAACTTTGAGTGGGCTTGGGGGTATGACCGGCGTTTTGGCATCATCTATGTCGATTACCCAACGCAAAAGCGCATTCCTAAGGCAAGTTTTGATTGGTATAGGGAGTGTATTCGAGGCAACCGAGTGGTTTAATTAAACGCGATCGCTTATCTGCTGTTCTAAACGAGCAAATTGAGTTCTTGGAGAGGCTGTGGAAGCAAAGTACCGAACAATAATACCAAATCCGCTTATAATATCCCTCTTCTGTCACTCTCCGAAAACATTTGCCATTTCTGAACTAAGCGAGCCTTTGTATATGAAGCGATCGCCAGTTTTTTTTTGAGCAACCAATTATTAGCAGCTGAGGAGATTGGGCAGCGATAGCGGTGTGAGGGCTGCTTGATTAAATTCCTGGATACGCGATCACATTGATAGCAGCTCCTCACGCGCCCAATCTAGCGAAGTACCACAGCTGATCGTATTCAATAGAAGCACTGAGCGGGAGAAGTTCGCGGTTATGTGAAGCAAGCACAGTGCTTGGTGGCGTGAGATAAATTACCCAAGTCTCTAAATTTACTTATTGCTTCTGTCTGCGTAGAAGTGCTGAACCTGCGCTTAGAGCGCCAACAGCTAGTAGACCCAATGTTGAAGAAGGTTCAGGAACTTCAGTAGAGCTATTGTCACCCGAATTATTTTTACTAGGTAAAGCTTGGCTCACTATCACTAATGGAGACGAACTACACACTTGCTGGGCATAATAATCATCCCAAGCATAAGTCCAAACACACGTTCCTTTTTTTTGTGACACATCAACTCCACTATACAGGAGCTCGGTATACCCCCTTAGTTGATTAGATAAAATTGAGTACTCCCAAAAATAGGAACCTACTAAATCATTCGTAGTAAAACCAACTCTTTTTAAATTGTCAGAAAAATACTGGATAATTACACTACCCGAATCACGATTTTCATTTTCATCCGTATTTACATTGTCACTATATATATCAAAAGTGATATATCCATCATTATTATTATCGCTACCCGAAAACTCACCTCTTAAAAGACCATTGTCTGGAAAACTTAAAAGACTATTGTCTGAAAAACCTTCTTGATAAAAAAAACCTTCTTGATAAAAACTAAAGGAAATAGCCTCTACAGAAGAAGGTTTAAACACAGGATAAATAATACCAATAGCAAGGGTATAAATGACAATTTTTGAAGTAAAAATTCTTAACATACCTATAACTTCCTTTTGATAGTAAATTAGGTCAATAAGGGATTTCCATAAACTTATCGGTAAAGTCTATATTGTTTATGCAAGAGTTTATTATTCTTAATAAATTCCCGGCTTGTCCTAACGGCTTTGGCGACTGCTATAACGCTCTTCTGTCACTCTGATGAGAGAATAAACGCCCATTGGTGACAAGTTAAGGCTTTCTGGCAGTTGTCAAGGGAATTGTAGAACAGACTTGAAGAAAAATTGGTCAGAGCCACGCTGTTGCTCAGGAAAGGGTGCGACAATTAACTTAAAGTTGGGTTTTCGTTGCTGTTTAACAATACCTAAATCTTGGTTTTCTCTTGCAGCGAAATACTTATCAATTACTGATCAATGTTCGAGTGTCACATGATTTTTAGTGAGTGCAACTGTTACCCGATGTCTACTTGATAATGATAATCGTGACAGAGGTGGGAGAGGCTAGCGCTGCTAGCCTCTCCCACCTCTCCTCTCTCTTTGATTATCATTCTCGTCATCGGAGAAACTAAGTATATTCTCTCATTGACAAAAATCACTCTATCTTAACTTCTCACCAATGATAAACGCCGAGCCTTTTTTCATATCGTTGTCGTACCTCAACTCAAAGGCTTCGCAACGAAGGCTCGGCGTTTCAAATATTCTCTGGCGAGAGTGACAAAAGAGCGATAAAACCCCCTGCATGACACCAAAGGGTAGAGACGTTGTATGCAACGTCTCTACAGGGTTCCTACTGGGGCGGCTGCACCCAATTGGAGGGCGT
>CBDTXL010001172.1:0-2004 GCA_965364435.1 uncultured bacterium
TAAATTGTTGTTGGGAGTCGAATAGAACCGTGACATGACCTAGCTTGCGTCCAGGGCGGGATTCGGTTTTCCCGTACCAATGGACAAAACTCCGGGCTAGACTTGCCAGCTTTTGCCGTTTGTCTAGGTAGTCATCCTGGGAATATTCATATCCCAAGAGATTTACCATAAGCGCACCATCACAATTTAGGGCAGGACTTCCCAAAGGTAAACCCGTAACCGCCCGTAGTTGCTGTTCAAACTGAGAGGTTTTACAAGCATCGAGGGTAAAGTGCCCAGAATTGTGAGTGCGAGGCGAGACTTCATTCACCAACACCTTGCCACTGGTGGTGAGAAATAGCTCAATGCCAAAGACACCAACGGCTTCTAGACTGTTCAGGAGAGTGCGTGCGTCCGCCTCTATCTCTTCCACAATATCTTGGTTAATCTGGGCCGGTACTGTCACCCGATGGCAAACCTGTTCTTCCTGCTGGGTTTCCACCACCGGGTAAACAACCACGTCCCCAGTAACAGAACGTGCAGCAATTACTGCCAACTCGCGATCGAAGGGAATAAATTCTTCCAGCAGTACAGGCTTGTATCCTAGCTGTTTCCAGGTTTCCTGTAAGCTACTGCTGTCTTTAATAATAAAAGTGCCTTGACCATCATAGCCGTGGCGTCGCGCTTTGAGAACCAGGGGAAACTCTAGCTCATTCAGGTTCAGCGGCTGTCCGAATGATTTAGAATGAAGTAATTTCTCATCGCCAAGTTCCCCCTCAAGTGTCATAAACTGGGGCTGTGGCAAGCCAATTTCCTCCAGATAGCAGCGCTGCTGATACTTATCCAACAGAGGTGCTAAGGCTTCTAATCGAGGGCGAAAGCAGACACCCTGCTGTGCCAACGGCATCAAGGCGTCCAGGTTAATAAATTCGTTTTCAAACGTGATCACATCACAGCGTGAGGCAAGTTCGGCTGTGGCAGCTGCGTCATCAATTGGGGCTAAGATTGTCTCAGATGCGATCGCTACTGCTGGATCAGTAGTATGGGGTGTCTGAATTACCAGTTCAATCCCCAATGACTCAGCCGCACCTGCCATCATCCAGGCAAGCTGTCCTCCACCAATTACACCAACAGGTTTTATCTGCATCCCAAAGAATCACGAGTCGATACGCCCGTCTTAGAATTTACACCAGATGCCCTGGTACAGAGTTCTTTAACTTGGGCACCATCCAGAATTGCATCGCTGAAGTCAGCATCAGTGATATCGACGTTATCAAAAGTGGAGCGCAGCAAGATGCTTTCACTAAAAACCGCATCGCTTAAATCTGCACCCGTGAAGTTTACCTGATCTGCCATCGCATTCGTTAAATCTGCCCCGTGCAGATTGGCTTTAGTCATCACCGAAGCACTAAAAATCGTTCCCCGCAAGTCAGCACCAGTAAAGTTAGTCAGTTCCAGATTAGCGTTGGAAAACTCCGCTGAGCGTAAGTTTTGACCCGAAAAGTCCTTGGCTTTGAGTTCTGCATTGCTGTAGGACAAGGGAGGAGGATAATATTTCGTGGCTTGTGCTAGTGCCGGTAGGGGGTAGCACAAAACAATGAGCAGAAATAGGAATGCAGCTAGTCGCCGAAAAATCATAATTAATTAACACGTCACAGGGATGGTAGACCAATCTTGAGCAAGGATTTGATTAGACATCTTGCAAAAATCAGATATCCCATCTGTGTTCATCTGTGTTCATCTGTGGTTTCATTTCTTAAACCTGGACTTATGCAAGAGGTCTATTGTAAATCTACTTGCCTAGTGTCCCATTGAAATCTTGAACCGCCAACCCTGCCTTGGAGTGAAAGAGTGGCAGACGCCAAGGACGAAGAGGTCAGTCTCTAGTTGAACTCTCCTCCGGCTAAAGCACGGAGGATTCTGAGCTGATGTGAAGCGGCAGCTCTGTTGCACATGCCGCGTAATATTTCTCACGATATGATTTGCTTAAGTCACTAAACACGTCATATCGTTGTGGCAGGTTCA
>CBDTXL010001173.1:0-2002 GCA_965364435.1 uncultured bacterium
GTGAAAAACTGAGATGAACCTTTACAATCTACGGACTCCAGAACAGTCTAACGTTTGTACAAGTTGTGCGATCGCTTTTCCGGAAACTGGTTCAACCCAATTTGGGGCAATTTCCGCTAGGGGCACTAAGACAAATGCCCTCTCTCTCATACGGGGATGGGGCAGCTGGAGATTGGGTATGTCTAGGATTAAATCATCAAAGAGTAATAAATCGAGGTCAAGGGTTCTTGGTCCATTACGTTCTTCGCGGACGCGACCAAATTGGGCTTCAATTCTCAGTAAGGTTTCTAACAGTTCCTGTGGTGTAAGCTGAACGTCCAGTAAGGCACAGCCGTTCAGGTAATCGGGTTGCGGCGGTCCTACTGGCGCGGTTTGGTACCAACTGGAGTGGGCTTGTAGGGTAATGCCGGATGTTTGATCAAGAATTTTCAGGGCGTCTTTGACAATAGAGAGAGAATCGCCCAAGTTACTTCCAAGGGCGATCGCACATTGTGCAGATTTCATCTTCGGTGGAGGCTGACGAGGCAGCTTGCCTGACGCCATGAATGTGGGATTGGTGCAGGCTGACAGAAATAACCTATAGCTTAAGAACCTGTGCCGAAAACTTGGTCTTTGAGGGTCTTAATTTCCTCCGATAGTTCTTTACGGGTGGCAGCGCGAAGTAAATAGCGGTAAACGAACCAAAGCGTGTACACTAAGCCAATTAACTCCAAAGTCGGTGCCACTAACGGAATATCATCGATAGCATCCACCAAAGCCAGCGTTAGTTTAATCGTGACTATGGTTGCCAGAATCAAGCCAATGGTACCTAGGGGTCCTTTGTTTTCCGTAAAAAAGCGGCTAACGTAAGTTGGCAGAGCTTGTAGAAACTCCGCTATTCGTTCCCCATACTGCTGCCATTGAGCATTAGAGGATTGGGTGGACGAACTCTGAGGCAACAAGAGTTTAGGTTCTGGGGTGTTAACCTCTACTACTTCCGGCGTTTGGGCTTCATCAGTATATTGGGAACTTACACTTTCAGGATTCATTTCGATTGTTAAGAATGACAACTTGAAACTCTTTACACAGTAATGTCCCTACTAGCAGCACAACCTTAGCACTCTTGTATAAGAGTTGTGCTACAGGCTGGACAAACATGATGAATATTAAAGCAGAGTCTCTGTTCCCCAGTTTCTATTCGCTAGAGAAAAAGCGTCATGCTTCTAAAGACCTATTTTCCTGACTTGCCGGACTTGAGGGCAATAGATTATAAGGCAACAATAACTAAGGACTAATGAGTTATGCGTTAGGACTTGACAATTGAAGATTAGTCTGCATAACTTTACAAGGCTGTTTGCAGCCCCTAACACTTCCTAACAAGCGTTATGGAATTAGAACAAACCCTCGCTTTTTGGCTTCTTGGACCTCGTGCTTCCGTTTACTCTGTGAAATTTAGCCCAGATGGTCAGACTTTGGTCAGTGGTGGTGCAGACAAGACGATTCTAGTGTGGGAATTTCGCACCGCCCTACAGCAGCAATTTCTTAGGGGTCATTCAGACTGGGTTTATTCTGTTGCCATCAGTCCTGATGGACAGACAATCGTCAGTGGGAGTTTGGACAAGACGATTAAGGTGTGGAACCTAAACACTGGGCAAGAAATTCGGACCTTGGTCGGGCATTCAGATACTGTATGTTCTGTTGCTATTAGCCCAGATGGGCAGACGATCGTTAGTGGCAGCAAAGACACCACAATTAAAGTGTGGGATTTGAAAACTGGACGGGAGATTCGCACTCTCACTCCTCACTCAGATTGGGTTTATTCTGTTGCGATTAGTCCGGATGGTCAAACAATCGTCAGTGGCTGTGCTGACGCTACCATTCAAGTGGAGAAAAAGGGCATACTCATTGGTCATTGGGCCAGCGTCACGTCTGTTGCCATTAGCCCAGATGGGCAGACGATAGTCAGCGGCAGTATCGATGAAACCATTAAGATTTGGGACTTCAATACGGGTCAAGAACTTCG
>CBDTXL010001174.1:0-2000 GCA_965364435.1 uncultured bacterium
GAGCCAGGAGAGGTAATTACAATCACCCCAGGCGTGATAAAGATATTATCCGTCAGCCGATACTGGTAGAACGCTTCTATGTGTAGTGAAATATCGGGGTCTGGATTATCAAAACTGCTGACAATCTGTGATATTGCTGGGGAGTTAGCCAACGCGATCGCAGCGGGAATTAATGCGGGATTTAAGGAAGATGGATTGACTAAATTTTGATTGACTTCTATGTTCGTGTCTAACACATAAGGCTCGACTCCCACAATAATGCCCCCTAAGTTGCCTTTTTTACCCAGATCCGGAAAAGCCAAGGTAATCGCCCCATTGATGGTGTCAATATTGCCACGACTAAATAAGCCATTCCCGGTGGATAAAGTGGTAGTTTGCGTGTAGCCAACCCAGCCACCCAAAACAAAGCGATCGCTTGGCTGCCAAGATAGTTGTATCCCATAAGAATTGCTAATAATCGGGATATTGAGGTCAAAGCCAAGGGGAATCCCAGCAAAGTCAGGCTGACTCAGTAACTCGCCTATAGTGCCGTCGAAAACGATGGGTGGAGGAGGAGCAGTTGTTGGTGCGGGAAGGGTGAGGTCTATGGGAAGGGTTATCGGTGCAGGAAGGGTGAGGTCTATGGGAAGCGTTACCGATGTTGGAAGCGTTGTTCCTGCTGGAATTGGGGTTCCTGCTGGAAACGTTATTGTTCCTGGAAGTGGTGCTGGTGCTGCAACCGTTACGGGAAATGGAAGCGCTGTTGCAGCATTTAGGGTAGTTCCGGCGGGAAGCTGTGTTCCTGATGGCAGCACTTGTCCTGCGGCAATTGGTTGATTGGCGGGAAAGACTATGGGAGTTCCTGGTACAGCAGGGGGTTGAAAGTTGAGATTGACTGGTTGATTTGAAAGGTTACGAATAAACGTCCGGGGGTTAGACAGAGGGCTACCTGTGAGGGTTTCGCGATTGTAGGAGTTAATGTAAGTCAAGCCAATCTGGAATCGGCTGCTGGGTTTGTAAAGCAACTGCGCCATAGCACCATAGGGGCCATTGAACAAACCACTACTTCTTCCAGGGTTGTTGGCGTCATCGGCGAAATAGCCTAAGCTCAGTTCTAGGCTGTTGCCGAACTGATGCCTCAACCCAATACCAGTCCCCTCAACCAGGTAGTAGATGGGATTGCGTGTGCCAAAACGAGTTAGGGCACCAAACCCACCATCCCCGTCTAGGAAGTTGACGGTACTGGCAAAATCATAAGCTCTGGCTCCATTGGCGGCAAGGACAACCTCTGTGCTTCTACCTAGGGGGAATTTATAGAGTAGCGCATCTATTTCAACATCATTGTTGGCATTTTCCTCCGCAAAAGCCAAGTTGCCCTCAAAAGTCTGTGTTCGCGTCGTGAAGGTATTAAGACCAATGGCTTGAAGTCGCGTTCTTAACAAATCTCGACCCGTGAAGCTTGTCTCTAAATTCAGACGGGTTCGGCTTCCAAAGATAGTCACGTTATCAACACTATCGCCTAAGAGATTGTCTCCTGCCACAATACCTGTAAGCCCAAAGATGACTTCCCCATTTAGGGTGGTGGTGGTGGAGAACTGAGTAAGTTCGAGTTCTCTTGTGCGTGCTTCTAAGGCGTCCACGTTACCGCGTAAGATAGCCAGTTCCGGACCAAATTCCCCAATAAGTCGCTGTAGTGTAAGCAAATCCTCTTGGCGTGCCTGATTGGTTGTACTGGAGGCAATCAAGCGCTCAATCTGTTGCAAACAGGCGTTCAAACCGGCAGCAAATTCATAGCGGCTAAGTGCCCGGTTGCCGCGATAGGTACCATCTGGGTAACCGGCAATACAGCCATAGCGTTCAACAAGCGATCGCAATGCCTCAAAAGCCCAATCAGTCGGTTGAACGTCCCGCAATTGGGAAACATTGGTCACTTGACCCATCCCCTCAGAGGCACTATCTTGGTTGTTTTGAAGGTCAATTTGACCTAACACACCGGTATCATCGGTGGTATTTACAGGCAT
>CBDTXL010001175.1:0-1995 GCA_965364435.1 uncultured bacterium
GCTCAATATCCATCCATTGATAATCAAAAGGATATTTTTCATCCAGTTACCTCTAAAAATGGCATGGTTGCCTCTCAGGAACGCTATGCAACTGAGGCGGGTTTGGCAGTCTTAAAAGAGGGTGGAAATGCCGTTGATGCTGCTGTAACTATCGGTTTTACACTAGCCGTTACCTTGCCGGAAGCTGGCAATATTGGCGGAGGTGGTTTTATGCTGGTGCATTTGGCAAAGGATAACCAAACGATCGCCATTGATTATCGGGAAAAAGCGCCTCTAGCCGCAACTCGTGATATGTTTCTTAACGCTCAGGGTGAGGTTGACGCAGAAAAGTCTCGATATAGTTATTTAGCAGTTGGCGTTCCTGGCACTGTTGCTGGGTTGACTATGGCGCTGGAAAAATATGGAACTATATCGCTAGAACGCGCCTTGAAACCGGCAATTGAATTAGCAGAAAAGGGGTTTCCTGTTTATGAAGATTTGCAGAAATCCCTGATTGCCATTAAAGAGCGAATGCAAGCTTCTCCCGCGAGTATGGCTATTTTTTATAAGCCAGGGGGTGTCCCTTATGAGCTAGGCGAAATCCTGGTACAAAAGGATTTAGCTAGGAGTTTGAGACTGATTGCCCAAGACGGTTCTAAAGCTTTTTACAAAGGTGCGATCGCTTCGGCAATCGTTGCTGATATGGAAGCCAATGGAGGCTTAATTACAAAAGAGGATTTAGCCGCCTATAAACCACTCATGCGAGAACCGATTCGGGGCACCTATCGAGGCTATGAAATTTACTCTATGCCACTTCCCAGTTCCGGTGGTGTTCATTTAGTGCAGATGTTGAATTTGTTAGAAGGATTTTCCATTGGTGAACTCGGACATAACACAGCCCAAACCCTTCATCTGATGGCAGAAAGCATGAAACTGGCTTATGCCGACCGTTCCAAGTTTTTAGGAGATTCTGACTTTGTCCCTGTTCCTGTTGCAGGCTTGATTTCCAAAAGCTATGCCAATGAACTCCGCCGCAAGATTAATATAAATCGGGCAACACCTAGCCAAGAAATTGCACCAGGTAACCCAAAGCAGTTTGCAGAAAGTAACGATACAACTCATTATTCGGTGATGGATAAATATGGGAATGTTGTTGCCAATACTTATACCCTGAATTTTTCTTTTGGCACAAACTTGACAGCAGCCGGAACTGGCATTCTGCTGAACAATGAAATGGATGATTTTTCAGCTAAGCCGGGGGTGCCAAATGCTTTTGGCTTAATTGGGGGAGAATTCAACGCCATTGAACCTGAAAAAAGAATGTTAAGTTCGATGACGCCAACGATTGTCATGAAAGATGACAAACCCTATCTTGTAACAGGAAGTCCGGGAGGGAGTCGGATTATCACGACTGTTTTGCAAGTGATTATGAATGTGATTGATCACAAAATGAATATTGCCGCAGCGACCAATGCTATTCGGGTGCATCATCAATGGCTTCCTGATACTCTCCAGATCGAACAGGGTTTGAATGGTGACACAATTCGTCTGTTAACGGAGAAAGGACATAAGATTTCAGTTCAAAATGCAATGGGTAGCACTCAGAGTATCATGGGCGTTGGTAATTCCTTTCAGGGTGCTTCTGACCCTCGCCGATCTAGTGCCTTAACCTTGGGATACTGATACCATTAGACTTCTTGCTCGCAATCCTTTTTTTAGGATTTGGAACCACAGATAAACACAGATGAACACAGATAAACTCACATTCCGCACCTTGAAGTGTCACACTACGTAATGCATGGTAATGGGTAATGGGTAATGGGTAATGGGTAATGGGTAATGGGTAATGGGTAATGGGTAATGGGTAATGGGTAATGGGTAATGGGTAATGGGTAATGGGTAATGGGTAATGGGTAATGGGTAATGGGTAATGGGTAATGGGTAATGGGTAATGGGTAATGGGTAATGGGTAATGGGTAATGGGTAATGGGTAATGGGTAATGGGTAATGGGTAAT
>CBDTXL010001176.1:0-1991 GCA_965364435.1 uncultured bacterium
TCGTAAATAAACTTTTTAATGCCGATCACACCTGCAACCACTGGACCCGTATTGATGCCAAGGCGGATATTGAAGGCTTCGTTGTATTCGGCATTGAAGCGAATAATTTCAGATATCATGTCCAATGCCATTTCTGCGATCGCTTCTGCATGGTCAGGTCTAACCATCGGTAAACCGCCCACTACCATGTAAGAATCCCCGATGGTTTTAATCTTTTCTAAACCATGCTTTTCCGCTAGCACATCAAAGGCGGAAAAGATGCGGTTGAGCCTCTCCACTAGTTCGGTGGGAGAGATTTGCTCCGATAGCCTGGTAAAATTAACCAGATCGGCAAACAACACCGTCACATCGGCAAAACTATCAGCAATACTGTGGGGATTTTGTTTCAGGCGATCGGCAATCGGTTTAGGCAAGATGTTTAGCAACAAAAGTTCCGATTTTTCCTGTTCAATCCGCAGGGCTTCCTCAGCTTGTTTGCGGGCTGTAATGTTAGCAACCGTACCTTCGTAATAGAGGAGATTCCCGTTGCGATCGCGTACCGCCCGTGCCGTCTCTGAAACCCAGATTACACTACCATCTTTGCAATAAACCTGAGACTCAAAGTCAGAAACACACCCTTTCTCCTCAATCAAGCGCATAAACTTGGCTCGACGGTCAGGTAGAACATACAATTGATGCTCAATGTCTGTGATACTAGCGCACAGTTCCTCAAGCGACTCGTAGCCATAGAGTTCAACTAAGCTAGGATTAGCACTCAGATAGCGTCCGTCGGGTGTAGACTGAAAGATGCCCTCGACGGAATTCTCGAAAATACTGCGATATTTCTCCTCCGCTTGCTGAATAATAGCGGAAGATTTTCTCAATTTGTAGATGATGTAGGCAGAAATGCTGCCCAGCAACACCAGAGAAAATAAAAACAGCCATAACCGATAAATATTTGCTGTTCTCAGGGCTTGTTGATAGCGGCGAGTGTAGGTTTGGGATAGCGATTCAGCGCGTTGGCTAGTAGGCAGTTCAATAATCTGCTTGACCCGATTGTTGACATCGGATTGATACTGCACAATGATTTTGGCATGCGCGATCGCAATGTCCAAGTCAGCCTCATTCAGAGAGGAAGGGAACTGTTTTTTGCTTCGGCGGAGGGTCTCAATTTGTTCATTGATCGTGGGGATTAGCACCTCATTGGACGATAGGTTATAAACGAGAACGTCCCGCAATAGGCTATTTAGAATACCTACCAACTCGTCATTACTGGATTTTGCCGAGGCTTTCTCTACAGTATTAGCAACGGCGATTGGGAAATACGACAGGGAGTTTCTAATAATGGCATTTTTAGATTTAAAATCTTCAATGAGTTGCTCTTTTTGCTGTAAAACTTCTACATGAGCTTGCAGAAGTTGGTGAATTTCCATCTGACCTTGCTGATTGATAAAACTAGGTGTTTGTTTCAGACGTTTTTGCAAGTCTTCTAATTCTTTTAATTCATTAACAATTGGATCGTAGTAAGATAGCAATCCATAGCGAGTTTGCAAGATATTTTGATTAATTCTGGCATCTAGTTCATTAATCCGGCGTAGACTCACTACGTAGCGATTATGTTGAGTAAAATCAATAGCTTGGGCTTTGATAAACAGAACCGAAAACAGAAGAACTCCGCTTATCACCATCAGCAGATTTCGGACACCGGATAATTGCATAAGTAGCTCAATGAATGATTCTTAAACATTAGATGCGTTTACCCTGATGTCAATAAACAAAAACTCACTGATGGCGGAAATTCAGTGAGGAAGGCTTACCTAGGTACGGCAGGCTTTAGGAGTATCCCTAGCTTAACGGCTTTCCTTGATATTCCCCAGTAAGTGTTTTCAAGAACTGGATAATCAAATTAATTTGCTCGGATTTGAGGGAACGACCGAGTTGGTACTTAACCATAACGTTGATCGCTTGTTCCAAACTTTCGGCAGTGCCATCATGAAAGTAAGGTGAGGTTA
>CBDTXL010001177.1:0-1985 GCA_965364435.1 uncultured bacterium
GCATCAGATAAAATCAAAGCAGGACTTACGCAATTTAGCTACCTGTAGAGTTTAAAAGGTTATTCATTAAAACTATCTATAGAGTTTGTGCGACAGTCCTAATTAAGGTAACGTTGACGCTAGCTTCTACTGTGTCCCGATGAGCTTTGTTGTGGTTAACTAAATCGGGAAGGCGTTAAATAAAAAGAGGGGAGGCAGCTTCTGCTTAGTCAAGTGCTGTCAGAATGGAAGGAAGATAAGACTGATAAGATTGACAAAAAGGTAAAAATATGCATTTATCCACTTTAGGAGCATTAAGTTACAGTTTTTGAGGAATTCAGAGGAGGATTTATCAAAAAAGCGCTCTCGCTCTCTTCTCGAAAACCGCGCAAATGAGGCAATTTGTTAAGGAAGGCATACTACAGTTTATTTGTAGAGTACCTAAGTCCTAGGAGATAGGGGCTTCGGTTACAAACTGTAGGCAGTAGACCCTTGTGCTTCAATGACGCTTCGCGAATCCATAACATTATGTATACGGAAGACAAAATTGTGACACCGGAGCTTAAAGAACAACGTAGCCTCGCCGCAATCATTTTCACAGATGTCGTCAGCTTTAGTGCGCTGATGGCAGCAAACGAAGAGCATACCCTGGATTTGATTCGCCGGGACTTCCAAATAATGACACAACTGTGTCAGCGGTTTGAAGGCAAAGTACTCAAAACAATCGGCGATGGCTTATTAATGTACTTCACCAGCGCCGTTCAGGCCGTCTTATGTGCCAAAGAAATACAATCAACCTTGGCTGAGGCTGCTACTAACCTGCCTCCAGAGGAGGTGTTAAGCCATCGGATTGGTATTCATTTGGGAGATGTGTTTTTCAGTGGCACCGATGTCATGGGAGATGGTGTCAATGTCGCGGCACGGCTGCAAGCCGAAGCAGAACCGGGGGGTATTTGTATGTCGCAGACAGTCTATGATGTGGTCAAAAATCCGCTAGCCTTAAAACCGACTGACTTGGTGCCAAAGAAGTTAAAAAACATTCAAGACGCCGTGCCAGTCTACCAAATCCCCCCAATCTACCCAGCGCATTCTACAACTCAAGAGGCGCTAGAACAGGTACAGACTGACCAAAAGCTGAGCAGCAACGAGTCTGAGCTAATCATCAACTCATCGGAACAATGGGTTTTCTTGCATGATTTTTTCTTTCAAGTTGAAACTGTTCGTCAGAATGCGGATAACACACTGACGGTAAGGATTCACACTGAGAATGCCCAACACGACGCTGCTATCCAGTCACTGCGCCCAAACAGTGGGGCACAGTCGCAGCGCCTGAAATATGCTTATCGAAATGACGGTCTTTTCGTCAAAGTCAAAAGTGTTGAAGAGGAATATAGTAAGCACTTCCATATATGGATACTTACTCTTGAACCGGAGAAAATCAAGCACAGTAGTACTCCTGAGGCAGGGTCTTATGGAGTAGGCAAGAAAGTCTACTCACCAGACGAAATTGCTGAGTTGAGAGGCAAGCGAATTTTACTCAATGACCCACCAAAACTGCCCCAGGATGCTCGGGTCTTTACCCCAGCTTTAGCCAACAGTGAAAAGCTTGAGAGTTTAATCAGAGGTAGTGGTAAGCCAATTAGTGTTGAAGATTGTGTAATACAGTCTCTCTATCCGATGTATAAGGATAGGCCAAGGGTTTTCCTGGAAGTGGCGCGACTCAATGCAGTCTTCTTTCTGAAAGCGGCAGGCATTGTCGAGCAAGTGCTGGAATTGTCTTTAGGACCAATTTCCGAAGGGAAGGTGCATGTGCGCTTTCGAGGTATAAGACGACAAGTCTATGTCAATATCGAGCCAGCTGTCATTGAAATAGAAGGTGATTGTCCTCTTTTAAGTGAGGTCTGGTAACCGAAAAGGGCGTCGGGATTAGGGGTTAATGGGGGCAACCACGGCCGGAGCGAAGGTGAGGAGATTGCCCCTACCATTAATGAACCGACGCTCTAGCC
>CBDTXL010001178.1:0-1984 GCA_965364435.1 uncultured bacterium
GTAACTTCTGCTACTTCTGCCTCTGGGTTAGGACTTTTTTCTTCTGCCATAGCTCAAGTGAATCCTTATCTAGTGAATCCTTATCTATATATATGCGCGATCGCTTCATGGCGTAAGCGTTGCTCTTGCATTAGCCTAGTAATTTTTGGACAGACCCATAGTCAGGCTTGGGTATTTGTGATGCCTCAACCACCAGCAACTGCTGGCACAATGCTCACTTCATCGCCATCTTGGAGGGTTGTATTTGTACCCTCTAGAAAACGGATGTCTTCGCTGTTAACGTAGAAGTTCAGAAAGCGACGGGGCTTTCCTTGGTCATCACACAGGCGTTCTTTAATACCAGGACAGGATTGTTCTAGGGAATCGAGCAGTTCTGCAACATTGTTGCAGGTGCATTCAAGAGTCGCTTGATCGTTAGTGAATTTTTGCAGCGCAGTAGGAATCAGAACTTTGACAGCCATCGATTAATTGTTAGGTGTTGGTTATTAGAGGAGTCAGGTGTCAGGTGCCAGTAGGGGCTTTCCTTTGTGAATCACTCAACTGGAGAAGCTTGCGGAACTGCTATTAGGTCGCCCCTTCTCCGAGTCAGGATTCTCGCTTAAAACTCAAACAAGAACTTGTTGCCATTCGAGGCGGTCAAGAGTACGCGATCGCTCTAATGCACGCTCAAAACTATCCAACTTCGCCTCAATCGTCAAGGGTTCGCCGATGTAGCCTTGGACAGCTTCTTGAGTCTTCAGTCCGTTGCCAGTGATGAAAGCGACGGTGGTTTCATCGGGTTCAATTTTCCCAGCTTCCACCAATTTCTTCAGGACTGCAATTGTCGTACCACCAGCAGTTTCCGTGAAGATGCCTTCGGTTTCCGCCAGCAGCTTCATGCCTTCAATAATTTCCGCATCCGTGACTGATTCAATGTTGCCGTTGGTTTTATTGGCAATCTCAATGGCGTAGATACCATCAGCAGGATTACCAATGGCAATGGACTTGGCAATCGTATTGGGTTTAACTGGCGTTACAAAGTCGCGTCCTTCCCGGAAAGATTGAGCAATCGGTGAGCAACCTTCTGCTTGTGCCCCACTGAAGCGAACATCCTTATCTTCAACTAGACCAACTTTGATGAATTCCTGGAAGCCCTTATGGATTTTGGTGAACAGTGAGCCAGATGCTAGTGGTGCAACGATGTGGTCAGGCAACTGCCAGCCGAGTTGTTCGGCAACTTCATAACCCAGTGTCTTTGAGCCTTCGGAGTAGTAGGGGCGCAAGTTAATGTTGACAAATCCCCAGCCATGTGTATTAGCAACCTCACAACAGAGGCGGTTGACTTGGTCGTAGTTGCCTTGCACTGCCATCACAGTGGGGTTGTAGATCAGGGTGCCCAGGACTTTACCAGCTTCCAGGTCAGCAGGGATAAAGACGCAACAGTCGAGACCCGCATGAGCGGCGATCGCTGCTGTAGAATTAGCCAAATTCCCGGTACTAGCACAGGACACAGTAGAGAAACCCAATTCCCTCGCTCTAGTTAGGGCAACAGACACCACCCTATCTTTGAAGCTGAGGGTGGGCATATTGACGGCATCATTCTTAATGTAAAGGTTTTTCAAACCCAAGCGTCGTGCCAACCGATTAGATTTCACCAACGGCGTCATGCCAGTGCCAACGTCGATGGGGTTGTCTGTGGCGACGGGTAAGAAGGGACGATAGCGCCAAATTGAATGTGGCCCTGCCTGGATACTTTCGCGGGTTACATGGCGTCGGAGGGCGTCGTAATCGTAACTCACTTCCAAGGGACCAAAACACAGTTCACAAACGTGTAGTGCCTGAAGTTCGTACTCAGCGCCACACTCTTTACACTTCAAGGCTTTAAATGTGGCAGATGTCTGTGCTGTCTGGGGTTCAGTTGCCTGGGTCATGGGTCGCATCCCTCTACTTCCGTGGGTAGTCGTAACAGTAACACAGGCGTCAATACCCGTCAAACATACCCGAC
>CBDTXL010001179.1:0-1982 GCA_965364435.1 uncultured bacterium
TCATCGCTTTGGCCTTGCGGCCTGACGAATCACCTTAACCTTCCGGCACCGGGCAGGCGTCAGACCCTATACATCCACTTGACGTGTTTGCAGAGTCCTGTGTTTTTGGTAAACAGTCGCTACCGCCATTTCTCTGCGACCCAGCTCAGCTTCGGGAGCAAGTCCCTACACCAAACCGGGCCCACCTTCTTCCGAAGTTACGGTGGCAGATTGCAGAGTTCCTTGACCAGAGTTCTCTCAAGCGCCTTAGGATTTTCTCCTCGCCCACCTGAGTCGGTTTGCGGTACGGACACCTCGAAAGCTCCACGCGGGGATTTTCTTGGAAGCATGGGATCACACACTTCAGGCCTTGCGGCCACGTCATCACCTCTCGGGGATAACTGCCCCACGTTTTCATCCTATGGGACACCCCTACAGGCTTGAACCGCCACGACCGACGGGCGGCTGCGCTACCCTTCTCCGTCCCCCCTCGCTTCAACGCCAACGGGGTGGTACAGGAATATTAACCTGTCATCCATCATCTACGCCTTTCGGCCTCGACTTAGGTTCCGACTAACCCTGGGCGGATTAACCTTCCCCAGGAAACCTTGGGCTTACGGCGAACGAGTTTCTCACTCGTTTTGTCGCTACTCATATCGGCATCAGCTCTAGAACAAACTCCACCAGTCCTTGCGGTCTGGCTTCGCTGTCGGTTCTACGCTCCCCTACCGATCCAGCTTGCGCTGAATCCCGAGGCTTCGGTGCCATGCTTGAGACCCGATACATTTTCGGCGCAGCCTCGCTTGATCAGTGAGCTATTACGCTATCTTTAAAGGATGGCTGCTTCTAAGCCAACCTCCTGATTGTCAAAGCGCTGCCACATCCTTTTTGTGATCACTTAGCATGAACTTTGGGACCTTAGCCGTCGATCTGGGTTATTCCCCTCTTGCCGACCAATGTTATCACCGGCCGACTGCGTCCCGAGGTAACAGTTTCAGGCATTCGGAGTTTGGTACGGTTTGGTAATCTGGTAGGACCCCTAGCCGTTCCAGTGCTCTACCTCCTGAACTGAATTCCTCGAGCCGATACCTAAATATCTTTCGGGGAGAACCAGCTATCACCAAGTTTGATTGGCCTTTCACCCCTACTCACAGTTCATCCCAGAAGTTTTCAACCTCCATGAGTTCGGTCCTCCACGCGGTTTTACCCGCGCTTCAACCTGACCATGAGTAGATCACCTGGCTTCGGGTTATAATGATTGCGACTGGGCGCCCATTTCGGACTCGCTTTCGCTCCGCCTCCGGCTAACGCCTTAAGCTCGCCACAACCATTAAGTCGCCGATTCATGATGCAAAAGGTACGCTCTCAGGCATTCCGCTTGCGCGGCATAGCCCTCGAACTGCTTGTAGGCATGCGGTTTCAGGTACTTTTAACTCCCCTCACAGGGGTGCTTTTCACCTTTCCCTCGCGGTACTAGTCCACTATCGGTCTCTAGGGAGTATTTAGCCTTACGAGATGGTCCTCGCAGATTCAGACAGGATTTCACGTGTCCCGCCTTACTCGGGTACGCAATCAGAGGATACGTGTCGGTTTCGGTTACAGGACTGTCACCTTCTGTGGTCCGCCTTTCCAGGCAGTTCACCTACCGACCCTTTTCCTCCGGGTCATCCCCATTGCGCCCCACGACCCCGGGCCGACTCGCGTCGGCACGGTTTAGGCTGTTCCGCTTTCGCTCGCCACTACTGACGGAATCGCTGATTGCTTTCTTTTCCTCCGGGTACTGAGATGTTTCACTTCCCCGGGTTTGCCGCCTGCGACTATGGATTCATCGCAGGCTGAGGCGGCATTACCCGCCACGGGTTTCCCCATTCGGAGATCTACGGATCAAAGCCTGGTTAGCGGCTCCCCGTAGCTTATCGCAGCTACCCACGTCCTTCATCGCCTCCTAGAGCCAAGGCATCCACCACATGCCCTTAGTAGCTTGGTCACCCAAAACTCGGACC
>CBDTXL010001180.1:0-1978 GCA_965364435.1 uncultured bacterium
GAACAGGTGAAATTAGAATCTGCCGCGCTTAATGATTTTCGCAGTGTATTGCAGGTGCTGATGAAAACTCAGCCTGATGAAGTCTATAATCTGGCGGGACAGAGTTCAGTGGGTCTTTCGTTTGAGCAACCTGTAGAAACCCTTGACAGTATCACTATCGCCACCTTAAATCTTCTTGAAGCGATTCGCTTTACGGGTGCGCCCATCAAATTTTACAACGCGGGTTCGAGTGAATGCTTTGGAGATATCGGTGAGCAGGCGGCTGATGAAACGACACCATTCCGCCCTAGGAGTCCCTATGCTGTGGCTAAAGCCGCGGCTTTTTGGGAAGTGGCAAACTACCGTGAAGCTTACGGTCTGTTCGCTTGTTCGGGGATTCTTTTTAATCACGATTCTCCCCTAAGACCTAAACGCTTTGTCACTCAAAAGATTGTCGATGCTGCCTGCCGTATTGCTCAAGGTAGTCAAGAAAAGCTCTATCTCGGAAATATTGCCATTCAGCGGGACTGGGGCTGGGCTCCAGAATACGTTGAAGCGATGTATTTAATGTTGCAGCACCAAGAGCCGGATGATTATGCGATCGCGACAGGAGAAAGTCGCAAGTTAGAGGACTTTGTGGCGGCGGCTTTTGCTTGTGTGGGGTTAGACTGGCAGGAACATGTGGTAACGGATGCCAGTTTGTTGCGACCTACTGATCTTGCCATTAGTAAGGGCAACCCAGCCAAGGCAAACTTAAAGTTGGGATGGCAAGCACAGTCTAAAATGAACGAGGTTGTGCAAATGATGGTACAAGCGTCACAACACCCCCGCTAACCGTTTGGAATATGAAGATTCTAATGCTCTGTTCCACCTTTCCCTACCCGCCGACGCGGGGAGGAACACAGGGGAGGACGTTTAATTTACTCAAGTATCTCAGTCAACACCATGCTGTTACCTTGATCACTCAGCGTTCTCAGGATGTTACGGAGTCAGAAATAGAAGGACTGCGGCAGTGGGTGGACGAGTTGGTGGTTTTTCCTCGTCCTGGGGACGCTCAGGGGGGGATACTGGGAAAAGTTCAACGCTTTGGTCGGTTTTTGCAACAGGGAACACCGCCGAATGTGCTGCACCTCTATTCAGCTGAGATTCAGCAGTGGGTTGATCAGGCTGTGGCGGCTGGGAAGTTTGAGGTGATTACCTGTGAACATAGTGTGAATGAAATCTATGTGCGACGCCAGTGGCAGCAACAGCTACGGACGGTTGTGAATGTTCATAGTTCGGTTTACAGGACGTGCAAGAACCAGCTGGAAACGGGAACGTCAGATAATAGGTTACGGGATCAGTTGTTTCTGCCGTTGCTGCGCCGCTATGAACAGCGCTCTTGTCACAAGTTCTCTAACGTTGTGGTGACGACGGATGAAGATCAGCAGCAGATGCAAGCCTTCCATCCTGAGGGTGAAGTTACCGTGATTCCTAATGGGGTGGATTTAGCTCAATTTCCCTACCGAGAGGCTGATCCAGAGGGGCATCGTTTAGTGTTTATTGGGGGACTGGATTATTTTGTCAATATTGATGCAGCTTGCTTTTTCAGCTTAGAGGTGTTGCCGTTACTGCAAGAAAAATATCCTGATACTACCCTGACGTTGGTGGGGTCAAAACCCTCAGCAGAGGTGTTGGCGTTGGCAAAACGTCCTGGAATTACAGTTACAGGTCGTGTGCCTTCAATGGCAGAATATTTGCATCAAGCAACGGTTTCTGTGGTGCCGTTACGAACAGGGTTTGGGATGAAGATCAAAACCCTGGAGGCGATGGCAGCAGGGACGCCAGTGGTGGGAAGCGATCGCGGTTTGGAAGGACTGGTGGTTGATGGTCCTGGTGTTCGTTTGTGTGCGTTGCGGGCTAATGATCCAACTGAGTTTGTCTCTGCCGTGAGTCGATTATTTGAAGACAGCGAACTTCGAGAGCAACTGTCTAAAAATGGGCGATCGCTTATTGAACA
>CBDTXL010001181.1:0-1974 GCA_965364435.1 uncultured bacterium
CCTGTGATCACGACTGTTGGCTTCTGATCTTGTCCCATTTTGTTAAAACTTTATTTGCTCGTCGTTGACCGTATCTATGATCTCACAGGACTGAGACACCAGATCTGATGTTTTGAGTGAGCTGCCCTACACTTATGAGTGCGATCGCTTCTCGATCAGATCGCCGTGTCGTATTTCATCCCCTGGATAAATCGCCGGGGCTTCCACTCTCCTGGAGAGCTGTTGTGAGAGCTTTTGCTCAATAGCAGGCGCGATACAATAACGTTACTATGCCTGCCAGAGACATCTATCACAACACTGTCAAAAATGCTCTCATTAAAGATGGCTGGACAATTACCCATGATCCATTGCGAATTCGTCTAGCTCGTGGCAGAAACCTATTTGTTGATTTGGGTGCAGAACGATTGCTAGCAGCCGAACGAGGAACTGAAAAAATAGCGGTTGAGGTCAAGAGTTTTACCCGTCCTTCAGATATGAAAGATCTGGAAGAAGCCCTTGGTCAGTTTGTTCTGTACAATCGCTTGTTGAAACGTTACTACCCTGACCATACCCTGTATCTTGCCGTGAGTGAAGACACCCGTAGAACAGTCTTTGAAGAAGAAGCCGGTCAGACTTTGATTGAAGATAGCATTATTCGTTTAGTTACCTTCGATCCTACCCAGGAGGTGATTATCAGATGGATTTATTGAAGACGCAGTATCGTGATGTTGTTGAAAAAGTTCTGAAGGACTATGCTGACTTTCTGGGTAGCGATGACCAGGTTCAAGTTGAATTAGTGTTCGATCGAGAACGCGATCGCTACCTTCTAGTAGAAACTGGCTGGCACAACGGTTATCGCATTTACGGAACTTTGTTGCACATCGACCTGATTGACAATAAGCTCTGGATTCAGCATGATGGCACGGAAGAGGGAATCGCAGGTGAGTTAGTTGCTGCTGGAATTCCTAAGGAGTCTATTGTCCTAGGCTTTAGGTCGCTCGAACAACGAAAACACACAGAGTTTGCTATCTCGTGAACGGCATGGCGCGGTCAGTTCATGATGCGTTAGCGTAGCGGCTACTTCGGGTGCATCACCTGCCTGTAAGCCAACTAGCTCTATTCTTCCTCGTTGCTGGCGTCATCAATGCGATCGCATATTGCTAAACTAAAACCACGCTGCACCGATTCAGGACATGAAAACCGTGTCTACTACAACTGACAAAGCTATCACCCTACAGGAATTTCTCAAGCTTCCGGAAACAAAACCTGCAAGCGAATATATCAACCGAGAGATTATCCAGAAGCCAATGCCAAAAGGGAAGCACAGTCGTTTGCAGCTCAGGCTTTGCGAGACTATCAACAACATAGCTGAACCCCAAAAGATCGCTTCTGCATTCCCAGAGTTGCGCTGTAGCTTCGGTATCCGCTCAATCGTGCCAGATGTAGCTGTATTCAAGTGGTCGCGAATCCCTTTTGATGCCGAGGGGGAACCTCCAAACGATTTTTTGCTCTGCCCAGACTGGACGATTGAAATCCTCTCTCCCGAACAGAGTTCAAACCGAGTAATTGGCAATATCCTCTACTGTCTACAGCACGGTTGCCAGCTGGGATGGCTAATAGACCCAGGCGATCGCTCTATTCTAGTTTTCCTTCCAGGTCAGCAACCAGAGCTGTTACAGGGTAGCACTCGCCTATCCGTGTTAGGGGAGATTGACCTAGCACTAAGTGTAAGTCAGGTTTTCAGTTGGTTAAAGATGGAAGGATAAGGCGATCGCGTCCTATTCTTCCTCGTCGCTGGCGTCATCAAGGCGATCTGCGCTAGCGAAGCTCGGCGTTAGCCTAGCGCAGATCGCCCTTTTTGAAGACATTACCTAGATTTTTGTTCTTGCGTTTAATTTTGCCAACCTACTTAGCGCCTCTCCCCTTCTCCAATCAGCGCAGGTTGAGACGGTTGCCTAGGTAAGGGCTTCTTAGGTGCCGGGGGCAAAAGCTCTA
>CBDTXL010001182.1:0-1972 GCA_965364435.1 uncultured bacterium
TTCTGTTTGGTAGAGAGAGCTTGTTGCACCTTGACCATCTGAACCATGATTTGTTGAAGTTGAGCGTGGAGTTCCTCAACCTCTGATGACGAAGGTGAAGTCGCCTGATTCTCTGCCTTGACAGCAGGCTTGACCTGTGAATAGCCCAGGAAACTTTGAGCGCTAGCAAACCGCGCTGCTGCGGCTTGCACCGTCACTGGCTGTGGTGCTACAGGTTGAGGTTCAACCTTTTGAGTCGTAATCGGCAGGGGTTCAGCCACGGGCACAGTCTCTTGGCTTGCAACTGGCGTCTTGACAACTTCCTCGATTGGGATTTTCTCATCCACAAAAGCGCTCAGTCCAGCAACTTCCAGCCGGGATTCTGAGAGTTTGAGTGACTGTAGTAATTCTTCCTTTTCTTTGAGGTGTTGCTCAAGGCTCGATAATTGTGCCTCGGCTTGAGACGATTTGCGAGTAGATTGCTGCCACCCTGTGACGGCGACACCGGCAAGCCCCGCGCTTAAACTCAGTACAGTGGCTAAGCCCAGGTAAGGGGTGGCGACATCCCGAAGTTGACCTTGAAATACTGGCTCCTTCTGGAATTGGATGCTCACTGGCTTTGAGCCAAGCATCGCTAGCGGTAAAGTCAGCGTGGCAAAGACAGCTGCCGAAAGTAATGCTGGTGTCAGGACGAATTTCTTGAGTGGAGAGCTAGTCATTTGATAGTTTCCAGTGACAATCCTTTTGCTTCTTCCAAGTTAGTCTATGTGCCAGTGATTGTCCGTAAAGGACTGATGAGGAACCCAACAAACAGATAAATTTCTTGTGAATCTTCACGCATCAGGTTCGTCGTTGCTGGCTTAAGCACGACTTGAAAGGCTCAACAGCAGTTTTTCCTCTGTTTAGCGATAAGTTTTGTTTAAAAACATTGCGATAATCCTGTCAAACTTCCTCCGGTTTTTCTCTCCAATCCAAAGGGGAAGTACCCTCGCCTTAGCAAACTCAAGGCTCAACGATTCAATGTCGTTGTCAGACGCCTCTCCATAGAGCATTACTACTAAGAGTGCATTGAGTTCACGCGCCAGGTTTCTGGCTTGAGGTAAAACAGCTAGCGATTCACTCCAGTGGACAGGAAACATTAAATGAAGTGGCTTATCATCCCCCATGTTGATCAATGTTGGCTGGAGAAAATTGCAAGTTCCATTGGGTCTCTCATACCAAGGGAGATCCTGTTTCGGATTGCTCTGTTCGCGATCGAGTACGGAATCGGCACCTAAAGCACCGGAGGCGAATATACTTACTGTAGTCGAAGACTCAGGAATGCTCTTCAGTGTGAATTTTTCTGGTACTGGCTGTTGCACAAAGGCTCTGCCCTCTTCGTTGAACCTGAAAATCTTAGCCATAATGAGACTCCTTGTAACGAAAGCAAAGTGAATTAATTCTCAATAAGAAGCCGGATGATTCAAAATAAAAAAGCAGATGAAAATCCCTTTTCATCTAATCTTTAAATAATTGATTGATATCAAGAACTAGCTTGGTAACTACCGGCTATGTTAAAATTTGTTACAACTCTGGTGGAAAGGTCTGAGCCAGATGAAATGAGCTAAAGAGTGATAATTTATTTAGCTCAAAGAAGCTTGATATAGCTAGTTCAACTTCTTACCAGGTAAATTACAAGAGCAATTGGGCAATATTTACTGAAACTTTATTTTTCCCTATTAAACTGATACAAAGGGGAGATTAGCTAAAAGGCTAACTCCTTAAAGCTTTTATTCATTTCAAGACCAACAGACCCTATCAAGAATCTGTGAAGCTCTGGTGTTGCTCTAGGTTTCCTAGCTAGACAGCCTGCGCTGTCGCGCACAAAGAAAGAATGAAAATTTCTCTTCCCGACGCCCCAGCCTCTAACCCGAATTTCTCACAAGCCGACAAATCATCCGAAATCCGGATTAAATACCCCTTTTTTTAACGAACCACAGAGGCTCAGAGTTCG
>CBDTXL010001183.1:0-1972 GCA_965364435.1 uncultured bacterium
TAATACTGTAAGGCACGGGAGCGAGACATATTATCAATTTTGGATTTTAGATTTTAAATTCAAAAAGGGCATTAGCCCTTTGTCTTTTTTAGATATCACCTGATTAATGATCAAGGACTAATAGACCTCTTGCGCGCAGTCTATCAAAACCAACAGACAAATAATCCAATTTCATCTGTGTTTATCTGTGTTCATCTGTGGTTCCAAATCCTAAAAAAAGGATTGTGAGCAAGAGGTCTAATGACCAAAGACTAATGACTATTCAGGATTTACTAACCTCCCAGAAGGTCAGACCTAGAACCGGGTTAAGCTTGACATCCTTTACAGGTTTCTGGGTAAAGGCGTAGTCTTTCTTCACCCACAAGGGAACAAAGGGCACATCCTTTGCCATGAGGTCTTGAATTTCACCAAATATTTTCTTGCGAACTTGAGGTTCCTTTTCTTTGCGTTCAGCTTCAATCAGTTTATTCATTTGCTCGCTGTAGTAAAAGGAACCTTGACTTTGACTCGCGCCCTGTTCACAGCCTTTTTCGACTGACCCTTTGCTACAACTAAACAAGGGTTGAACATAGTTATCCGCATCCCCAAAATCCGGACTCCAAGACACCAAATAGCTCTGATAAACCCCCTTTTCAACGTTGGAAAACAGAGTCGTTTGATCTACTGCTTGGGGTTTAATTTGCATCATTCCCTCTAGTTTCTGAGCCGCATATTCTTTGAGGGTAGTGACGGTCTGTGCGCGGTCGGCGGCACCTGAGGCGTAATAAATTTCCAACTCAAAAGGTTTGTTATTCGAAAATCCTGCCTTAGTCAGTAGTGCTTTAACTTTCTCAACATTCCCATCGCCGTAGGCATCTTTGAACACAGGTTTGTGAGAGTCAAAGCTAGGGGGAATCAGGCTGTAGACAGGTTCAGCTTGCCCCCTATAGACGCGCTGTGTAAGTAGGGGACGGTCAATCAAGGAAGCGATCGCCTGTCTCACCTCCAGCTTATCCAGAGGCTTCTGCTTCACATTCAGCACCATATAACTAAGGGAAGCACCTGTCTGTTCCACGACTTGCCAGTTTTTTGATGCCGCCTGGGATTTCAAATTGAGGATTTGCGATGAGTCCAACGTTAGATAAGCAACATCTACCGCACCTGTAGCGAAGGAATTATACAAATTAGCGGAGGAGTTGGTGAAAATCTGAAAGTCAAGTCCGTTATTCGACGGTTTTTCACCCCAATACTTGTCAAAAACATCCATCCGAATTTGTTGCGGACTGAACGAAACTAACTTGTAAGGACCAGTCCCCACAAACGCACTGGGCTTGAATTTTCCTGCGCCAATTTCATAAGCTTTGGGGGAAACAGCACACATCCCAGTGAACGCTAACACAGCTGGAAACGGGGCAAAGGCATTTTTGAGTTTGATGGTTAGTTCGTAATCCCCAGTTGCTTTGATTGAGTCCACAATATCGGAGAGCAGCGATGAGGGTTTACCACCATTTTTGGCAAATCGATTTAGGGAAAACTCCATTGCCTTGGCGTTGAAAGGCTCTCCGTCATGGAAGGTAACGCCTTTACGCAGGGGAATTGTGTAAGTGAGACCATCCTGACTCACTTTGGGTAATTCTGTGGCGAGTTGTGGCTCTAATTCGAGGGTGCCTTGCTTGTAGGTATAGAGGCGATCGCCCAGGCTGGTGATGATATTGCTAGTGTACACTTCATAGCCATCAGCCGGGTCAAGCGTCCGGGGCGGATCTGTTAAGCCGATGGTGATGCGACCATTACCGCTAGCGCCGGGACTGGGCGAATTCGCTGTTGGTGTTGAGGTCTTGGAACCCCCACAGCTAACGATCAGGAAACAGCAACAGAGAAATAAACCGAGAAATTGTGCGATTGATTGCCACTGTTTACGGGACAGGCGAAACCAGTTCATAACGTGCATGCGGATTTTTGAGATTGGCGATGAGCCACGATTGAATATCTT
>CBDTXL010001184.1:0-1972 GCA_965364435.1 uncultured bacterium
CCCCCTCCCCAGTCCTCAGATGCCCAAAAAAACGGCATCCTCGACGCCGGAGCAACCCAGCCCCCTCCCCAGTCCTCAGATGCCCAAAAAAACGGCATCCTCGACGCCGGAGCAAACCCGTCCTGTCCAGAAGGCTGCTCAGTTGGTTAGAGCCAGTGTAAAGTTGTCTTTGGCAGGCGTCGCTGGTAATCTTACTCTCGCTTCTGGCATCACCCTCTCCTTGCTATTCGGCATCGTGTTGGTGTTGAGTTTAGCGCTGGTGTTCATCCTCGGTAGCGACAACCCAACAACTACGTTAGCGATCGCACTAGTTATCAGCCTGATTTTTAACATTGCTGCCTTCTTCCTGTCTCCCTTGCTGATGGACTGGACCCAGAAATCGCTCTACAAAACGCGCTGGGTTTCCCTGGCAGACGTTGAGAGTCAAAGTCCTGAGGCAGCAGGAATAATTCGGCGTATTTGTCAAGAGAAAAAGCTTAAACAGCCCCAACTGGGAATCATAGATGACCAAAACCCCACAGCATTCACCTATGGCTCCCTGCCCAACAACGCTCGTCTGGTGGTCAGTCAGGGACTCTTTACCTACCTCAACGATGAGGAAATTGCCACCGTCTATGCCCATGAACTGGGTCACATCGTCCACTGGGACTTTGCGGTGATGACTTTAGCATCCACTCTGGTGCAAATCACCTATCTGATTTATACCTTTGCAACGCGCTTGGATCGTAAAGGAGGCAACGGCAAGATCAAAGACGCTGCCGGTTATGCTGCCTTCGTCCCCTATCTGTTTTACATCATTGGCACTTACCTGCTGCTGTACCTTTCCCGGACACGGGAGTACTTTGCCGACCACTTTGCTGCTGAAAGCACCCGCAACCCCAACGCCCTCTCCCGCGCTTTGGTGAAGATTGCTTACGGGATCGTGGAAGAGGGAAAACGGGCATCATTACCCAGCCATTTAATGGAAGGTACCCGCGCCCTGGGCATCTATGACCCCAAAGCAGCGGCTAGCACTGGCATCGCCTACGGCATTGCTGCAAAACCCCAACAGCTGGGTCGAGTATTTTTGTGGGATTTGTGTAACCCTTGGGCTTACTGGATGGAGTTGAATTCCACTCACCCTCTAATTGGTAAACGTATCCGCGCCCTCAGCAACTATACAGAACAGCTGGGTCTACCAACCGAGTTTGATATGGGCCGCATCGTGGGAAAGAGCAGAAACCTCAATAAGAAAAAGCTCTACGGCAACTTTGTTTTAGACCTGTTGCTCTTCTGTGCTATGCCCATCGGATTTGTTGCGGGTCTGCTAATCGGGATTGCTGTTGTGGGGAGCATCCCGACTGCGCCCTTCGCCTTTGCCTTCCTTGGCTTGGGAGTGGGAACCTTGCTCCGAACCTTCGTGATGTTCCCCAACTTCAAGCAGGCAGAGGAATCTGACATCCTATCCTTAATGTCTGACCCCTATGCCAGCCCCTTGCGTGGTCAACCCGTGAAACTCCAGGGTAAGTTGATTGGTCGCACTGATGCTGGTTATCAGTTTGGGTCAGACCTCAAACTCCAAGACTGTACTGGCATGATTTACCTGCGCTACGCCTCTGGCTTCGGTTGGATTGGGAATTTTCTGTTTGGCATGAACCGGGTGAAGAAATTGCTTGGGTCGCAGGTTAGTCTCACAGGTTGGTTCCGACGGGGTGTTGGTTCCTGGGTTGATCTGACCCAGTTTGATACACACAAGGGAACGAATGTCAAGAGTTTCCAGCGTCTCTGGTCGTTCATCCTGGGGGGTGTGGCGATTCTCTTCGGCTTGTTTTTATTGATGGGAGTCTAGAACACCAGTTCATTAATCATCACGCACAATGATTTTTCGTAGGGGCTCCTACCCCTGGGAAAAGCCCCGAACCCCAGGACTTACTCTTCACTTTTTCTCAGGCAAGTTACGCGGCGGCACGTCCCGGCCCTCGTAGAACTGCCT
>CBDTXL010001185.1:0-1971 GCA_965364435.1 uncultured bacterium
GATCGCTATCAGTCGGGATGGACAATTTCTCGCCAGTACAAATTGGGATGGGAAAATCCGACTCTGGCATATCGACACTGGGGAAGTGCTACATACTCTAGAAGGGCATTCCTACTCGGTGAATTGCTTCACCTTCAGCCCAGATGGACGGATTCTGGCAAGTGCTGGGAGTTATGACAAGACAATCTTACTTTGGAATGTACACACAGGGAAGTTACTTCACACACTGACAGGGCATGAAAACGCGGTGAGTTGCCTTGCTTTCAGTTGGGATGGGCAAACTCTGGTTAGTGGGAGTGAGGATAAGACGATTAAAGTATGGGGAGTGGAGTAGGGTTTAGGTGTTTAGAGCATATAAAATGTTCTCAATTATACCCCTTAATAACTGCATCAGCCAATACCATCAAATGAGCAAGGGTGGTTGTGGTGTCAGCGATTAGGCTTATGGTTGGCTACTTGGGAGGGGACGATAGATCGAGAAACGGCGGTGTGGTTGCGGTTTTATGATCAGGCTGGCAATCTGGTTTTGTTACCAGAGGAAGCAGCAAATGCGCGATCGGAACGTTTAGCAGCTCGATTAAGGGAATTAGGAGAAGACCCAGATAGCTTGTAACTTTAGCATTTAGTCGGACTACCTCTATATAGAATCCTAACTTTGCTGTAGGTCGCTGCTCTCAGTGTAAGTTCCATCGCTATCAGGCTGGATGGACGGACTCTCGTCAATCTCCTCAACTTTGCGGACTTTGCGAATGAGAACGATTTCGTCATCGCGCCGAACAATAGTACGGATTGGAGCAACACAAACAATATCTGTTTTAAGATTGGGTGCAAAACTATCGAAATTCTCGGATAAAGGCTCCTGTGCTGGGCGAGACTGAAATTCCTGACGAATAGACTCAGTAATCGCGTCTACCAGCAATAATCGCTCATTCATTGATAACTGTAGAACTTGCTTGACCAATTCTTCTGAAGACCTTTCTTTTATTCCGACTAAGGAGCTATCAGAGGAGTTTAGTCTATCAGGTATCTTACCCTCATTTAGATTCTTCCTTAAGTCTCTACAGAGCGCTTCTAAAAAACCAGAATCATTGATTATATCTGAGGCTTCATCCTCATCTAAATCTTCCCTATCGAGACGCTCTTGATATGCCTTGATTTGATATTCGATAGCTTCAATGATAAACTGTGTTGCCTTATAGGATAGATTCATATGAAGCTCCTTATGTATACTTAATAACTACTGTTATCTAACAATCAATTAACTTTGTAAAAAGATACACCTATCCGTTGCAGTGCTGCTTTGTAGTCGTCCAGCAGCATAGTCTCACTCGGTTTCCATAACCAATGATCGTCGTGATCGTTAACCAATTCTAGTTCCGGTGGAATTTCAGTTCCCCGATCTAGTTTCCAACAGTTTTTTCCCGCTCTTGGAGTTGCAAATGTCGAGATTCCTCCCCCTAAAGTACCATTGACCCAGACTTGACCGTTATCATCAGTATAAGTTGCGACATCCTTGGGTCGAACATTATCCATTCTAGAAGAATTAGCATTGCCGCTTCGATACAACTCAATTGGTGTTTTCGCCATTGGATGCTTGTTGATTTTTAACAATCAAGTCTTACATGGCGTAGTACCTTCAGAAAAGGTAGCGCGCTAGCGTTATCGAAAAAAGCGCTTCGTACTCGAAGAACGGGGGATTAGCTAGAGCGACTCCGGAACCGCTAAGCCAAAAAGTTCGATTCTAGACACCGGCGAATATGCAATAGCGAAGCGCTGACTTCGGCGTGAGCGCTCAGTCGAACGCTGCAAAGCGCAGATCAAATAGCTGTTCGGGAGATTCACTAATAATAAAATCACACACCCCATTCAATCCCTTATCTTTATCTACATCAAATTCAATACCGGAAAATAAGTTTACCCGCTCCTGTAGCTGTCTCCTGAGGTCAACTAAAATTGGAGCAATAATCATCT
>CBDTXL010001186.1:0-1970 GCA_965364435.1 uncultured bacterium
AGGGATACCGGGCTGTGCCAGATCATACTTGTCAAGTTGAATGCGCCGAAACCTGTCTTGGTTTATGTTTTGTTACTGCCTCTTTATCCATTCATCTCACAACGAATAATGTACGCATATATATTTTATCACCCAACGATACGCGCAGCACATATGCGCCACCCGAAAGCCTGTTAACTGAAAAGCGAAGAGGGTGTCTTCCTTCAGATAAGAATTCGTCCGTGATTTGCATCACGTAACGTCCCGTCATATCATATAATTCCAAGCGCACCCTACTGACTGAGGGAATCGCAACCCACGCTACTATTTCGTCCGAAGCAGGATTGGGCGTAACGCTTTCAAACGTTGCTACAAACGGTGGATTTACTTTGTCAAACTCGACGGATTGTGCCTTGATCCAGTCGAGTGCACGGTTGGCTACATTGTCCTGCTCATCTGATACGGTCTCAGGAGTAAGCCAAACAGATTCATCGGGTTGCTGTTCGCTGTGCACTAGCAATTCTTCTGGAACATCCAGCTTTAGGGCATTGAGATACGACATGGTTCCATAAAACCCGTCTGGAAATTTAACTCGTAGAGCTGGCGTGAATGCTGCAGACGACGGTTTTCCAAATACACGAACACGGGCGTGGTAACGAAGGCGAAGAATATTGAAATCCCCTGCTGAGAAGGCGCCTGGCCCGGAGAGCACCGCGATAGGTTGATCGAAATATGTATCAGGGTTCCCATCAATGTACAAAGGCTCCGCCCAGCTTTCAGACTCGACGAGTTTATACCGGTCTGACGCGCTTGACCGCTGGAGCATCTCCAAGGTCTCTATCCTCTCCTTGAATAGGATCGAAAACCCTTCATTAGCCACAGATACGAATCCCCCGTGATTAAATCTAAAATCTATGATGATTCCCTTGATCTCAGGGTTTCCCTGCAAATGCGCTATAGCATCACGGAAATCTCTGGATACCTGACCGTAGAACCAACTCCACACGTAGATATATCCTACACTTGTACCTTCAACTATTCCGAAACTCACGTATTCACCCGGACCAGGTTGGTCGCTTTCTCCGGTCCACCTGGGGGACGGGGGCGGGACGCCTGGAACGGGAAGCTGCTCGGTGCATCGGATCGGCATGTAGTGCCCTTGCAGCAGCGCCGTGGGTTGTTGTTGCGTCTGGCTCGTCGCGTAGCGGATCAGCGTGATGGATTTGAACAGGTGCCAGTTCAAGCCCGCGGCTGTGAGCCAGTCGTGCTCGTAGGCGGACCGCGCCGCACCCCACCTGGGTCTGGACCAGCCTGGCGGATCGCCATTTACCGAGAGGCCCGTTCCCCAGTAGAGCGGCAGTTCGGCGCCGAGCAAGCGTGGATAGAGTGTTTTCCAGGGCACGCCGTCGTATCCCACCACTACGTCGCCCGGGTGCAATCCAAGCGGATGGTCGTCAGCAACTTTGTAAACGAGTAGCGTGCTGTCCGGCAGCGGAGTCAGGCAGGCTCCAAAGTGCCCGTTGTCTCCTTTTACGGATGGGTACAGCAAAGGGACTCCCGCACGCGGAACGGTGGTCACGTTTACGAGCGAGTCGATGGCAAAGGTGTGGCTTTCGCGCAGCGACAGGGCAAGATGGTTCAAAATCGCTGCAAAGCGGCCACGGCTTGCGCCCGTCTCGATCTCGCTTCGATATCGGATCCGCTGCGCATCCCAATCGACCGGGGCAGAGGCAAAAGCGGCAAATACCGAATCCGCAGTGCGCCAGTACGTATCGAAAATGGAGAGTTGTTCGTCAACGGGTAGTCCTCTTCCCCAGTATTCGTCCACGCGACTTCGCCAGTCGGTGGCTGGCTGTGCCTGAGAAATGGTGCCCGACCAGGCTATGAACAAGCTGCACACGCAGAATAGCTTTGCAAACTGCAAGGCCATCAACGCGCGCTTCAGCCGGATCGTGTAGCGCATCAGAGCGCCCCGGACGCTTTGAGGCGGG
>CBDTXL010001187.1:0-1969 GCA_965364435.1 uncultured bacterium
ACAACCCAGCGCTCTTGACCATCAGGTCGAATTATTCGATACTCCCGCTTAACCGGATTTCCTTGAAACTGTTCTCTGAGGGAATCTAGAACCAACTCGCGCTCATCTGGATGCACTGCCTCCATCCACGATTCGGGGCTTTGGTATAGGCTTTCACAGGTATGTCCCCAGATTTTTTCATAGGCTGGACTGACATAAAGAAACTGACCTGAATTTGCTGAACGAACAAAGAAAAACTGACTGATAATGCCTGCAATTTCGAGGAAGCGTTCTTCGCTTTCTCTAAGGGCTTGTTCAACTTGCTGGCGCTCGGCAATTTCCTTAGCAGCGGTATTCAAGCACAGAATTGGTTTTGTAATCCAGTGAGCGGTAAGAATGCCAATCCCTGTAGCCACGACTAAGGTAGCGGCACACAGCAGGAGAGTCGTGTAGGTATTCGCGTGGATTTGCTCCATAAAGTCGGCTTCTGGCACGATTACCACAATTAACCAATCCAAACCAAACTCATCTTTGAATGGGGTTACCTGTGCTAATTGCCGTTTGCCGTCTATTTCATAGTCAAGTTGTTTTGGGGTGTTAATGTTGGTAAGGTTGCCAAATTCAGAGATTAAATGCTGGGCTGTAGCGCGAATTAATGGCTCCTTACTTTCGGTTGCTTTGAGCCGTTTATTATCTTGTCTATCTGCACTACTGAGGAAGGGAAGTTCGGTGGTTGAAGACGCCACTATCAGTCCTGAAGGCTCGATGATAAACGCTTTTCCCTGAGCACTAACTTTCAAGTTTTGTAAAAATTCACTGATAGCAACAAGAGATAGATCGCTCGATAAAACGCCTTGGAACTTGCCAGCGTTATCATAGAAAGGGTAACTAGCCGCAATCCCTAAACCTCTAGAAGCAGGAACATAGACATAAATGGGACTCCATGTCGGTCTACCTGCATCTCTAGCCGTTTTATAAAAAGGTCGCTCTCTCGCATCATAATTTGGTTTATTTACCAATAATTTTTTGTAATTTCCTTGCTTATCTACCCCCTGTATGCGAAGGTTCCCTCTGGCGAAATTTTCCGTAGAAGCAACGTAAAAACCTCTCTCATCATTGCCAACGGAAATGAGTCCACCCTGGGGGTTGCTAAAATAAATTCTACTCAGTGAATCAAAGATTTGAATTTGTTTTAAAAAGTGGCGTTCTAAGCTTTTGGGATTTATAATATCCAACTGAGCAAGACGTATAGCATCGGCGTTGGTTGAATTAATTAGATGAGGCGTTTTTAGGTAAGTAGTGATGCGATCAGAGATGCGATCGCTAATTTCGCTACGCAATTGGGAAGCAACGTTGTTTACTGCCTGTTGCCCATTTCTAAAGGAGAGATACCCTACCAACCCCACTGCCCCAACAATTTGCACGACGAAGGGGACAATGAGGATAGTTCGCAGAGGAGCCTTGCCAGCAACTTTTACAAAGGTGCGGTTTAGAGATTTAATTAACATAGGACAAGCGACTTTTTATCTCAAGTCCGGTTGATACTGAGTTGCTGCTCTTAGTAGAATTTAACGTAGACGCGTAGCGGCTTGCCGCAGGCTACCACAGAGTCACTCCAGGACGCTCTCGGTAAGAGAAAGAGAGAGTTATACGTTTGAATGCAACGAGGTATGATTCCTTCGTTTACAGGGTAACGCTATAATGGCTAAGGGCTAATAATAAGAAACAATTCGCACTATTTATCGGCACTTAAAAACAAACCCCGATAACGCGGCGCACCCCAACAAAACTGGTGTTAACCAATCTCCCCATTGCACATAGAGAGTCTTCGCTTGCCGTCGGTAAATCGTTGCAGCGTGAATTTCATACGTGTTAATCCCAGAAATCCAGAGGGTTCTGCCGTGGGGGTCTACAATGCCAGAATAGCCCGTGTTGGTTGCTCGAACTGCCCATCTATCCGTTTCAATTGCACGCATCACATCCTGGGCAT
>CBDTXL010001188.1:0-1966 GCA_965364435.1 uncultured bacterium
CCAAAACGAGTTGCACCTGTACAAGTGATCCCAAAAACCCTGGCTGGGGTATCTTTTTATCAAACGATCATTGACTTTACTGACCCGGAAACCTTCATCACTATTGGGTTAGCCAATAATGCCGCTCAAGCTAACAGTGCGACGGTGAGCAACGGCGATGAACCCTTTGAAAAGCTTGTTGCTCGTTATCAAGCTGCTGTGGTCGCCAACGGCACCTTTTTTAGCAAAGATGCTCAAAAACGAGTCATGGGGAACATGGTTGCGGCTGGTCAATTTCTCAGATACAGCCGTTGGGAAAATTATGGCACCACCTTGGGGATAAGGGCGGACAATCAACTAGAAATGATTACAGCACGCGCTGAAGGGAAACCGGAGTGGAATCAGCACTGGTTTTCTCTCACCTGTGGACCGAGACTTGTCAAGCAAGGAAACATCTGGCTAGCGCCTAAAGCCGAAGGATTTGCTGACCCTCATGTTCTGAATGCGGGAGGTCGCACAGCGATTGGGTTTCCTGCCAATAGACAACAGCTGTTTTTAGTTACTTTTATCGCTAGCTTATCTTTGCAACAAGAAGCCGAAATTATGAAGGCGATTGGCTGTGTTGAAGCGATGAACTTGGATGGGGGTGCTTCTATTGCTTTAGCCCACAAGGGAGAGATTTTAGTACCAGCCGGACGTTTCCTCACCAATGTGATTGTAGTGTACGACAGGAATAATCCCGCACCAGCGGCTTTAAGAAAGGCATGGCGTCACTTCCAAAATGGCGATCGCCCCCAATATCCTAGCTAAGGATACCTTTATTTCCGAACCCCTTCATCGAGAGTTGTACTAAGAATAAATACTTACTCAGTTGCGCAGTGGAACCGCTGACTATTGAATTTCCCCCTCTGTCTGACGACTCCGATTAAGATAATTACATCTTCTTCAGATGGCAGAGTTGATGGCATACGTCATTTCAATAGTGAATATGAAAGGCGGCGTTGGGAAGACTACCACCACCGTCAACCTAGCCACTTGTTTGGCAAAAGAGCATGGGATGCGAGTGTTAGTCGTCGATCTAGATACCCAGATTAATGCCACTCTTAGCCTGATGCCGCCACTTCACTTTGCTAAGGTGAAGAAAGAGAACCGCACCTTAAAACAATTACTCAATCAAGTTCTTCAACCGGATGCTCACTCAACCATCCCTCTTCAACAAATAATTCAGCATAATATTTGTAAGGTTAATGGACTTGACTTATTGCCTGGTGATATCGAGCTTTACAATGATTTCTTATTAGCCGCCCTACTCTTTTCTCAGTCTAATAGTAGCCAGCAAGAGTTTGAGAAAAGCTGGAATTCCTTTGAAAACGATTTAGTGAAAAGACTTCTTCAGCCAATTATAAACAATTATAATTTTATTTTGTTAGATTTTCCTCCAGGTGATTATCTTTTGACTCGTAGTGGTATAATTGCAAGTGACTTTTATTTAGTTCCTGCAAAACCAGAACCTTTATCGGTTATCGGTATTGGGATACTCGAAGGTCGTATCCGCAAACTCAAAGAAAGCGATCGCACCAACATTAACCTCATTGGTATTGTCTTTTCTTCCTTGGGTCATGCCACCAACATGGCTCAAAAAGTCAAGAATCGACTTACTGATGAGTTCGGTGAAACCAAAATTTTTCAGACAGAAATTCCCAGGAATGTTTCTGTAGCAAAAGCCGTTGATGAATTTCAACCTGTCGTGCTAACAGAACCTCAGGCAGCGGGCGCAAAAGCTTTCATCGAGTTAACCAAAGAGTTCTTACAGAAATTATCAAATGCTCTAGCACTGAAGCCTTTAGGGGGAGTAGGGAATGGGGAGTAGGGAGTAGGGGAGTCCCCACAGTTGAAGCCTTGTCATTACCAACATTTTTTGTCTACCTACTTACCCGCCGGGGTTTTAACCGCCGTCTCATAGTTCAAGTCGGCTGACATCTTGCAC
>CBDTXL010001189.1:0-1965 GCA_965364435.1 uncultured bacterium
TTGAGCTGAAGGAAACGAAGAAACAAAAGCAGCAAAATTGCACTATGGCTATAGGCATTAGCGAGGAGGACGGTCGTTGCCTGATGAGGGTCGGTACGTAAAATTGCTTGATCTAGACGATCTGACCACGCTGACCGATGCCGTTTATCAAGTGTCGGTGATGGTTGTAGTTCTGGGGAACTGTGTAGCACAGCTTCTAGTAACTGTAGTCCTTTCAGCTTAATGAGGAAGGCCGAGAAGAAAATGAAACTGCCAGTTGCAGCAATCACTAAATGGAAATTTTCAGGTTGGGAACCCAGAAGGCGATCAAAAAAAATATAACTAATTATCTGGTCTTTTAATGGCTGGGGTAGCAGGTTCTGGAGTATAAAAAAACCTAACCAACCGACAATCGCGGCGAGTAAATTAATCGATGTGGCATATTCAACGCTGGTTTTGCGGGTGATTCTTAGCCTGCGGTGTAAGACTCTTGCTTCCAGCGCGATCGCCACAAGCAGGAATAAGACTTGAAACAAAATCGTCTGTATCGGTAAAACGGGTTCTGTCATAACGGTCGGCTCCTTAACCGTTTTTGTGGACGTTCAAGGGTCTACACTTTCCCCTTTATATTTTGATAGCTATTAGGACTAAACTCCCATTTTAGGCTGCCTTGAACACTCCGCTAATTCCAACATATTTATTTTCTAGACCAGGAGCAGGGGTGGGATTGTGACCCCTATCAGGGGGGAGATTTTCCCTCTAGCCCATAGCCCCTCTGAAGCCCGGTTGAAGGTAAACTTGTGCATTGGGGTTAGTTTCAAGGATCGGGATGACCAGAACTGGTATTGGTATTCGCACGGCGGCTGAGCGTTCTGAGCGCCTCATCGGTCAGATTCACGTTTACGATGGCGCGGGGAAAGGTAAGTCTCAGGCAGCATTGGGCGTTGTTTTACGCTCGATTGGACTGGGGATTAAGTCAGCAGAAGCAAGTCGCGTCTTGTTGTTGCGGTTTCTCAAAGGGCCGGGACGCCCCTACGATGAGGATGCGGCGATTGAAGCGTTGCAAAGGGGTTTCCCCCACTTGATTGACCAAGTACGCACGGGCCGTTCGTCTTTTTTTGCCAGAGAGGAGGTGACGCGCTTTGATGCGGCTGAGGCACAACGGGGCTGGGATGTTGCGAAAGGAGCGATCGCGTCTGACCTCTATTCGGTTATTGTCCTGGATGAGCTGAACCCAGTTTTGGATTTGGGCTTGCTGCCGTTAGACGAGGTGATTCGGACGCTGAAAAACAAGCCATCCAGTCTGGAAATTATTGTTACAGGTCGGGGAACGCCCCAAGCGGTGCTAGATCTTGCCGATTTGCATAGTGAGTCTGTGCCTCACGACCACCCTGCCTCCAGGGAACAGGGGATTGAAGGAATCGAAATCTACACAGGGGCGGGGAAGGGCAAATCCACGAATGCTTTAGGTAAGGCGTTGCAGGCAATTGGTCGGGGGATTAGCACCGATAAGTCACACCGAGTTCTGATTATGCAGTGGCTTAAGGGTGGTAGTGGCTATACAGAAGACGCCGCGATCGCCGCTTTGAGGCAATCGTACCCTGCTCTAGTCGATCATCACCGTTGTGGTCGAGATGCGATCGTGTGGCGGGGACAGCAAGAGATCGCAGACTATGTGGAAGCTGAACGAGGCTGGGAAATTGCCAGAGCAGCTTTAGCGTCTGGTTTGTACAAAACCATTATTATGGACGAACTTAATCCCACGGTTGACCTGGAACTGTTGCAGGTGGAGCCGATTGTGGATGCTCTGTTGCGTAAACCCCGCGACACGGAAGTGATTATCACGGGTCGCTGCCTGAATCAACCAGCATACTTCGACCTCGCCAGTGTCCACTCAGAGATGATTTGCCATAAACACTACTGCGAGAAGGGTGTGGATTTGAAGCGAGGGGTAGATTTTTAAGAGTTGAGAGTGTCAATCAGCGA
>CBDTXL010001190.1:0-1960 GCA_965364435.1 uncultured bacterium
TGAGATAGCCGTAGGGCATACGGTATTCTGCCTGTGGAGGAAGACTGCATGACAGTTCCGTTGAAGCAGGAAACTCTTATCGCGAGGTAAGAATCCCCCGCTACACTGCTTGCAGTTAGTGTGGGGAGAAGCCACAAATTAGTAACGGGAGGAAGTGATTCCTCCCTGTTTAGAGCCTTTAACCTGTGACTTGTTCGCCCTAGACTCAAGGGTAAATTCCGGAATCTCCTGGAGTTCAGTTTCCCTGAGGTTGTACTGCTCACAAACTAAGCTGAGGCGAGTCCCTGGACTTGTGAGTGCATTAACTGAATGGGTCAAATCGCCTTGAAAGTAAAGCAGAGTGTTAACCTGAGGTCTGATTTGACCAACTTGGCGCTTGTTGTGGCGCAGCACTAGTTCCCCTCCTTGGAGAGCAGGTGGCACCTGGACATAGAGGACGCTAACAATCGCAGGCGGCTCAATGGTTTTGCAGTAGGAGCGCAAACTGCGGTCAATGTGTGGATCAACACGGGAACCTGTCTTTAACAGCAGTGGATTGAGATAGAAGGCGTTACAGGTCGGTTGCAGAGCAACACTTAGATAGGGTTTGAAGAAGGGAAAGCGTTGTTCGACTTCACCCAATCCTGAGCGCTGGAATACGACTGAAAATCCCTTGGTTCCTACAAAGTCGCGGTTCAGGTTATTTACCGCAAAGTAGGGGCAAGCTAGGATTTGCCCCTGTAAGTCGCTGAGGTAGTCAGGTGGAAAGGTATTGTGCTGCTGGTGGTAGTAGCTCAAGGAATTAATCTGTACTAGGGCGTCGGGCGTCGGGCGTCGGGCGTCGGGGCTAGAACAACCTTTCAACCTTCAACTCTTTCACTACTGAGGGGCGGGTGCCTGCTGAAAATTACCCAGGTTGAAGAGGAATGGCACACTGCTATTTGAGTCGCCACTCATAACCAGGACGTTTGGCATCTGGGAACCGCCTTGTCTCCAAGCTTCGATCGCTTCTTTTTGAAGAACGAGCTGACCTCCTTGCGCTCTAAGGGTTTCAGCCAACAGTCTTTGAGCCTCTGCCCTACCCTTAGCGCGATTGATGTCTGCCTGCGCTTCTTGTTCCGCTTCCTGCGCTACATAGACTGCTCTTTGCGCCCGTTGTTCAGCAATTTGTTTCTCCTCAACTGCCCTAGAGAACTCTGGGGAGAAGGCTAGGTCAACGACACTGGTATCGAGTACGATGATTCCGTACTTGTTTAAGCGATCGCTTAAAGCTGTATCAAAGTCTTGCTTGAGTTCCGTCCTTTTGGTAATCGCTTCTTCAACGGTTCTCCTGGCAGCCGCGATTTTAAAGGATTCCTGAGTCTGGGGCGCAATAATTTTTGAGACAATATTCTCTAAGGTTCCTTGTTTCCTTCTGACCTCAACGACCTCTGTTGGATCGAGGCGGAAGTTGATGGCGAATCGCGCCGATAGATCCTGAAGATCCTTGGTGGAACTCTGCGCTGGGACTTCAAACTTTTGCACTGTCACATCATAGATGTCTACGGTTGAGATCAGGGGTGGTTTGAGGTGGATGCCCTCGAGTAAGGCTCCATCTCTAGCTTTACCCAAAATGCTGATCACTCCTGCCTGTCCTGGGTTGATGATGACAAAAGAACTAAAGCTCAGGAGAATCAGTGCTGCCGCGATAATCCCCCCAACTAAAGCTTGCCAATTTTGTGAATTCTGATACTTCAAGTCTAATCTCCTTGTACAAAGCCACTGGGGACTATTTCCAGCCTACCAATGTTCAGCGCAGACTTGATGGTGTTACAGACTCTGATACAACTGCCTAGCTAGAGAAATAAGCAGGTATGGTAGAAAAACCTTGATAAGCATTTACCAATAGAGGGGTTATGACAGGGAGTTCTCGTCGTCATTTCTTGCAATTCGCTGGCTCTACTCTGGCAACTTTAGGGTTAAGCCAGCTTAACATTCAACA
>CBDTXL010001191.1:0-1960 GCA_965364435.1 uncultured bacterium
TTGTCCCCTTAGAGGCACAACCTTAAACTAAGATTTGCGATCGCTTCTCGCCACGTGTGCGATCGCCCTTTAGCTCAAATCAGGGTTTAAGCATTCGCGGTCACCCAGTTTGACAGAAGAGCGGTAGGCTGAAATTGCCTTACATAACTTTCAAAGTTGGTTAGACTAGCTTGTTAAGTAATTGCGAGATTAGCGAGTGCTTCAGCTACCAGAGGATTTTCTAAACCAGTTGGTTAATGAATATGAACTTTCCCCGGAACAAAAGGGGGTATTTATTCGGCGATTTAGTCACAAAGAAGATAAATCAGATGCTGCAAATACTGCAAGTACTCTCTATATTTCTCCAGAAGCTTTTTGTACTCGGATAACTGGGGTCTACAGCAAGTTCAGCATCGGTGGTAAAGGTTCAAATAAATTTTACAGATTGTGTGAGTTTCTAATTAAAGAATATGGAAAATCTCATCAATTGGAAAAGGATAAGGTTTTGAAAAATGATAAAAATGTAAATACCTTACCCTTGAAAGTTCTTTCTGAAAAGGCGGCGATAGAGCTGTTGGTATCATTTGTTGATAAGCGCATCTATAGAGAACTTGACCAAGCCAAACAACTGTGTGCAGAGTTAGGATATTTGCGCTTGGAGTTGGAGTTGGTAGCACGATATTTAAAGCGAAAACCGGATTTGTCCGTGGCGCAAATGCGGCAACATTTAGAGCCCAAACCGAGTTTGTTAGTGGCAGAAATGCGGCAACGATTCGGATTAGACCCTCTTCCGCAACAACAGCCACACCCTGAGCATAGGGCGATAATATTGAGAGGTATGGCTGCCCTTGAGTTGAGTTGGCAGGAACTCGATGAGTTAGCTCAGCAATTAGCTTGCTTGCTCAGCCTGTTTGCGCCTACGCCCATCCCTTGGTTGTTGGTGGAGCAAATTTTACCCGACCAAGAAAAGGAAGCGTTAGAGGATGCTAGAGACAAAGCACTGCTAAATCTGGGTTTAATAAAGCGTTGTGGGCAAGAGAGCTATCAACTGAATCGGTCGATTCAATTTTTTTTGTGGAGTAAGTTTGCAAAATTAGTTGAGGCAGACCAACTTAAACAAAAGTTTTGTCAATTAATGGTAACAGCCGCGCAGAAGATTCCTAATATTTCAACGCAAGAGAATATCATCGCTCCCTCACCTATGTATGTGCAAGCTATAGAAAGTTGGATGCGCCCGCCGGGAACTGAGTATCCCGATGTTGCTACTAGTTTAGACAATGTTGCTACTAGTTTAGACAATCTGGCAAAATTTTACAGCTTTCAAGACAGGCCTCAAGGACCATACACTGAAGCTGAGCTGTTGTATCTGCAAGCTATACTGTTGAGACGACGTCTGCTGGGAACAAACCATCCCGATGTTGTTACTAGCCTAAACAATTCGGCAGAACTCTACAGGTCTCTCGCTACTAGCCTAAACAATTTGGCAGAACTCTATAGGTCTCAAGGAAAGTACGCCAACGCCGAGTCGTTCTTTTTGCAAGCTGTAGAAATTGCTGAACAACAACTAGGAGTCAATCATCCCAACACGATTATTTTCCGTGAGAACCTCCAATCCTTGCGCGATCGCTTCATGTCTTAAAAGGTCATTTGTAGTGGCTACGGTACTTCCCACCCACATTCCGCACCTTTGACTGTCACAATCGGTTTTTTCGGAATCCAGAACTAGCTTTATGTAACTTTTTAGACTATATAGTACGTAAACTAGTCTTCCTGTTCCCCGTTCCCTAAAATCTGTAGTGTGACACTTGAGGGAAAGAATGTGAGCTGTAACATTGCACTTAATCAATTACCCACTGTAGTCCCCCTTGGAAGGGGGACGGCGACAGCCGGGGGTCAAATAAAGTGCAGCTTCATAGAGAATTGGTATAAATATGCATCGAACCTTCATCCCTGGCATTGCTCCACCCGCAGTACAATCTGA
>CBDTXL010001192.1:0-1959 GCA_965364435.1 uncultured bacterium
ATGTTGAATCGGAAGTATACGATCGCTTTGCTCGTCGCGTGGGTTGGACAGTCAGAGACGATGCGCGATTGAAGCGTGACGCGCTAATTTTTAACCCGCGTGGAGGAGAAGGACACCTCCCAGTAACTTATGTAAAACTGGGAGTGCCAGAATCGTGTCGTTCCGATCATCCCACATGGTTAAGGGTACTCACACTTCAATGGTGCCTTTTAGGTTCTCATTGGTCAGCCAAGGCTCCTAGCATCAGTCAAGAAGTCTTCTCTCGTGTCGGAAGCTGTCAGCTATAGTTGCACTTGTGAGATGTTGGGTTTCCTTGTGTAAGAGCAATATTAATCGGTTTAGATTTCAAGTTTACGGACGCTGCAACACTTTTATTTGGGTATTCTGAGAGTGTGGCTCACCTGTAACTCCAACTAAGAGTTTTCCATCAGAATTGACAACTAAATGGCTCATCCACTCTTCATCCAGAATTGCTTCTAACTCGGCTGTTTGAAGATTCCACACCTTAAGCCCCTCCTTAGTGCTACCAACAATGCGATCTGCTTCAGCAGCGTTCGACTGAGCGCTCACGCCGAAGTCAGCGCTTGCGCTATCGCGAGTAAGGGCAATGTCATTAAGTCCTCGTTGGTTGGGAGAAGAGGACACACGTCCCTCTGCCTTAAGCGTTCCCGTTTTCAAATCCCACACCTTTAGATGTGTTACAGGTTGTCTGTATGAGGTGGTAACTCCTATCTGCCCATCCTGACTAATGCGTGCAGAGTAAATACGGCTAAACCATGATGTCTGGAGGACTGTTTGCTGGTTTGTAGCCAAATTCCACGCTACAAGTTTGCTATCTAATTGAACTAGTGCCGTTTTGCCATCTGAACTGATAGCTAGGGGATAAAAACGTGGCGGTTGGCTTTCAAGCAAGACCGGACCAATTTTGATTTCAGCGGTTGGCAAATTGGGCAATGTTGCTTTTAACTGACCTGTTGCCAGATCCCACACTTTAATCTCGCCATAAGTGCTACTAATGATCGTCTTTCCATCGGATGAAATCTCGACCTGGCGGATATCACTAGAATGCCCCTTGAGCATCTGGGGAGGCTGGTTTGAGGTAATATCCCAGATGCGAACCATGCGATCGCCACTGCCACTTACAACAGTTTTTCCATCAGGTGCGATCGCTATAGCCTGAATTTCACCCGAATCGCTCTGAAGTGTTTTTCTCAACTGTCCCGTTTGCAGATCCCAAATTTTAATTGCCTTATCTTGCCCACCACTGACCAAAGTTTGACCGTCAGCACTGATGGCAAGGGCAGAGGCTGTGGGATGTCCCTTCAGGGTACGAACAACCGAGAAATCGCAGTAGGGAGACTGGGTTGAATTTTGAGAACAGTACTTCGCTGCGATGGAAGCCGATCTTTGTTGAACAGAGGGTAAAAAGTTCCAACTGAAAGCGTTCCAGAGAACAATTGCAGCGATCGCCAAAATCCACAAGGCTCTACGCGCCAGATTACCAGAAGTTGGCTGCCCAAGAGGTTCTCCTAGAATTATCTGGGCTAATTCGCGACGGCTGCGATTTGCCTCGTACCAAAACGAACACCAGAATACAAATAATAATAGAATTGGCAGTCCCACAAACTGGAAGGCTGTGAACACATCCACATCCCCAGACAAAGCCCCAAACAGAAAAAAGGGGATTGAGATGCTATACCATACCGAGTACCAAAAAAGTAAGAAAGCGATTACAAAGGGATGCAACTTCATGGTGACGCGAATGAGTCTTCCCTCAGCTGAGGACTCAAATCGGCCTCGGATATTTGGTAAAAACGAGTTGCGGTAGTGAATAATGCGACGGATCTCAAATCCAGAGCTTGAGATTGTGCCTTCATAGGGAGCATGGTTGCGAGAAAAATCCCATCGAAATGCCCTTGGAGCTTCGATTTGGGCATCTAGCTTCTCGATGACAGCTGA
>CBDTXL010001193.1:0-1957 GCA_965364435.1 uncultured bacterium
CGTTTTGCACAAAGGCTCCCGCTAAGTTCATCTCGGCTTTAGAGTCAATGGTCAGTTGACCACTATTGTTGATAGTGACCCCACCGCTTCCCGTGGTGTTGATGGCGTCGTTGAAGTTGAAGCTGTTGCCCCTTAGATCGATACCACCCGCGCCATTCGTGTTGAGTGCGCCGTTGAAGGTGGTGTTGCCACTGCCAGCTTTTTGAATGATGCTCGCGGCGGTGATTGAGTTGGCTGCTGTCAGATTACCAGCGCTGTCGATGGTCAAGTTGCCTAGGGGCGTGCTGCCTACTATTCCATTGAAGGCAATGTTTCCCGAACCTGCATTTACTCTCAGGTCGTTCACCATACCCGTCTTGCTATCAACGGTATCCCCAAAAGTCACATCTGCATTGCCGCTGTTTAAACTTAGCGAATTGTCGAGTTGAACCTTGTCCTGATAGCGCTGAACTCCGGTTGTGGTCACGTTCCCGTTTAACACAGTGGTGCCATCTGCATCCGTGGTTAGTTCAGCTGCATTGATAGTGCCGCTAAACCGAGTCGTTCCTGTAGTGTTGGCTTGCACGATTCCCAGGGCTGTGATGTTGCCTACTGCACCATTGAAGGTGATGTTCCCTAACCCCGCATTTACGGTTAGGGCGTTCGTCTCACTGGCTTGGCTGTTGACGGTACCGCCGAAAGTAACATCTGTGGTGTCGCTAGTTAAAGTTACCGGATTGTCAAGTTGAACATTGTCCTCATAGCTCTGACCTCCGGTTGTGTTCACGTTCTCGTTTAACTGAGTGGTTCCCTGTGCATCTGTCGTCAGACTGGTAGCATTAACAGTGTCGTTGAACCGGGTTGTTCCTTTAGTGTTTGCTTGCAGGACTCCAAGGGCGGCGATGCTGCCTACTCCACCATTGAAGGTGATGTTCCCCAAGTCTGCATTTACTGTAAGGTCGTTTGCCATACCTGTCTTGCTATCGACGGTATCTGCAAAGCTCACATCTGCATTGTTGCTGGTTAACGTTAACGGATTGTCGAGTTGAACCTTGTCCCCATAGCTCTGAACTCCGATTGTGGTCACGTTCCCATTTAACTCGGTTGTTCCACCCGCATTCGTGGTAATGCTGGCTGCATTGACGGTACCGCCAAACTGGGTTGTTCCTGTACTGTTCGCTTGTACGACTCCCAGGGCACCGTTCGTTGCACTGCCCACTGCACCCTTCAAGGTGATGTTGCCACTGCCTGCGTTCAGAGTTAGGGCTTGGGCACCAGCGGCTGTACCATTAATCGTCCCAGTAATGCTGATGTCACCTCGACCAGCACCTGTGTCAAGTGTAATATTGTCACCAAGTGACACATTGCCATTGATGGTGAGATTTCGGTTAGTCGTTGTCAGACCTGCGTTGAGAAGCAGGGCACCACTGTTGTTTTTGTCAAAGTCAGGGTTGATGGTAATGCCACCCCGGTCGGTTTGAACAGCAGCAGCAGCACTAACTGTAACCCCATTCCCTGCATTCACTGCCAAGGCATTGAAGGTGGAAGGGTTATTGGCAAAGGTAACTGTGCCATTCGACTGGGTGGCGTTGAGCGTCAGTGTGCCACTAATGTTGTTGCTGTTCGCGGCTGAGATGCCATCGACAGTAATGTTGCTGTTGGCAGCATCTCCAATTATCAGATCGTTGGCTGTAATATTTTGAAGCTCTGCACCACTAATGGTCAGGGTGCCTGCTGTATTGCCCAGCCCGATGCTCCCACCATTGGATACATGGATTGTGGTTGTGCCACCGTCGTTGTTGAGCTGACCAGACAGGTCAAGATCATTAGCTGTCAGGTTGGTGAGCGCCCCGACGGTTACAACATCACTATTAGAGATGGTCAGCTTCCCTGTTGTAGTGACATCCAGGTTGCCGCTAATCGTGGAGTTCCCCAAGACAGTGGCGGTGTTTGAGTTGATGCTGACATTCCCTCCGGT
>CBDTXL010001194.1:0-1949 GCA_965364435.1 uncultured bacterium
AACTGTTTAACAAAAACCAGAAGCTAGGGGATTTTAAAGTTACAAATTCCCTGGCTTGTAGGATGATGTTGCCTGTTGCAGAGGGAGCATCCCTTGCGTTGCAAATTGCCCACAGACTAGAGAAGTTTGGGGCTATACAAACTAAACCCGCCTGCGCGGATTCCAACTCCATGAAGCCACACCCTTGCTCAACGGGTTAGAACTCCATGTCAACCAATCGGAAGCCGTATTGCGATCGCGTGGGGGATTATTTGCGGACGAATCAGGAGGTGCAACAAAGGGATACCCCTGACGGTACGCAAGGCGAGCGACATTTGTGTGATGGTGTAGGCGATCGTTAATAGTTGGGAAGTTTTCGATCTACTACCTGTTTCTCTTGACATTTATGTAGTATAAATGTATTATCAAGACTTAGTGCCTATCCGAAAAGTAGGTTTAAGAGATTTGGAACCACAGATGAACACAGATGAACACAGATGAACACAGATGAATACAGATACTTGGTCATCTTGAAAGGATTTTTCGGATAGGCTCTTAGTGCCATCAGTTAAAAATATTAAACGGTCTCAAACTTTAAATCTACCTATTTAAGGAGGTAGTCCGATGAACACTGCCGAGCGCGACTTGCGCTTAGATATGCTCAACAGCCTGCTCACCACGCCACATCGGCAACTAGAGCTGGTGGGAAAACTCCATGAGGAGATGGTACAACGCGACCCCATCTTCTACGGACACTTGGCAGTCTGGTATCAGCGTACTGGGGATGTCCGCGACCATAAAGAAGTGTTCATCGGCAATCTGCTCACCAGCACGCTTACTGAACACCGCGACGCTGGTTATGTATTGTTACAGGAGTTTCCGCCTTATCAAGTAGCGCGGATTGTGGACTTTTTGAAGGTCTACCGGGGTAAGCTGCCCCGTTCAACTCGTACAGCGGTACGGCGTTATCTCAAGGAACGGGAGAAGAATCCCGCGTTCTTTGACCGGGCGGCACTTCGCGCACGAAAGGCGATGAAGCACCTTTATGCCAGCTTGCACATCAAGCCCGGTGAGCGTGCCGATGCTGTGCTGTTCAAGGACAACCCACCCGAAGATAGCCTTGCCTTTGCGCTGAAGTTGCTAGCGAACTGCGCTTCGCGCAGCGCCGAAGGCATCGCCTCTTCACCCTTAGAGCAAGCTCAGCTAATTGTAGAATACAAAATCCCCTACACAGTAGCAGTAGGAGCGATCAAACAGCTCACCCCCACCGTGTTGGTGGCGCTGATTAACTCCATGTCACCCCAAGAGGTCATTAACAACCTCAAGTCACTGCAAGTTCGCGGTGCGATGGAAAACCCTCAGGTGAAGGCACTCATTAACGAGAAGTTGGAACAGGCGCAAGGTGATGTCCGGGTAGCCGCTTTAAAGGGGCGAGTTGCAGCAGATGCGGCTGAACTGGACGCCGAGACAGCTGCACGACTAGAGCGGGTGATGGACGAGCAGGTGAAAAGGCGCGGCAAAATTAGCAAGCCTACAGCGCTGCTAATTGATAAGTCTAGCTCTATGGAAAGTGCCATTGAAGTCGGTAAGCGCATTGCCGCTCTGATTTCAGGCATTACCGATGCAGATTTGTTCGTCTACGCCTTCGACACTCTGCCTTATCCTGTCAAGGCCTCTGGTAAACAGTTAAGTGACTGGGAGCGGGCGTTCCAGCACCTCAAGGCGGGTGGTGCTACCAGCATCGGTTCTCCTTTGGAAGCGATGCGCCTAAGAAAGCAACGGGTTGAGCAAATCATCCTGGTAACCGACGAAGGGGAAAACACTGCCCCCTACTTTGCTGAAACTTACGATGCCTACAAGCGTGACCTCAACGTTGAGCCAAGCGTTCTTATTGTTAAGGTGGGTTATGCCTACGATTGGCTAGAGCGCAAGTTACAGGAAAGACAGGCACAGGTAGATACCTTCACCTT
>CBDTXL010001195.1:0-1948 GCA_965364435.1 uncultured bacterium
TTTCTGGTCAAAGTAGCGTCCCAATTTCCTTTAAATGGACACGGGTGAATGGTTCAGCTGAGCCAAGACTGTACTGTTCTATCAAGCCTTTGCGTCGGATTGAGACGTTATCTCCTTCCTTAACAACCACAGTTGAATCATCAAGGATGTCTCGCGTGAGCATCATCTCTGTCTCTGTGGGATTATCCAGGACTACCATGTTGCTACCGTAGTAAAACATGCCATCCCTCTCCAACACGTCTTCCTGATACTCCGCAATCAGCAGGTCAAGCTTGGGATTACGCAGCAGGTTTTGGACGTTGGTGTTGTAGTCCCTATGGAGAATCTTTTCTGAACGATTGACGAAGACTGCATCACGACAAACAGCGCCGATTGTCCAGTCTGGGTGTTGGAGAAGAATATGGTCAATCGTTTCCTGGAGATCTTGAACTGAAATCCGGTTGAAGGTGATAATCGGTATCCTCGCCTCTGTACCAGACTCAAAGAAGGTGTCAAGGATATGCGAGGGCACATCGACGCTTTCACCAACGGCAGGTCTAAGATGCATAGAAATGCCCGGAGCTGCGTTGATTTCAATAATGCCAAAGTCGCCGGACTTCCATGACTTTGCCAGACTTTGGGCAATTACATCGATGCCAAGGCAAGTGAGCCGGAAGTGCTGCGCGATGTCTTGTGCGAGGATGATGTTGTCAGGATGAAGCGTGCGTGTGGCATCAATGCTTAAGCCTCCAGCTGACAGATTAGCGACTTTGCGAAGATAGACAGTGCGGTCTTTTTCAATGACGCTGTCTATAGACAAGCCTTGTTCATCCAGGTACATTTCCATTGACTCATCAGACTGGATCTTACCGAGCGGCGAAGTTGGTGAGTCTATACGGGCTGGTTTCCTGTTTTCACGCTCGATCAACTCAGCGATCGTTGAATGTCCGTCACCTACGACTGAGGCGGGACGGCGTTCTGTGGCGGCGACGAATCTGCCGTTAACACATAGCAAGCGAAAATCTGAACCCTTGATGCTCTTCTCGACGATCACCTCTGTTGCTTGCTCCTCAGGAATCGCTGCGATCGCTCTTTTGAAGGCAAATTTCAGTTCCTCCGCATTTTGCACATCAGCTGTTACGCCAATCCCTTTATGACCAGCTACAGGTTTGACGGCTACGGGGTAGCCAATCTTTTCAGCTACCACCAAGGCTTCCTCGCGTGAGACAACGACATCGCCCTTCGGTACAGGGAAGCCCAAGGTACTTAAAATCGCCTTACAGTCATCCTTGCGGGTAGTAAAGTCAGAATCCAGATGGCTATCACAGTCAAAGGTCGTCGCTATGCCGCGAACCTGTTTTTTCCCATAGCCGTATTGCATGAGTCCTTCTTCCCACAAATAAAATGTGGGAATGCCTTTATCGTAGGCTGTCCGAAATAAGGCGTAGACAGTCGGACCGCCGTAGACAGAGCGCCGGAACATTTCCTGAAGTGCTTTGAGTTGCTCCTCAAAGGCAAAACTTTCGTCTTGAGTAATCGCTTCAAACCAGTCCCAAACAGCATAAACCACGGAGCGTTGTGTACGAGCATGCAATGCTTGAACGCTAACCGTTACATAATTCGCATCGGGCTTTAGATTCCAGCGATTGAGGTGCAGCCCCATGTCAAGTTTTCCGACTTCTGACACGGTGCGGACGAACAGATGGACGTAGGATTCGTAGATCTCATCACCCAGCTGTGGGTAACGCTCAGCGATCTGCGAGACATAATCGTCGAGCGATCGAGGCTCTAGATGCCCAGTTAAAGCGAAATCGAATACTAGCGCCGCTGTATCCAAATAGGGATTGGGACCGATGTAATACTTGAGGTTAAAAATATCGAAAGCATCGGTCTTTCTGGCATTGATGCGGAGTGCATCGGTGCTTAGTTCTAGAACCATTGACTATCTCCGTATAGCTAAACACTCAGG
>CBDTXL010001196.1:0-1947 GCA_965364435.1 uncultured bacterium
ATGCTGTTGTTACGAGGTTCAACGGTTTTGAAGGAGTCTGCCTGTACATAAAAGTTGTTTTCAATTTTGCTGTCGTAGATTATCAACTCTCCACCAGAGAAGGGTTTGGGTTCACGATAGAAGTAGTAAACATAGGTGAACTCTCTGGTAGCTGTATCGGGAGAGCCGTTATCGTTATGAACTTTGTAATAATTCCCATGGTTGTGGGACGTTAACTGACTCTCAATTTCAGATAGGGGGAACGGGGAGAGTCCTAATCTCCTAAATACATCCGGGAGAATTGCTTTAATTCGATTGACTATCAGTTTAGAAAACTCAGGAAATGAGTAGAGAATCATCGACCGACGATAGTCAAGATCGCCTGTTGAAGTGCTGGTAGGTACAAAGGCTGATTCTTGTTGTAAAACGTAATCAAGTAGTCGGTTCTTTTCCTCTACAGTCAAGAAATTCTCAATTTGCACATAGTCAGAAGCTAAAACATCTCCAGACGGAGGTTTGGCTGCCTCAGTTTGCTGCAAAAAAATTGGCGGTTCAGTAAGCAGACCAACCAGGTGTTCACTGGGAAAATACAGAGAAGCACGACCCTCATCGATCGGAACCTGAAACAAACAGGAGAAAGGGGATTCCTGTTTCTGAGAGCGAGCAACAATCGCGGTTACAAGACTATGCAGCAGAGGTGAATCTGCTTTCAGGTAAAGGGTGTACTCATGTCCTCCTGTGAGGAGAAGCTTAACTTTTAGATCCTGGAAATTGGGTTTTTGGGGAGCAAATTCCATAGAAGTTTCCTGGCGTGATGTTAAAAATTAACCTAAGGTAGGCACTGATGCACGGCAGGTAGCGCAATCCCTCAAAGCAGGTGAAGTCTAAGATTAGTAGTAGTTGCTGATTAGCAGGATGAGGCAGCACAAGACGCCTGGTCTTAAAATACCCAATAATCCTTTAGTACTGCAAATCCTAACGGGGTGAGTTAGGGTATCGATCGCTCGGTTTTCGATCGCTTCTTTACCTGTGCAACACCAGAGTAGTAGAAGAATCACGCGCGATCGCTCTGGAGAGCGATCGCAGGTTTTCTAAGTACCAGTAAGGAATTAGCCCCCAGTTCTCTTAACCTGTCGGATAATATGCTTAACAAACTGGGTCAATAATTGGGATATAAACAGAAATGCCTGCACTTCAACTGCCTGACGGTCCCCAGACTCACCCTTGGCTACAGACGTTCCAATGGCTTAGTGACCCCCTAGGATACATGGAAAGCTGTGCCAAACGCTATGGTGATATCTTCACCCTCCGGATTGGACCAGTTTTTACTCCTCAAGTATTTATTAGCAACCCTCAACTGATTCAAGAGGTTTTTAGCACCGATCCAAAACAGTTAGATTCTGGCGAGGAAGCAGGTATTAAATCGCCTTTGATAGGGCGGCAATCACTGCTGGCGCTTGGTGGCGATCGCCACCGACGGCATCGCAAGCTGTTGATGCCCCCCTTTCATGGGGAACGGATGCGGGCTTATGGTCAACTGGTGGGTGATATTACCGAGCAAGTAACAAGGGACTGGATGATTGGCGAACCCTTTTCCGTCCGTTCAGCCATGCAAGCAATCTCCTTTCGGATCATCTTGAAAGCGGTATTTGGTTTAGAGGAGGGTTCCCGTTACGAAAAACTACAGGAACTCCTGATTGCAAGGCTGAATCTTAAGATTCCTCTGTTAGAAGGTCTTATGTTTCTTTTCCCGGCGCTACAACTGGATTTAGGTTCTTGGAGTCCGTGGGGACAGTTTATGCGCCAACTCCGCCAAATTGACGAACTCATCTACGCTGAGATTGCTGATCGCACAGAGCAACCCGACCCATCGCTGACTGATATTCTGTCTTTAATGATGTCGGCTCGTGATGAACAAGGGCAGCCGATGACGGATGTGGAATTACGGGATGAGTTGATGACCCTGTT
>CBDTXL010001197.1:0-1943 GCA_965364435.1 uncultured bacterium
GAAAAACCGGCGATTGACGGCAAACTTTCAGTACTACTCGCTGGCAACTGAGTATTAGTTGTTGGGGGAAGGTACGTCTCGCCTCTACTGGCTAACTGCAAAGCCTCTCCAGATTTCAATACCTGCTGGGCGACCTCTCCTGATTGCCACAGACCATCTTTTTGAATATAAACCGGCAGTAGTTCGTATTTCACCGTATTCTGGTCTGCACTCAGGGCTTGTGCGATCGCTCTTGCTGAACTAATCGAAACTTCATGTTCTCCTGAACAGCCGCCAAACAGTAGCCCGACCCGTAATTTATTCATCACAAATACTCTTAGCACTGCTCTAAAATACTTACCCAAACTTCGCGCTTTCTTGGTCTGGTGATGTCTTCCCACCTCATCCTGGGGAGTCGGCTCCTTCCAGTCTGCGGGCGTAAATTCCGGTCAAGCCAACCGTACTCGGTCTGATGGTGCATTCTCAAGATTGATAGATGCGTTTTCATCCCTGTCTTGACAATGCTTGCATTTTTGGCAATTAAACACTCGGTCGGATAGCTTCATGTCTTGAACATGACCACACTTGGAGCAAGTTTTTGAGCTGGGAAACCATCGATCTACCAATTCAATTTTTGTTCCATAGTGAGCTTGTTTATAGATAAGCTGACGGCGTATTTCATAAAAGCAATTGTTGCTAACAGCACAAGCTATCCTTTGGTTAGCAATCATACCTGAAACATTCAAGTCTTCTATTCTGATGTTGTAGGCTTTGCGACTCAAATCACTGGTCATCTTCTGTGTAGTATCATTGCGGATATTTGCCAGATGCCAATGCTGTCGTGCTAGCTTCACGTAATATCGCCGTGCTTTACCTGAGGCTTTAACTCCCAACCTTCTGTTGCCTAGAACCAAGTTACGATTGCGCCACTGTATTTTACCTAGCTTGGTTTTCGCTTTTTTGGTGGTAACGGGCATTTCGTAACGAGTTCCGTCTGAAACTGTCGCTAATGATTTCACGCCTAAATCCACGCCCACTCGTTGAATGGGATGAAACTTAGGCGGTATTTTCTCAGCATCCAGGACAAAGGAGACGAACCATCTATCAGCAGACCTAGAAACCGTAAAGGTTTGAGAGCTGCACATATTGTTGATTTGTTCCTTAAGTCGAAAGACCTTAAGTCCTGGCAGTTTAACGTGCTTGCCAGCTTCGATAACTACACGGTTTGTAAATGGCAATGCAGGCTTACCTTTCTCTGGGTAAATCCCTGATGTTTTATAAACCGTGAATGAATCACCTTTCTTTTTGGACTTTTTGGCAGGAAAAGCGCCTTGTCTTTTGCGCCACTTGGAGAAAGCATCTTTCAAGTCAATAAAAGCCGATTGATACACAGTAGATGGATAGTTTTTCATCCATGCGTACTCCGGTTTTTGCATAGTTACTTGGGTGAACACCTTCTTAATAGCGTCAAGGCGTTTTGCGTCTGACGCCTTCACTCCTTCAAAGTCCCAACTGGCAATGAGCAGGTCTAAGCCAAAGTTGTAGACCCAGCGCCGAAATCCAGCCAAGCCACGCATCAACGAGGTTTCAACGTTATTAAGTTTTAGTTCTCGCTTGATGGCGTACATTGGTTAGCTCCAATTGCTGCTATGCTTTAGCTTAGTGGATGGAGCTAAATCATGTCAAGTCGCACAGGTAAAAAAGCAATGAGAGATAATCCCTTGTTTTACGATCAGTTAAAAGCGAGGCATGGTATTTGGTTGACGCCCAAGGCATGGGAAAACCTACAAGCTGAAGCCAAAAGGCAAAAACTGAGCGTGAGCGAATTGATTGAGCAATATGCCAGGAAACTTCACCATGATGAACAGCTTTGAGGAGATGCAAGTTAACAAATTGGCTACTTAGTCTTACTCCTCAACGCCGATAGCCTATCACAACGGACAACCATGAACTACCCATACAAA
>CBDTXL010001198.1:0-1942 GCA_965364435.1 uncultured bacterium
TATCCGGAGGATTTTGATGAAAAAGCTATTCCTTGTTTTTTTGCTCTTAAGTGGTCTTGGTTTTTCCATAGTTTATTACTATTGGCGACAATTGAAAGTTAATGACATGGAATTGAAAGACAATAAGGTTTTACTTAGAGGTTCTGTTGACTAAGGGCTTGCCCAAAAATCACTCCTTACCCATTATCCCTAAACCTCTTACAAAAGTCGATCAACAATATCAAATTCATCTGTGTTTATCTGTGTTCATCTGTGGTTTCCAATCTCATACTAAATCGGATTAAATACTCGTTTTTTTTACGAACCACAGAGGCTCAGAGTTCACAGAGTAAAGAAGAAGAGGAGATAAGAGAGGTTATAGATGCGGTTCCCAATCTCAAATCAGTATTTTTGCAAGAGGTCTATTATCTCAAGATTTCACTCCTTGGCTGAGGTGAGATGAGCTTAATGGGTGCATCCCAATGCGTGCAAATGTATTTCTTGAGGCAATGGTGGAATAAGGTTTACAGGCTTGCTTGAACTGTGTTGCGTGCAAAGAATTTGATATTAATTTTGTCGCGGTTTTGCAGAACGTCGTCGAGGATGTTTTGCCCAACGACATTGCGTAAGGTAGTGAGGGCAGTTTGATAGACTGCTAAATTGTAGTTTTCAACCTTATTAATTGCCTTTGAAGGGTCAAGGAGGCGAAAGTAGAGGACGGCGTTGACTTTAATGGTGACACTATCAGCTGTAATCGTTTCTTGCGGCTCAATATTGACTGTTTTGGTGCGGACATCAACTTGAGCTTTTTGGTCAATGAAGGGAACAATCCAGTACAGCCCTGGACCTTTGACACCATTTAACCGCCCCAAGCGAAAGATCACACCTCGCTCATATTCTCGGTCAACTTTAATGCCGGAAATACCCAGAAATAAGGCTATACCTAAAATTGTGCTAATAAGAGGGTCCATATCGTTCAGTTGAACTCGGATAACTCTATTCTAGGCAGGGCAACACAGGCATTGCGGAGGGCGAAGCGAGAAGTTTGCGGGACGTTGTTGCTAAACAGTAGGTAATGCGGACTTGGATTGAAGAGGCGATCGCTTTAGGGGGTAACAATCGGCTCAATTGCAATCAGCGGTCTACGTTTGGATAGGATACAGGCAGTAGGTTTAGGGAAGAGCGATGGTACAAGCGGCGATTACTAAGAGGATTACCACCTTAAATCAGGTAGAAGCCAAGTTCAATCTCAGGCGGACTGAGGATGAGCAGTTTTTTACAGAATGGTTTGCAGATCTGCCGGAACTCACTCAAGAGGAGCAAACAACGCTAGACCAGATCAAAGCTAGATATCGCTATCACAGAGCTAATGGGCCACTGGCGGAGGGTGCAGTCAATCTGATTGTTGTGTCTCGCTTGCTGGAACTGGCTGGTTTTTATGACCCTCCCTTCAAGCTTCTGGCTGAGGTATCGGTTGAAATCACTACTGAAGTTGAAGATGAAATCTTACGAGGACGTTTAGATTTTTTAGTCGTGCTAGATCAATTCTGGGTTGTGGTGATTGAAGCAAAGCATACAGATTTGGATATCGAGCTTGCAATCCCGCAAACCTTGGCTTACATGATAGCAACGCCTCACCCTGACCGAGCAGCTTTTGGCATGGTTACAAATGGGAGTAGTTTTGTTTTCCTGAAGCTGACGCAACAAGCACTGCCTCAGTACGATATATCGGAAGTGTTTTCGCTTCTTCCTCGTCGAAACCAGCTCTACGAAGTTCTACAGGTTTTGAAGCGGGTGGGTCAACTGATTACCCTATAGAACCCATTTGACATCTTACGGAGCCTAAATTAAGGTACTCAAAGCCGTCTCACCCCCTCCGATGCGGCAGGGGTGTTCGAGTAACTTTCGTCTAACGGAAGTTCCCCCGTACAAATGAACTACAAAAGGGGAAAAAGCTTGAGTG
>CBDTXL010001199.1:0-1935 GCA_965364435.1 uncultured bacterium
AAACCAGAAGCAGTGGCTTTGCGGAAAACCCAACAATGGCTACGTCAACTAAGTGCTGCTAATCTCGCCCGATTGTACGGCTATGTTATCCACCATCCCTCATTAGCCAGTGAACATAACATTCGCCCCTTCCTCAAAACCGAACTAAGAAAACTCAATAAAATGGCACCAACGGATAAACCTTATCAGCATCCCTACCACTGGGCAGCGTTTACACTGACTGGATTTTACAAATCTGACGCCTAAAAGAAACGATGAACCCGACAGATACCATAACCCTAACAGCCTTCCTCGCCGCCCTAACTCAGCTTGATTCCCCCTTACCCCCCCAAGTGCAAACCCAACTCAAAAACGTTGCCAGTGTTGATGATATTACCGCCAACATCGGTCAACTGAATGCGATCGCCCAAAACTATCCAGACTTAGATGAACATTACCAAAACGCTCGTGATATTCTGCAACTGCCTGTCAGTGAACGTAGTAAAGGCCCTTTACCCAAAATCAATCACCTAACAGAACGCGAGATTACAGAAATCACTAACATTGCCAGGGAAGTTGCCAATTCCCCTGAACCGATTAATGCAGCTAACCAAGCCACGCAAAAATCCAGCGTTCTCAAACAACTTCGGGACTCTCTCAAAACCTGGGTAAATGGATGACTCAACAGCCAACAATCACCAACCCCACCATCGACTTATTTCTCTATGACTTGCGAGAGGGTTTAGGACAAGACGCCGAAAAGGTCAACGAAAACCGCAAACAGTTCTGGAAAAAAATTTACCCCAACCTCGATGAAAAACAACTAGACGAATTAGTCGAAAAATCGGAAAAGCTTGAAAAGGCAGAAGCCGATTATGTAGAACTCCTGATACCCCAAAAAACGGAACTATTCCAACCCCATCTAGAAGGCTTCTACTGGGCGCTTCAACTCGGTGATACCTATGCCCTGCAACTCGACTGTTCCCTGATTAATCCCGCCAATGGCAATCCCTTAAACAGTTTTTCACTCATTCAACAAGAAATTACCTCCCGACTCCATCACCAGAACGGTAAAATTGGTCAAACTTGGTTTGTTTGGTGTCAGCTGGAAAAAGACTATCAAGACCTTGACAAAATTGCTAAAGACTGCATTGAAAACCTAATTCCCAATCCCGATTGGCTGAGATATTTAGAGAAACAAGGTGATTTTGCTGGGGCAACTTTATTTGAACTGTGGCACCCGCCTGAGGATTGGACAGATGAGCAGAGTTTTCAGGAAAACTTTCATGTAATCATCGCTTTATTTCCCTACCGTAGCTCAAGTAGTTTATTTTCTAACAAACTCTCAAAAGATTCTATCGATAATTCCTTATCTGAATTGTACTTTGATTTAATTCGCTTGTTTAGCTATCGAAATAAAATGATTTGGGCATACCACCAAAGCCGTATCCTGAAAGCCAAACTTAAGAAAAATTTTACTTCAATTCAACAAGCTATTAAAAAAGTTAATAAATTACCTCAGCAGCTAAATGCTGGCAGACCGAATCTCGACGACTTACAAAAAACGCTGACCGATACCCTAACCATTTTATCGGACTATGCCACGAATTTAAGTGACCTGGATGACCAAGGACGCACGATTAGAGTAAATCTGGAAAACTACAAAAAGCGACTGAAAAAGATAACGGCTGCCAACCGTAACAGTGAACCCGAAATCCTGAAAAAAATCAGTGAATTAGTCGCCGAAAAGTATCTGGTACAAGTTGAAACAGATCACGCCAATCTTAGCACTGGATTAGTCTTACTCGAAAATCTAATTACGACGATTAAGGGGACGGTGGAAATTTATCAAACCAAAAGCGATCGCACCCTCAACACGACGATCGCGATCGCAGGTATCGGACTCGCCACCAGCCAAATCGCCTCCGCCGTCATCCTCACCCAACCCCCCGAAAA
>CBDTXL010001200.1:0-1933 GCA_965364435.1 uncultured bacterium
CCAGATTAAAAACAAAGGTAATGCGGTTTATTAAATTTAGCTGCGTAGCAGCTTATTTCACTACGGTTGCGATTAGCGATCGCCGAACCTACTGCAATGTCCTCTTGCTGTGTGTAGCGGTACAACAAGGTTTGGAATGCTGCCAGCAAACTCATGAACAAGGTAACTCCTTCCTGCTGGCTCAAGGCTTCTAACGCTAAGCTCAGGCTTTTCGGTAGTTGCAGAAGTTGTGTTGCACCCCGGTAGGTTTGAACGGCTGGTCTTGGTTGGTTAGTAGGCAGATTTAGCACAGATATGCCGTCCAACTGCTGCCGCCAGTAAGTTAACTGCGTTTCCAGCACTTCCCCTTGTAGCCACTCGCGCTGCCAGTGAGCGAAGTCTGCATACTGGATGGGTAGTGGGGGTAGGGGGAAAGGCTTCTCGCTGCTGATAGCGGCGTAGAGTACTGCTATCTCCCGAATTAGTACCCCCATAGACCAACCATCCGAGACAATGTGGTGCAGAATCAGCAATAGCACGTATTCTGATTCATCCAACCGTAGTAGTGTTACTCGCAGCAATGGATCTTTGGATAAATTGAAAGAGCGTTGAGCCTCCTCGGTAGTCAGCCGTCGCACTTGATTGTCTTGTTCAGCTTCTGGTAAATTCCGCAGATCTATTACTGGTATGGATAGAGTTAAGGTGGGTGCTATCGCCTGAACAGGTTGCCCCTCAACCATTACAAAAGTGGTGCGTAAAGCTTCGTGACGACGTACTATTTCGTTGAAAGTCTGCTCCAGCGCCGCTAAATTGAGTGAACCTGTCAGACGTACTGCTGCTGGGGTGTTATAGAAAGCATTGTTAGGTACTAACTGGTCGAGGAACCACAGACGCTGTTGAGCAAAGGAGAGGGGGAGGGTTCTATCTCGTGCGATCGCTACAAGGGATGTAGCGGTGTGACTAGTAGTACGATTGACTGCCCTTAACAGTGAAATAATCTCTGCTTTGCGCTGTTGTATTTGTGTATGCAGTTCTGGTGTTAGAGTTCCTTCAGGGGCGTTGCAACGAAGGCGGACTTTCTCCGGAGGCGTATTGCCATCGCCTTCAACAAAAACCTGAATATCTAAGCTACGAAGGTAAGATAAAAACTCAACTATTTTCACTCATTAAACCCCTTTGAGGAGATTAGCCGCTACAGGAGTGTACTTGCTATTAAGCTGACTGTGGTCTAACCTCGGTATGACACTGGAAGACAACGCCGCGAACATCCTTCCCTAAAGGTTTCGGCTCATCCTGTTCATTTAGTTGGTTTTATCCCGGCTGAACGCCAACTAGCTTAAGCTGACGCGCATCTAAATTTAATAATTTAGCGTCTGAAACGATTTGCTGCCTTAGATTGTCCTGTAAAACTAGATGACGAACAGCTTAGTTCCCCGTGGTCTGTGATTGCAACCTTATAGCGGTTCTCATTTGCATGAAGTACAGAGCGAAAAACCTAACCCCCCAACCCCGCAACCCTCGCAAGGGAAGGGGGAGAAATCTTACTCCCCTCTCCTTGTAGGCTATGCTTTACCCATAAGTCCCACGATGCTGTAGGGGCGAAGCATTTGGGCGATAGCTTAGAAGCAAAAACCAGAATTTTTCTCTCCAAATGCTTCGCCCTTCCACGCGAACGCATTATTTCCCAAGTTGAGGGCGAAGCATTCGCGCAGAAATATCTTGGTGTAACCGACAACAGAAAACGCGAATGCTTTGCCCATACAGGGTTTCAGGAGATGTGGGTAAAGCATAGCCTTGTAGGAGAGGGGTTGGGGGAGAGGTCAGACTTCAGACTGTATTGCACTGATGTGAGAACCGCTATATCTGATGTAGCCAAGCCGTTTATGACTTCCTCTTGAGACCTGAAGGGGTGACGAGTAAGCTGAAAGCTTGATTCATCAAGGTTTATCCTCGA
>CBDTXL010001201.1:0-1932 GCA_965364435.1 uncultured bacterium
GAGGAAATTACTCAGTGAGTCTAGTCTGAGTGTTGCTGTTGTTTTTAAGATTTAACGTAACGCGAAAGTCCCTCCTCACTAAAGCTCCGGCGTCTGGAAGATGTGGCAAAGCAGCCACTACGCTGGGCTGCGATGAAGCGTCAGAAACAACAATCTGCTATCTGTGAGGATGGAATACTCCGACCTCAGTAATAGCAGGTCGGAGTAGCTCATTATGCGTCGCTCAGTACCCAGTTTACGAGGGTGCGAACCGGGAAGCCAGTGGAACCGGCATTGTTGCAGCCGTCCTCTTTCTCGGTCCAGACGGGACCAGCGATATCTAAGTGTGCCCAAGGAGTTTCTTTGACAAACTGCTTCAAGAACAGGGCGGCAGTAATTGAACCTCCCGCACGCGGTCCGGTGTTTTTCATGTCGGCAATTGGCGACTTCATGCCCTCGAAGTATTTCTCTTCCATCGGCATCTGCCAGAATTTCTCGCCAGCCGCTTCCGACGCTGCCTTGAACTGAGAAGCTACAGCATCGTCTGTTGTCCACAGCCCGCCGATATCATTACCTAAAGCAATAATACAGGCACCCGTCAGTGTCGCTAAATCAACGATTGCATCCACTCCCAGCTTTTCGGCAAACACTAGCGCATCTGCCAACGTCAGGCGTCCTTCGGCATCAGTGTTGTTGACTTCAATCGTCTTGCCGTTGGATGCGGTAAGAATGTCACCAGGGTGCATGGCATGACCACTGATCATGTTCTCCGTCACAGCGCTGACGAAGTGAACCTCGACATCCGGCTTGATCTGACCAATCGCTTTAGCCGCCCCTAAGGTTGCTGCTGCGCCCCCCATATCCATCTTCATCGTCTCGATGCCGCTACCAGCACCTTTGATGTTCAAGCCGCCAGAGTCGAAGGTCAGACCCTTACCGACAATTGCTAATTTACGCTTAGGTGTCCCTTCAGGCTTGTAGGTTAGGTGAATAAACTTAGGGGGCATTTCTGAAGCTTGAGCAACACCCAAGAAAGCACCCATACCCAGCTTTTCACAATCTTCCCGTTCCAAGATTTCCAGGGCAAGACCGTATTCCGAAGCGATCGCTTCTGCTGTCTCGGCCATACTCACTGGCGTCACAATATTAGCTGGTGCTGCCACCAGTTCCCGCGCCAGAATGACACCCGAACAGATATTTTGGGCACGGCTAATCGCCGCTTCCTGACCTCCCAGTCCCAGTAAATCAACTTGCTCCAGCTTTGCGCCTTTGTCTTCCGGTTCAGACTTAAAGCGATTATCCTGGTGAAGCGTTAGCACAATGCCCTCAGTGATCGCTTGAACTGACGCCACTGGGTCATCATTGGCTACTGGCAAGCTAATTCCGAGAGTTTTGCTCTTTTGCTGTTTCGCCGTCCGTGCGATCGCTGCGGCAACGCGGCGCAAGGTGTCTAACTTTAGGGCATCTGGTTTACCCAGCCCCACCAGAATAATTTTACGAATTGAGCTACCGGCACCCACGCGCGTTACAGCAGTGCTGCCAACGCTTCCCTTAAATTCTGTTTCGTCAATCAATTCCTTGAGTACACCGGCAAGCTTCTCATCCAGCTGGGCTAAGTCACCACTCAACTCTAGAGCATCTTCAAATAACCCAATTGCCAAGGCATCGCCAGTCCAATCTAACCGTGGTGTATCCGTTGCTCGAATTTCCATTCCTTGTTCTGTCTACATAATCTATTTAAGTACCTGATCATCAGTATTGCTCAAAAACCAAAAAGACCCACATCACCTCGGCAACAGTAGCGAAACTCTTACAAGGAAACTAAGATGTTGCAGATATTGTCTTGATTGCTTTAGTTTAAGCAGAGCGCCTACTCTTTTAACGCTGAAATCAGCAAAACAAACTAGAAAAGGGTTGAACCTGTGTTGGGGAAACGAGGATTAATGCTAAAGG
>CBDTXL010001202.1:0-1931 GCA_965364435.1 uncultured bacterium
TTGATATCATGCCTGCTTCGGGGCGGATGCTGACGAAAATCGTGAGTAAACCGCAACAGACTACGGTAATTGAGAGTCCCTTTCCTCTGCCTTGGTCTCAAGAGCGACCAATCTTTATTAACTTTGATTTGTGGCGTCGCTTGCCTAAACCTCAACGGGACTTGCTGCTTTTGCGGACAGTCAGCTGGCTGATTGGCATTAAGTGGTTTAAACCGGACTTGTATCAAGGACTCGTGCTGGCGGGGCTTTTAGGGGGGATAGTGGAACTGGTACAGGGGGATGCCGTGGGCGTTGTGGTCGCTACGGGATTGAGTGCGATCGCCAGTACCCAAATTTGGCGCAGCACCCGCAGTTCTCAGTCTGAACTAGATGCCGATGCTGCTGGCATCAAAGTCGCTATTCGGCGCGGCTACACCGAATCTGAAGCTGCCGGGCACCTCTTGTCTGCCATTGAAGCCGTTGCTCAGATTGAAGGGCGTTCCGGCTTGAATTTCACAGAATTGATTCGCAGCCAAAATTTGCGAGCGATCGCGGGTCTCTCGCCAGTAGGCGTCCCCGATACTGTTAAGCAGGATTGATACTAAGTTGCGGCTCATCGTAGTACATAAGGAAGGTGGGGAAGGTGAGGAAGGTGGGGAAGGTGAGGAATATGGGGAAGGTAGGGAAGTAATTTCTCCCCTATCTCCCCCACCCTCCCTATCTCCCCTATCTCCCCCACCCTCCCTATCTCCCCCACCCTCCCTATCTCCCCTATCTCCCCTATCTCCCCTATCTCCCCTATCTCCCCTATCTCCCCTATCCCCCTATCTCCCCTATCCCTAACTCTTTTCTGTCAATAGCTGACGCACTAGGGTCGCTAAACGTTCAGCACTATCTGTCACCGCCAGAGCAGCGGCTTTTTGAGCCATTTCCTGCAACAATTGAGGTGACTGTAGTAAATACAACACCTTACTTTCCAGCAGTTCGGGTGTCAGTTCTGACTGACGAAAAACCAGAGCTGCACCAGCATCAGCAAAGCTTGCGGCATTAAAAGCTTGGTGGTCTTCGGCAGCGTAAGGGTAGGGAATTAAGATTGCCGGTGTCTGCGTTATGGCAAGTTCAGTCAAGGAACCCGAACCAGCGCGGCTAATTGCCAGATTTGCTCGTTGTAGTAGCCCCGCCATATTGTCATAAAAAGGCATATGTAAATATTGAGGGTGCTTGAGCGTTGCAGCGTCTGGGTCTTTCTCACCAGTCAAATGGACAATCCAAGCCCCCGCATCTAACAAGACTTGGGCACACTGGCGCACCAATTGATTTAGTGCGATCGCACCTTGGGAACCTCCAACAACCACAATCAACGGCACGTCTTCTGGAATAGGCAGTTCAAGCTTCTGGGCATCTCGAAAACTAGAGCGCACTGGTGTCCCAACATATACTGTCCTCGCTTTGGGTAGGTACTGGGAGGTCGATTCAAACCCAAGAGCAACAGCACTACACAAAGGACTGAAAAAGCGAGTCACTTTGCCGGGGATAGTGTTGGATTCATGAAGAATGATGGGCAAGCCCTGCCAGCGTGCCGCAATAATTGCTGGCCCAGCAATATAACCACCAGTGGTGAAGACACCATCAAATTTCTCTGTTTTGAGCAGTTGCCGCACCTGATGAACAGAACTCGCTAGGCGTCCAATAATTCGCAACGTACCCAAGCCAAAGCGTTGTTGAATGCCTTCTACAGCAATGGTGTGGAGAGGATACTGAGCCGGTACTAGTTCTCGTTCAAGGCGGTCAGGGACACCCAGCCACTCGATTTTGTAATCTTGCAACTGTTGGGCAAGTGCGATCGCGGGAAATACATGTCCTCCAGTGCCACTGGCGGCAATCAACAATCGAATCGGTGCGGTAGCCAAGTTTTCTCTTCCTCCTAGGGGCAGTTGCACTCGAAAGCTCAA
>CBDTXL010001203.1:0-1930 GCA_965364435.1 uncultured bacterium
ATGAACACAGATGAACACAGATGGGATATCTGATTTTTGCAAGAGGTCTATTGTCTGTACAATGAGCAATTCCCTGGTAAAACCCGCCCCTACAAACCCACCCTTAATATGCAAATGGATTTGATGTCAATCTCATATCAACTTTTCAGCTAGACTCTAAAGCTATGGAAATTTTTGGCTTTACTTCTTTAACGACTTTTAGCTTGACTGTTATTGCTTTCCTGCTGTTAATCCTCTGCCTCGCTGCCGTCTCGTTCTACTGCTATGCAATTTATGCGGCGCGACGCTTCTTTAATCAACCCGATCGCCTTAATCAAGATTTCCACCCACCTGTTAGCATCCTGAAGCCAATTTGTGGACTCGACAGCGACGCATACGAAAGCCTTGCTTCATTTTGTCAGCAGGACTATCCAGAGTACCAGATTATCTTTGCTGTGCTAGAGAGCAAAGACCCTAGTATAGAAGTTGTGCAGAAAATCATCCACTACTTCCCAGATTTGGATATTCAGCTAGTCGTCAGCGATCGCACAATGGGTACAAACCTCAAAGTCAGCAATTTGGCGAATGCTGTTACTGAAGCCAAACATGATATTCTGCTCATTGCCGATAGTGACATCCGAGTCGGGAGAGATTATTTGCGGCAAGTCATTCAACCCCTGCAAGACTCAAGTGTTGGTGTCGTTACCTGTCCGTATCGTTCCTTAGCACAGGGGTTGGTAGCTATTCTTGAGGCTATCGGGACGGCAACGGAATTCCATGCGGGAGTTTTAGTCAGCAACCAACTGGAAGGGATAAAATTTGCCCTCGGTTCAACCATTGTGATTCGCAAAGAGGTACTAGAAGCGATCGGGGGATTTGGGGTAATTGCTGATTATCTCGCAGATGACTTCCAACTGGGCTACCTACCAGCCCAAGCAGGCTACAAGGTTGTGCTTTCCGAGTATGTGGTTGAACACGTCCTGGCAACCAGCACCCTAGCTGATTCTATCAAACGCCAAATCCGCTGGGCTCGTTGCATCCGAGTTTCTCGTCCTTGGGGCTATTTAGGACTTATCTTTACTCACGGTACTACTGCCAGCTTGTTATTTCTAATTGCCACTAGCGGGTCAATTTTAGGCTGGGCTGTACTAGGTACAACCTGGATTACGAGGTTAGCAATGGCATGGGTAGTTGGGGTTAAAATCCTCAAAGATTCCCTAGCAAAAAAGTTTTTGTGGCTTGTGCCTTTGCGTGACCTCATCAGCTTTACGTTTTGGTGCTACAGCTTTGTTGGAAATACAATTGAGTGGCGTGGACGGCGACTGAGACTGACAAAAGGCGGTAAGCTAGTGCCAAACGTTAATACACATAATTAGCTTACTGTCAATAGACCTCTTGCACGCATTCGATCAACACCATCAAATCCATCTGTGTTCATCTGTGTAGCCTTCGGCAAGCCGCTTCGCGTCTACATCTGTGGTTACAAATCCAGAATCAGCACTGCGTGCAAGACGTCTAATGCATAAGTCGTATTTCTGTAAAAGCTCTCCCCTTCTTTTCAAGACAATACTCTTGGTAGAAAAATATTGTGTCGGTAGTGGATATAGTCTTTATCCTTGCTCATGCAGAAACACTTGCCTATCATACTTTTGCTCGTTTTGAGTGCACTCATCTACATCAGCACTTCTTTTGAGCCTTCTATCGCGGATGATGCTGATGCAATCCATGCCCAAGCCGCCAAAGAGATGCTGCTGCGGAACGATTGGGTATCGCTATATGTTAATGGAGTCCGCTATCTACAAAAAGCCCCCTTGCTTTATTGGTTAGTAGCGATCGCTTATCAAGTATTTGGGGTTAATGAATTTGCTGTCCGTTTTCCCACCATGTTGGCGATTGTACTGCTGGGCGGGATAACCTACATATTCGGGCGATGGGCTTACTCCCAGAAAGC
>CBDTXL010001204.1:0-1929 GCA_965364435.1 uncultured bacterium
TCTTCCGGAGAACGAGTAGAATTTCCAGAAGGATAGGGCGATTCCCACGAAGACATGCCTTCCTCCTCACACACATGAGCAATTTTCCAGACTTATCCAGCCACGGTTTCAGGGTCGTCAGAGAATTGGGACACAATCGCGCTGGTGGCAGAGTGACCTACCTTGCCACCACCCTGGCGACTACGCCCCTCCTTAATAAGGGGGGGGCGGGGGGAGTGCCCGTTGTCATTAAGCAGTTTCAGTTTGCCAAACCTGGCACAAAATGGTCAGACTACGACACCATCGAGCGTGAAATCCAAGTATTGCGAGGGCTGAATCATCCCGGCATCCCTCGTTACCGGGGTTCTTTTCAAACAGCCACTGGCTTTTGTCTAGTGCAGGAATACAAAAACGCACCCTCCCTAGTCGTACCCCGTAGCTTTGACCCCGATGAAATTAAGCAAATTGCTGTTTCCTTACTAAACATCCTTATTTACCTGCAAAATCGAATTCCCCCGATTAGCCATCGGGATATTAAACCGGAAAATATCCTGGTTGATGACAACATCAATGTTTTCTTGGTAGATTTTGGTCTTGCCCGAATTGGTGATGGGGAAGTTGCGATGAGCAGTGTTGCCAAAGGCACAATTGGCTTCATGGCTCCAGAGCAGCTATTTAATCGGCAGCTGAGTGAGGCATCAGACCTCTATGGTTTAGGTACAACCCTGATTTGCTTACTGACTGGCACCCCATCTACGGCGGTTAGTGATTTAATTGATGATGACTACCGCATTAACTTCAAGCATCTTGTTCCCAAGCTCAGTCTGCGTTGGATTGAGTGGCTCCAAAAAATGGTCGAACTTAAACCAAAAGACCGTTTCCCGGATGCCACGGCTGCCCTGGAAGCCCTCCAGCCTATCTATGTCATCCGCGTCCCCGAAGTTAAGCTCAGTCAACCTTGCCTGGAATTTACTGCCCAGAAACTCGGACAAAAGTTGACTCAGACCATTACGATTACTAACTCTGTACCAGACACAGTTCTTGAAAGCCGTTGGGAAGTATCCCCCCATCTGAGTGACCCTCCCCACACTCCTGATTCCCACAAATGGATTTGGTTTGAGCAATCTCAGTTTGCGAGTAATCAGGCGTTGTGCAAAATCACTGTTGACACCAGTAAGCTCATGGCAAACAACGTGTTTGAGCGAGAGGTAGTAATTCATACGAATTCTCAACCCGCAACACAGGTTTTAAACATTAAAGTTAAGACAGCTCCTGTTCCAATTGCGACGAAAAAACTGCCCTATTTTTCCCTGGTTTTACTCGTCCTCTTTGCTACCGCTGCAACTTGGGTTGAAACAGCAGCTTGGGAAGGAATTGTTAGTAGAACTGGGACACTGGGGGTTGCGATCGCGGTATTTGTGTCGGCATTTGTAGCGGTGCTAGGAGTAGTGGCAGCTGTGACGTCTGGCGTTATCTCCAAATTGGTGGCTAAAGCCAGAGCGAGGTTTGGTGTTCCGCTAAAAGCCCTAGATACAGTGGCAGCGGTGTTTTTTGCTGGGCTTGCCGCAATGTTCGTCACTTCCTTCGGTGCCGAGTTTCGAGCCACAGATGCCGCAAGTCCCTTCGGGATAGCTACGCTTCACGCTGCTTTTGCCGCGGTTGATGCAGTGGTGTTCATGGCGGCGTTTGAGGGTGAAGATGTCGCTCAAAATTGCTTGAATCGAGGATTTAGTAAAACCCTAGCGTTCGGAGTTTCTCTCTTGTCAGCCGCTTTGGGTATTAGCTTGGGAATGGGATTGAAGCTGGGATTTTTCAATCAGTTGGTGATGTCAGCGATTTTAGGAACAAGTTTCCCCTTAGCGGCACTGATTCTTTATCCGCCATTAGAGCGTGCAAGGCGGATTGCTAATTATCGCAAGTTGGAGGGGCATTTGATTAAGCCGTAGCCCC
>CBDTXL010001205.1:0-1926 GCA_965364435.1 uncultured bacterium
CGTCAGCGCTTCCACCTGCTCATAGAGTTGTTGCACCTTGGTAGCAGAACCTGAAGGAGCATTGTAAAGCGCTTTCTCAGCCTCCGCTTTCTCGGCTTCGAGTTGGGCAATCTTGCCTTCAAGCTGCTCAAACTCCCGCTTTTCCCAAGTTGAAAGCCTTCGCGGCTTACCATTACTGGATGATTGTTTGTCTGACTTCTCAAGTTTGGGTAATTCTGCCTTTTTCTGCTGAGAACTCTGTTGGGACGCTTGTGCTTCTTCTGCCTGCTTGTAGTCAAGATAGACTGAGTAGTTGCCGGGATACTGACGCAGGTTACCCCCTGGTTCAAGGGCAAAGATTTTCTCTACAGTGCGATCGAGGAAATAGCGATCGTGGGAGACGGCAATGACACAGCCGTTGAAATCTTCCAGATATTCTTCCAGCACAGAAAGCGTCTGCACATCCAAGTCATTCGTGGGTTCATCGAGAATCAGCACATTCGGGGCGCTCATCAGCACCCGCAGCAGAAACAAGCGACGTTTTTCGCCCCCTGAAAGCTTACTGATGGGTGCATACTGCTGGTTGCCAGGGAACAGGAAGCGCTCTAACATTTGTGAGGCAGTAATCACAGTTCCGTCTGCCGTTTTGACCAATTCCGCAACTTCTTTGAGGTAATCAATCACCCGCTGATTTTCGTTGAGTGCCTCAAGCAATTGCTCTGAGTGCTGGTCAAAATAGCCGATGTGAATGGTAGAGCCAATTTCAACACGACCTGAATTAGGTTGAACGCGCCCGGTGATAATATCCATCAGAGTGGATTTGCCTGCACCATTACCGCCGATGATGCCTACGCGGTCATCGGGGCTGAATTCATAGGTGAAGTCTTTGATTAACGTGCGTCCATCGTAAGCTTTAGAAACATTCTCTAACTCAATAACTTTCTTCCCAATACGACGACCAGGAGTTGAGATATCAACCTTACCCAGAGCTTGTTTAAACTCAGCTTCCTGCATATCCTGGATGCGGTAAATCCGAGCTTTCTGTTTCGTACTCCGAGCTTTTGGTCCTCGCTTGAGCCATTCCAACTCGCGGCGCAATACACCCTGATGTTTGCGCTGACTGCTGACAGCAGACTCTTGGGCTAAAGCTTTTTTCTCTAGATAGTAAGAATAGTTGCCAGAGTAGGTGTAGAGGTCGCCCCGGTCAATTTCGATGATACGATTAGTGACGCGATCTAGAAAATAGCGATCGTGGGTGATGAGCAAAATTGCCCCTCGATAACTATTCAGGTAACTCTGCAACCACTCCACTGACATCGCATCCAGATGGTTAGTTGGCTCATCGATCAATAACACATCTGGCTCCGAAAGCAGCGCCGCAGCAAGAGCGATGCGCTTGCGATAGCCACCGGACAAGTTACCAATACGAGCATCGAAGTCTTCAATGCCCAACTTTGTCAGGATAATTTTGGCCTTCGTCTCTAGATCCCAAGCGCCTGTCGCTTCCATCCGCTGCATCACACGGGAGAAACGAGCCATGAGTTGGCTATCGTCTGGAGTGTGAGCCAGTTTGTGTGATAGTTCCTCATACTCACGCACCAGTGTCATTTGTTCGCCACTGTCTGCAAACACCTGCTCTAAGACTGTGTGATTTTCATCCAAGTCTGGCTGCTGGGGCAAGTAGACAACCCTCGCTCCAGAATTGACTAAGAGTTGACCGCTATCAATTGGCTCTAGTCCGGCAATCATCTTCAACAGCGTCGATTTGCCAGAACCATTGGTGCCGATTAAGCCGACTTTATCGGTAGCGTCTAGACTAAAGCTGGCATCTTTGAGGATTTCCTTAATGCCAAAGTCTTTTTGAACCGATTGCAGTGTGAAGATACTCATCGCGTTTTAACTGATTCGCTGGGAAGTCCCCGACTATAACTGTACTCAGTTTAGCGG
>CBDTXL010001206.1:0-1926 GCA_965364435.1 uncultured bacterium
TGTATGAAGTCTGTTGATGAGGATACAACAGGTATGGATGCTCACTGCCAAGCTTGGTCAAGACTGTATAGTGTTGCTCGTCGCTCAGTCCCAGTTTATGGCGGATTTGTTTGAGTGCCTCGAGACTGCGGGCAGACTCAAAACGTCCTTCTTCTAATGCGTCTTGCAGCACTCCTTTGTAGATTTCTAGGCGGTCTTGTTGCGTAGCATCGGGCAAGACTTTAGCGAGGACGTACAGCTCATCTGGTTTCAGTTGCTCCAACGAACGACCGTCCAAAAACTGGGAAAAATCAATCGGGAGCTTTTGCAGTTGACGGTGGAAACTATGAGCAAGGTTCTCCCTGCTATACTGCTCGGCGCTACGATTCCAGGTGCGGTACAGCCAGAGACTGCTAGCTACGGTAACAAACCCATTAAATATGAATTGCACAGAGATGGGTAAGTGAAGAATTTCTGGACGCCCTCCATACATGAAGAAAGTGTTGAACGCTAAAAAGGTGCAAATCGAAAAGACTCGGTGCAAGACCTGGAAGCGAGTGATACTGGGATCGCGCCGTTTCAGAAAAGCTCGGTATGCCTTTTCTAGCTTGGTACAAATCAGGCAACTCATCACCACGCAAAGACCGAGGGTTAGGGGACAAGCAATCAGTTTGGGAATCCCAATCGGGTGATTAAACAGGTAAAAACCTGGCTGCCAAAGCGTTGCCAACTGATTCTTTTCATGAGTCCAATCACCGGAAAAGTAATAATCAAAGTTACCAGCATACAATCTGTAATAAACGAAGTAGCCAATCACTAAGCCCAAGTAACCGTATTGGACTAATTTCCGTCCGGGATGGGTGAGATAATGCCAGTACGATTTTTCGGCATCTTTATCAATACAAGTAGATTTGCAGCCGATGCAGGCACTTTTTTCTTGACCTTTGGTTTTGTCAAAGATGCGACACTCAGATTGGGGGATGCTATTTCGAGGGGTTGTGTGCGCTTGGGTGCCTAACAATCCTCGCGGCCCGGTGAAAACCATCTGCACAATGCCAAAAGGGCATACATAATGACACCAACTACGACCCCCGTACAGGAAGACTATCATAATTGCTGATAGGATGGTCAACAGCAAAAACAGACCTAAAATAGGGCGAGCCGAGTTAATAAATAGAATTCGACAGTTCAAACCGATAAACAGAAGAGCGAATTGCACATAGAGATGGTTTTGCACTAAAATGCGATTTTTCTTGATATTGAGCTTTGGCTGCAATCCCAATGCTCGTGGAATTTGGGACAGAAAGTAGAGAGGACAAATGCGCCGCCACGTTTCATGACCGAAAACCAGGAGAAGCATAATTGAACTGGGAACGACCATGCCCCAGAAAATGCGTGTTCCCATGGGATAAGGTTCTTCCTCAAGGCATTTTCCTTGCACCAGTACGCAGGTGTTGGGATCGCGAAAAGGGCTGAGTAGGTTGTTGGGATCGGTTAGCTGGTGGGAAATGGGGTCATAAAAGAGAGAGAAAATTAAGACCAGCCAACCGAGGGTCAGCACTAATCTGACGGAGTGCATCTTTTTTTCTGAAACGTTACCAAACACTTCGTGTCGCCTCCTGAATAGGTAGAAAGATTAATGGATTGCGTTGATTTATCCTCTTTCGTTCGATAGGCATAAGTTATCGAATGGAAGAGGTTGGCCAGATCGAATAGTTGATGACACCTTTCTGAGCAGCTCGATTTTCTCGCTTCCGTGGTTTAAGCTTCTATGTATTACTCAAGGTTCAGCTTCCTTTTTATGCAGGGTTGCGGTTTTTGTAAAAAGTCTTTACAAACCCGCTTCAAACTTGCTTAATCAGATCTATCTGTGAAGGCTTCTGAAAAACTTTTTGATCTACTGAATGTAACATTCGGTAAATATCTGCATAATTCTTAGCCTCAGGT
>CBDTXL010001207.1:0-1925 GCA_965364435.1 uncultured bacterium
TTGGCGATCGCCTTCGTCTTAGAGTCCCACAGAACGGGAACCGTAGAACGCCCACTGTAGCCTGGTTCTGCTAGTTGATACAGTTCAGCCAGCGTGCGGCAGCCTTCCTCCTCCTGGTTAAGCACCCAACCCCCCTCAATTGGTGAAGGAGACACTATGGACACCGATATTGCATCTTCGAGTCCTTTGAGTGCCCGAACGACGAGGGTTCGGTGCGCCCAAGGGCAGCCGAGTCCGACATAGAGGTTGTAGCGTCCCGCCTCTGGTGGGTAGGGGTTCCCTTCCTCGGTTCCGATGAAGTTCCTGAACTGGCTGCTTGGGCGAATGTACGCTCCTTCCTTATTGCGCGGGGCGAGATTTGACATCATGATCTGCCACATGGTTGTCCAGATAAACTTTCCGAGCTTGATGATCAGCTTCGGAGGGAGCGACTTGCCCTTTTTTTTGGGTTTGGGAGCTTCGGTTTGCAGGTTCCTGGGATGTTCGTCTGTTTTCGGGGGAGCAGTGGGTTGTGACATGAGTTTAAAGCTGACGAGGACTGAAGTTGAGTATCGGTTTCTCTACTTAACTTATTCTGCTCCCATACGACGAGCCGCTTGCTCAAAGTCACTAACCGCTTGATTCGTCGCTGTAACGTCGAAAAATGCTTCAGCGATCGCAGGCGAAAATGTAAACGTATCCAGTCCTTGAGTTGCCAGAAATGCAATATCATCCACGCTACGAATACTGGCGACTAGAATACGGGTTGCACTGCCAACACCTGCGATCGCTTGCTGCATCGCCACCAAATCGTCACGCCCATTGCGTCCTAGATCGTTAATACGTCCCAAATAGGGAGCTACATAATCGACACCCAACGCGGCTGCAATCAGGGCTTGGTGGACAGCGTAAACTCCCGTTAGGGTAATCCAAATTCCCGATGCAATCAGCCGAGAGGCAGCTTCAGTCCCAACTTTGGTAATCGGTGCTTTAACGACAATGCGATCGTCAATTGCAGCCAAAAGCTTACCCGTTTTTACTAACGAATCAACGGAGGTTCCCCAAGTCTGAAGCTGGACTTCTTTGGCTCCTAAATCGAACGCTTGTCTAGCTAGCTCTGTTAATTGCTCAACAGAACAGGTAACCTGAGATTTCTCTAATAAAAGGGGATTTGTCGTCACCCCATAAAATAGACCAGTTTGGAGCCAGTTTTGCCACTGTTTCGTATCGGCGGTATCGAGAAACAGGCGGATTCCTGTAGTATTCGATTCCGGTGGTGCAGGGCGATCGCGCTGAGTCATGAGGGCACTTGGATATAAATCAGATATTCACGTCAAGTACACATTATCGAACCAGAGTCTGCTGACGTAGCGATTACCTTCGGTACCGTGCAAAGCACGATCGCATCCACACCCAACCCAGAAAGCTACCAATGAAGTAAGAGGGAAAATCCGACCAGGTAAATGAGTTCCCCAGTACGAGGCGACCCGCTAAAGTTGCTCGCATTGCCTGTAAAAATGGGGGTTGCCACAGTTGAAGAAACTCTAACACACAGGTAGCAAAGCACACCCCTACCGCAGTCCAGAAGGGTGAGGCTTGTGGGAAGAAGAGAGCAATCAGCAAAATCCAAAAAATTTCATAGGCAATGCTCCCAAACGAGTCATTCAGCCATTCAGGTGCAGGTCCATGAAACCGAACCACGTAACCTAAAGGGACAATCATCATGAGGCTGATGAGCAGAGCAATGCGGTACTTGAAAACGCGATGATGCTGAACTTGTGGGGAAGCCATTAGCAGTCTCGTTTGAGATTATAGTGGTTTGCGACTAGGTGGAATACAGCTGATGCTCCCGGAGTCAGGAGTTTCGTGGGGAGTCGTCAAAGCAGATGCTGCAACTTTAACGACCGACTAGAAAATTTATTTTTTTAAAGAAATCTAGACATCGG
>CBDTXL010001208.1:0-1924 GCA_965364435.1 uncultured bacterium
TAATTTCAGCAGCACTCTTCTGTTAGAGTTTTAGCTAGTATAATTTTAAAGTCAACAAGGGTTGTGCCGCTGTACTAGACTGTCCATTGTATGACAGGTTCCCGTGCTAACCCCAAAGACTTGCACAGACTGGATTTTCTTCAAAGTAGGGGCTAGGGTATGTCTTACTGGCAGGTTGCTTGCGCGATCGCTGGTAGTTGTAACGCTTGAGGATAGCTTCCTTCAGCTTTGATGCGCTTGATTTCGGCGTCTGTGATCGGCAGATGCAACTTTGTGGCGACGGCGCGGACAATGTCACCCCGGTCAATAACACCGGCAACCGTTCCTGCTGGGGAGAGAACAGTCAGACGATTCAGCGGACGTGCTTCCAGAGTGTTAATCACTTCCACCAGGGATGTCTTTTCCTCAACCGTGGCGATTTCTGATAAGGGACGGACAATACTCTCAAGGGTTTGGGTTTCCCAGCGGCTACGTTCTACAAAATGCAAGTCCTCAATGGCAACTAGACCGCGATAACGCCCGTTAGCTGATGCGTAGTAGGGCATCGGTGTCTGCATGTCTGCCAAAATGTACTCGTCGGCAAAGGTTCGCAGGGTCTGATTGGCATCTACCACACGAAACTCACGGGTCATGGCATCTGAGGCAACCAGCTGGAGTAAGGCTTCTTGTAGAGTTGTCAGCCGGTCATAGAGGCTGGCGTTGCGGAAAACAAACCAACCAATCAAGGCAATCCACATTGAACCCAACAACTCACCTGTCAGCAGCGCCACTCCTAAGCCTAGTGCGATCGCTAATCCACCGAAAGCTTTGCCTGTTCTTGCTGCCCAACGAACCCCTTGAAATCGGTTGCCCGTCAGCTTCCACACTGCGGCTTTCAAAACTTGTCCCCCATCCAGGGGTAGACCGGGAATTAAGTTAAATAGCGCCAAGACGAGGTTGATGTGGGCAAGGTCTGAGACGATGTTCTCTCCTAAGCTAGAGGGTGGTAGTGCCTGACTCAGTGCATAAAACAACCCAAATAGCGTCACGCTTACAGCCGGTCCTGCGATCGCAACTTGAAAGGCTTCCCCCGGCGTCTTAGATTCCCGGTCAATGGAAGCCACCCCACCGAAGAGAAACAGGGTAATCGAGTTAACTTTTATGCCCTGCGATCGCGCCGCTAAACTATGACCCAGTTCATGCAAAACTACTGAGCCAAACAACAACAGCGCCATCACAAACCCACCACTCCACGCCCAACTTGAGTCGAAGGTCGGGTCTAAATTCTGGGCATTGATAATCGTTACGAACGCTAAGATGAAAAACCACGATGGGTCTAAAAAGAGCGGGATTCCGAACAAAGAGCCAATTCGCCAACTAGCCTGCATCAAATTTTACTTATCCTCGAAGTTTGACGCTTCTTAATACCAGCATAGATGATGGTTCGCTTTAAGGTTTGAACGTTTGAAGGTTGAAAGTTGGAATGTTTAAACTTTCCACTTTCAACTCTTCTAATGAATTGTTTTTAAAGGACGCCTGCGTTGGTTAGCCCCAAAATAGCCCCAGTCCCCAACACATGACCGAAACTGATACCTGCTATTAATTCAGGCCAGCCAAAGTTTTGACCGAGGAATGGCTGTAACAATGGCAGGGAAGGACCCTTTCCCTTGTTCTGAATAGCAATGCTGGCAATGATGATGCCAAGAATGATACAAATATTCATCACTAGCGAGGCACTACTACTCCAGGCTGGTGTATCGGGGACAGTCTGCTGCACTGCTGCTATTAAAATTGCATGAATCAAGTTTTCTTCTCCTGTAGTACGAACGACAGACCAATAGGCTAATTAAAGGCTATCGACAAAAAGCAATCCTCCCTTCTCCCTTACGAAGGATTGAGGTTCACTAGTGCAGTGGCAAGGTGAGGAAGGTGGGGAAGATTGATA
>CBDTXL010001209.1:0-1922 GCA_965364435.1 uncultured bacterium
CCACGTAAGGCCCCTGCAGCAGCACCTTGAGGTCGAGCGTCAGGTAGTCGGGCGTCGGTGTTGGCGTAGGAGGGGGAGGCGTCGGAGCCGGAGTGCTGACTACTTCGTTAGCTTTCAAAGCATAAAGCTCAACTCCAGCCGAAGAGAAATAGAAAGTCCCGTTATACAATTCGAAGGCCGAGAATGCCCTATTAGACTTCGAGAAATTGAACAACTCAGTCACTTTGCCCTGTTCCGTTACTTTGTACACGTAATAACGATTAGTGGATATGCCATTAGAATGGTTGGATAGTACATAAGCGTCTGTGCCTCTAGAAATTATATCAACCACGCGGTTGAGTGGAATATCTATTTGCTCCATTACAGGAGGCTCGATTGAAGTAGCGAGGTAAATCTTGTTAACCCAAGCAAAGATTAGCTTGTTACCAATCTGATGAGCATGAGTAACCGTCTCGAAGCCGGTAGAAGATATAAAAGAATTGCGCGTGCGATGAGCAATTTTAAATTTACCGTTACCATCATAGCGCAGCATGAAAGGTTGTCCCAAGGTGCCTAGTCTTCCTGTATTGCGGTTGAACCCATAGTCGGCAGTAGTGGTATACATCTTGCCTTTGAATTCGAAGAATTCTTCATAGGTAGTGCCTGTGCCTTCGAATAGAGTAGGCTGTTCGATGGGTTTCCAGCTTTGACCATGATCGGGGGAGTAGTATACATAGGGATAGTTGGCTTTAACATTTCCCCAGTTTAAGAAGTATTCGTTTCCGTGTTTGAAAAGATCGCGGACGTGTGCGTCGGGAGCTACATAATTAATGGTCCAAGCATTACGAGAGTCTTTTCGATAAAACCTGACGGCACCACGTGAATCATAATCCTCGAAAAGCAGCTCGTTGTCTTGTACGCGCATATTGGAAACCAGCTCGCTGCGCATCCATACAGTTGAGCCGTCGCTGTTCTTTTCGTAATCAAAAGATCTTCTGCTGAGATCGTAATAGATAAACTTGGTATTCTGCGAGGAGTTAGTAGAACCGTGTCCTATGTATAGACGGTCTCCAAATATTTGAAGGTCGGAAGCTTCTTGCTTGTCTGAATAAGAAGTATAAAACAGCTTAACCGGGTTGCCTACGAGGGCCAGGTCGCTTGATACATCTCCCTGTTGACCATACACAGTCGAAGTGAAGACTGCTCCTATGAGGGAAGCTGAGAAAAGAACGGCTGAGAGTCGAGTAGAGTTGGGCATGACGATTGGTTCATTAGATGCAACACTGGCAAGAATGGCAAAGGGCAGGATCAAACCATATGCCCGGCGTGCCATGCCACAAGGCTGGATGCATCTATACGAGGTTGCTAAATCCTTCTAGGTTCTGTTATGGCATCCCCAGACAGAACGGGAATTGATCTGGATAAAGCAGGATGAAGAGAGTGCTTCAGGCCGTTCGAGCTCTACCCCCGTAGAGCAGGCTCTCGACGAGGCAGAAATGCCTGTCATGACCGGAAATTTCTGCCGCCATGGTGGAGACAAGCCAAAGTCATGGGGCAAGAGGAGACAAGATCTGCGTTTCTGTAACTCCCGTGTTACCCACCCCAAGCCGACGGGTGCCAGCTTTATATCCTAAAGACATTGGAGGATTTCTGTGCCACCAGTCACAGACGCTGCTTTTGCAGCAGGAATGCGCCAATGCCTGAGGCAATATCATCAATACGGCTATTGCAGCAGGGCGAACATAAACCTTCCTTAACAGGCTAGACAGGTTGTTCTCTTGGCTTGCCTGAGGTCACGATTGCAGTGCGAGGGTGCTTCGGCCTCTTCTCCACAGGAAAGAGATTTCCATCAACGCCGAGTTGCGCAATGCCCCTTGATCCCTCTTTCGCCTCGCGCGTGTTGATCCTGGACGATCATCCGGCGATCCGCTACGCGCTTTTCG
>CBDTXL010001210.1:0-1921 GCA_965364435.1 uncultured bacterium
AGAACACATCCTGCCCCGTCGTAAACGCCTTCGCCTGAATCGATTGATTCAACTGATCCGACTGAGCATCCGTATGCACCTTCACCCCACTAAAATCCGCCCTCATCGCCTGCCCCATTGACTGTTGCAAACCTGCTTCTAATGGCTGTCCACTTCCCCTAGCGCTGTTTATGGCAGATTCCATATCCGTTGTTGCTTCCCCTCCTGCGATCGCTTCCCGACGCTGTAGGATTGACATCGCTTGGAGTTCCTCTCCTTCGGGCATCGCTTCTCGCTGCACCTCTAGGGGTAAGGGCACACGCTGTATCTCAGAAATACTCGGTTGACGCTGAAGTTCCTCTTCTGGTTCTTCCTGGCGCTGTACCGACTGCCCTTGTGAAGACTTGGCAGCTTCGGGAGAATTAATTTGTTTTACCACCTGCGATGCAACCCGATCCGCTTCCTGCTCATACTTATCCCCCGCTTCCCCAATCGTCAGCTTCGCCTGCACGGGAAGGGAGTAGGGAGTGGCAGCTTCGTTACCCTTCTCCTGCCGTTGCAGAGTCTCCTCCACACTCTCCAAAGACTCCGACTCCGACGCTGGTGCAACCACCCTCTGCAAAAACTGATTTCCCTTAAACAGGGGATGCTTCATCAACCAATTGGCATCCGTCGCCGGAGTACTCCCTAACGGAATCTGCTCTTGTTCCCCTGCCGTGACATCCTTCGCCTGAACCCGTGTAACAGGCGGCGCTAACTCAGACACCTTCTTCTGAACCGGGACAAAACTGGATGAAGGTTTTTGCACTTGTTCGTAAGCCATTGGTCACCTCTTGCCTTTTGTGGAGGGATTTTTTTGTAAAAAGATGATATTATTAAAGGTTAATTTTAAAACCAGAAGTAAATTCACAGCCTAGCATAGAGTAATTAGATTCGTCCTCTAATAATGTCGGACTGAAAACAGTTAACTCATGCCCCTCGCCACCGCCTCCACCTGGTACGAAGCGAACTCCTCCTACCTGTTCCTCGCCGCAGAACAAGTGCATCAGGTACTCAAGTCTTACCTCGCTCAACGCCAAAACCAGCCGCCAGAACCATCACCTGACCTGCATTGTGCCCTGGACGCCACGGGTGCCGCCATGAGCGAACCCCCAGCCCTCGACCACCTCTGCACCACCTTCAACCTCTCCCCCTTTGAGCGCGATATCCTACTCTTGTGCGTCGCCCACGCCATCATCCCCGACTTCCCCGACTTATGCGCCCAAGCCCAAGGAAAGGCGCAAATGGACTATCCCACCTTCGGGTTAGCCCTGCAAGCCTTCCCCCAACCCCAATGGAGTGCCACCACCCCAACATCGCCCCTACTCCACTGGCAACTGTTGCAAATTGAAATTAATCGCACCCTCACCCTGTCTCCCCTGCAAATCGACAGCAGCATCCTGCACTACCTGATGGGAGAACCCTACCAAGACCAACAACTCTTGGGCATCATCCAGCCTTTCCAGGTAGAGGCGTATCAGAATTTCTCCCTACAACCCTCCCACCAACAAATTGCCGAACAAGTCGTTGCCACTTTGAATAGTGTGGGTAATGCCACCTCCACGAGATATTTGACCTCTCCCCCAACCCCTCTCCTACAAGGAGAGGGGAGTCCAGTTCCCCCCAACCCTTTACAAACAACGGTGGGACAAGAAACTCCAGTTCCCCCCTTCCCTTTACAAACAGAAGAGAGTCCGGTTCCCCCCTTCCCTCGCAGGGAAGGGGGGTTAGGGGGGTTAGGTTCCCCCACATCCCACGCCCCCACCATTCAACTGTGCGGCATGGAAGTTGCCGACAAATGGGCAATTGCCGCCACCGCCTGCACAATACTTCAGCGTCCCCTCAAAGTCCTGTCCGCCCGTCGCCTCCCCACCGATGCCAACGAACTCCACCAACTGATGCG
>CBDTXL010001211.1:0-1920 GCA_965364435.1 uncultured bacterium
CTCCTAACCCGCCAGATATTACTGTTACTCCAGCTCCTGCGCCGCCTGCTCCTAACCCGCCAGATATTACTGTTACTCCAGCTCCTGCGCCGCCTGCTCCTAATCTGCCGGACTCTAGCTTGAGAGTAACAGCTCCTGACGGCAAGATCTCCATTCCGAATCCCACAGTAATTTCTGGAGCCGTTCAGGGTGACGGGGGAAACGTTGCTGGTAATGCTGACCGTAACATCAACACAGGCTCGATAGTTTCTGGCACCTTCTTAACGGGGAATGGCGGCAACATTGGTCTGACAAGCGGTGACACAATAAATACTAACGACCTGAACTCTTCTTCCGGAAGTGATGGCAATGGGGGGGACATTACAGCGACGGCGAAGCAGGCTATTTACACAGGTTCCATTGATACTCGCTCCATCGATGGTAGTGGCAGGTATGGGAACATCGAATTCACTGCCCCTATAATCCGTACAGGACCAGTGTTTTTTAACGACACTGCGGGGATAGTGCGGTCACTTGACCAAGGGGACCTGTCAGAGGCTGTCCTGGAAATTGAGCAACTGCGAACTCAGGAATTTGAGAATTACTTCGGGGAAAACTTCCCTAATCAGCTGATGACGGCGGCAAACATTCAAGCAATGCTGCGTAGAGTCGCCAGCCAAACCCAGCGAAAGCCTGCTGTAGTCTATGCTGTTGCACCACCTAACCAGTCATTAGAACTCATCCTAGTTCGGCCTAATGGCCAACTCATTCACAAGAGGGTTCCGCAAGCTCAAAGCGAGGTTTTGCGGCAAAAGGTTTTACTCTTTCGCAGCGCTGTGAGCGATTCAAACAGAACCGACTATCTGCCTGAGGCGCAGCAACTCTATAAATGGCTGATTAAACCCCTGGAAGATGACCTGAATGCTCAGGGGATAGATACATTAATGTTTTCCTTAGATGCGGGTTTACAGTCTATCCCACTCGCCGCCTTGCATGATGGGCAACAGTTTTTCGTGGAAAAATATCGTTTCAGCCTCGTTCCCAGCTTTACCCTAGCTGATACCAGCTACGACGGTATTGCGAACGCTCAGCTTTTGGCGATGGGAGTCTCAAAATTTCCAGGAGATCAAAAGCCCTTACCTGCTGTACCTGTTGAGATATCGACCATAACTCAGAAATTGTGGCGCGGGTTAGCCTTCCTCAACCAAGAAGTCACAAGGGATAATCTGAAGGCGCAACGCCAGCAACCCTTTCAGATTATTCATCTGGCAACCCATGCAAGCTTCTCGTCTGATGGGAAACCGGGCAACTCCTTTATTGAGCTTTGGGAAGGAGAAAAGTTACACTTAGATGAACTGAGGGAATTGAAATGGTCTGACCCCCCAAAGGTGGAGTTGTTAGTGCTTTCTGCCTGCGAAACGGCATTTGGTGATAAAAATGCCGAAATGGGCTTTGCGGGGTTAGCCGTGCAAGCGGGTGTTAAGTCGGCTGTAGCCAGTCTGTGGAAAAGCAGTGATATTGGTACCTTGGGGCTGATGACGGAGTTTTACAAACAGTTGAAGAGTGCGCCCATCAAGGCGGAAGCACTGAGACAGGCACAAATAGCAATGCTCAAAGGGGACGTGGTGGTCAAGGAAAATCAGTTACGTGGGGCTGGGATGGTGGAGGGAGTGCTACTACCGCCAGATCTGGCGAAGCTTGACAAGAAGAATTTATCACATCCCTACTACTGGGCTGCCTTTACGATGATTGGCAGCCCTTGGTAGTTTTGCTTACTTTTCCTGGTATCTCAAGAGGAGCAGGGCGACCCAACTTGCTTTAAAAATGAAAGCTGTTAGACCCTTAATGCGGGTCGCCCCTACACGCCTCCTGGTGTTTCTTTCATCCCAATTACCCATTACCCATTACCCATTACCCATTACCCATTACCCATTACCCATT
>CBDTXL010001212.1:0-1919 GCA_965364435.1 uncultured bacterium
ATGCTCTGGCTACTGGCAGGGTCGATTCTTTGTTTACTGGAACTGTTCCTGCCAACGGCTTTGGTTGCTTTTTTGATGGGAATCAGCGCCTTTGTTGTCGCTCTTGTGGCGTTGGTTCTGCCGACGGCGTTTCCCCTGCAAGTAGTGTTGTGGCTGTTGCTTTCCACAGCGCTTGTTTTTTTATCCCGCCGCTTCTTACCACATCCGAGGGCGTCTAAAAATCTGGATGCGATGGAAGCCCAAACCCTGACAGAAATTGCGGTAGGGCAGACAGGGCGGGTACTTTACGAAGGAAATTCCTGGAGGGCACGTTGCGAGGATCACACAGAAGCGATCGCGCCTAACCAAAAAGTCTATGTAGTCAGACGGGAAGGCACAACTTTAATTGTTGTGCCACAGAACCTCTTGCATTAATAAACCAGCGGTTCTCTTGCGAGAAACTGTATTCACGAAATTTAGAAAACTCGTAAAAATTTAGGAGGCTCACTATGGAAGGTTTCTTTGGTTGGCTAATTATATTGGCTCTTGGCGGTACAGGTCTCGCCAGTTCTGTCAAGATTGTTAATCAAGGCAACGAAGCCTTGGTTGAAAGATTGGGGAAATATAGCGGCAAGAAACTGAAACCCGGTCTTAATTTTCTTGTCCCTGTCCTCGATCGGGTGGTTTACCAGGCAACCATTCGGGAAAAAGTCCTTGATGTCCCACCCCAGCAATGTATCACCCGCGACAACGTTTCTATCACCGTTGACGCTGTGGTCTACTGGCGCATTATGGACATGGAGAAAGCCTATTACAAGGTTGAAAATCTGCGACTAGCGATGCAGAACCTTGTTTTGACCCAGATTCGCTCGGAAATGGGTCAACTGGAACTCGACCAAACCTTTACCGCCCGTAGTCAAATCAATGAAATCCTCCTAAGGGAATTGGACGAATCGACAGATCCTTGGGGTGTCAAAGTCACACGGGTAGAACTACGAGATCTTATCCCTTCCAAAGCCGTGCAGGAATCGATGGAATTGCAGATGTCAGCTGAACGTCGCAAGCGGGCGTCAATTTTGACTTCCGAGGGGGAACGGGAATCTGCTGTCAACTCCGCCAGAGGTAAAGCGGAAGCACAAGTGCTTGATGCGGAAGCGCGTCAAAAAGCAGCAATTCTAGACGCCGAGGCTCAACAAAAGGCGATCATTCTCAAAGCCCAGGCAGAACGCCAGGAGCAAGTCCTCAAGGCGCAAGCAACCGCTGAGGCGATGCAAATTGTTACCAAGACACTCAAGAGTGACCCCAATGCTCGTGAAGCACTCCAGTTCTTACTTGCCCAGAGTTATTTAGAGATGGGCACGAAGATTGGCAGCAGCGACAGCAGCAAGGTGATGTTCATGGACCCCCGCAGTATTCCAGCAACCATTGAGGGGATGCGCTCAATCGTGAGTGATAGCAATAACCTCAACTCTAATCTGCTGAATCTCGATCTGGATAAATAAACCTGACTGTTGAGTGTTGACAATTGACTAAAGAGGACTAAGTACCTTCATGCGATCGCACAAACTCTATTTAAGGGTAGGTGCGATTTTCTTTGAGATAGTTGCGCTTAACGCTTCTGCCTATTCCAGATAATTCAGGAATGCGATCGCATTTCTGTCTGTCTCCCTTGTCAGCGTCAGCACGGCGATAAAATACAAGCACACCACTCATTAACTGCTAAAGATGACTCAGAAAACCCGCAGAAGAGTGCCCCTCGGTAGCCCAATTTTTCCCGAACGCCCTCCTCTCTCCCCAGAAGAGAAAGCCAGACGCAAGGCTGAGAATGAAGCATTTGCCAAGCGTTGCCGGGTGATTTTTGAGCGAGTTTACCCGGAATTAGTTGCCGAGCATTACGATTGGTTCATTTTGATTGAACCAGACAGTGGAGACTATTTTAT
>CBDTXL010001213.1:0-1917 GCA_965364435.1 uncultured bacterium
AAACTAATCAAAATGACTTAAGCCAAAGTTTCTGGGCAGTATCCTAACCCCATCGTGAACTGTTGGCGAAATGCTTCAATGTCGCTTTTGTCGGGACAACCATGAGAAACCACAGCAACTTGGTAGCGACGCATCACTTCGATGGGCGACTGTCCTGTCTCTAGGCTCCAAAGTGCCATTTGCAGACGAATTTCGGGGTCGTAGGGAATTCCCAATTCGTTCATGAACGCCCGAAAGTCTCCATGTTGGTGAGGAGTCAGAGGACGGTTCATTTTGACCTTAATCACCCAACCATCAATCTGATGAATCACCGTCATAAATTGAACGGGCAGCTGGGGCATCGAGTGTAGATACTCAACCACTCGCAGAGTGAGACTGGCATTCGCCAGGAAGTAGAGGTAATCCATAGGAATTCTTGGCTTGGAGTCCAAGGAGGTGCTATCTATACTTTCATTCTTGCAATGATTATGCAAGAGCGGTAGGGGAAAAGCCCCCGATATGAAATAGGGGATCTTACCCAATTTAGAGCGTCGGGGCTGGGGACTGGGGACTAGAGACTAGCGATTTGGCTCTCAATCAACGAATCGTCAAGTTTTTCATTGCTTTTTCTAACCCCTAACCTCGACGCCCTAACCTCGACGCCCTAGCCCCCAGCAGCAAAAGCTTATCTAGAATAACGGGATGATAGGAATTGACAAACACTGACCCGATGGATGCTCAGTCTCACAAATCAGATGTCTCTATTGATACAGTGGCTTCTGTAGAGACTAGGACAGCATCTAACGCGCCGATGACCAACAGCTGGGAGATAGACCAATTAGTCTCTAGCTATGACTATGAACTACCACCGGAACAGATTGCTCAAACGCCCCTGAGCCGGAGAGATAGTTCGCGCTTGTTGGTAGTAGATTCACCGACTCACCACACTCACAGCATCTTCCGTGATTTACCCCAGTTACTGCGACCTAAAGACCTGTTGGTGCTAAATGATACCCGCGTTATCCCGGCTCGGCTCTATGGTCGTAAATCCACGGGCGCACCAGTGGAGGTATTGCTGCTGGAAGAGCGACAGAAGAACTGTTGGTTAGCTCTGGTTAAACCGGGTAGGCGTCTCAAACCAGGGGCAAAGATTTTGTTTGAACCGCACAGACACACAGAACAACTCCCCACAGCTTCCCCATCAATAGGGAGGGAAACTACTGGATTCACGACTCTCAGCGCCACAGTTCTGGCAAGGGATGAGGCGACTGGTGGGCGTCTATTGCAGTTCGATATACCAGATGGCGCTTCCTGGGAGTCGCTGTTGGAGCAATATGGTCAGATTCCTCTACCGCCGTATATCACTAATTCCCAAGCGTCACCGGAGCAGTATCAGACAGTTTATGCTCAATCCCTTGGTGCGATCGCTGCTCCAACGGCTGGGCTACACTTCACTTCGGAGCTACTAGAACAGTGTAGCGATCGCGGTATCAAGCAGGCATCTGTAACCCTACACGTCGGCGTCGGTACGTTTCGACCAGTTGAGGTGGAAGATGTCACCCGTCACAAAATGCATGGAGAGTGGCTAGAGGTACCCGCCTCAACAGTGGAACAGATTCGGGAAACTAAAGCATCGGGAGGTCGAGTGATTGCCGTGGGAACAACGGTGGTACGAGCCTTGGAGGGAGCCTCTGCTGGCGGGGAATTGCAACCCTATTGTGGAAAGACAGAGTTGTTTATCTATCCTGGCTACCAGTGGCGGGTAGTGGATGGGTTGATTACGAATTTCCACTTGCCTCGCTCTAGTTTGTTGATGTTGGTTAGTGCAATGGTTGGGCGTGAGCGCTTGATGGATTTGTACAAGGAAGCGATCGCTCATCAGTATCGCTTTTATTCCTTTGGTGATGCCATGCTAATTTTGCCGGAAGCAAGAAGACA
>CBDTXL010001214.1:0-1916 GCA_965364435.1 uncultured bacterium
ATGCCCCACTCCTGAATCCCGCGACGGCTTAGAATCGTTTCGGCGCGGCGAATTTCGTCTTCCGTGCCATCGACCATCACCAGGTAATCGCCACGGTTGACGCGGTCATTGTAAAACCGAGCTCGCTCTTCGGGAATTCCCAAACCCACTAGTGCGCCAGTTATACCCCCAGCGGCGGCACCAATCGCGCCCCCAGCGGCGGTAGTGGCTAAGGCTGTTGCCAAAGCACCTCCGGCCATGACCGGACCGATTCCGGGAATTGCCAAGGCACCTAAGCCCACCAGTAAGCCAGTGAGACCTCCTAGGGCACCACCCGTTGCCGCACCAGCTTTCGCGCCGTCGTCAGCCTTATTACCACCGGCGCGATCGCTCATCTCGGCACCGGCAATCTGATCATGGGGACCAGCATCTTTGCCAACCACCGAAACATGATCCATGTTAAAGCCTGAATCTCTCAGTTCTCTGAGCGCTGCTTCAGCATCTCTACGGTGGGGAAAAACGCCAACCGCACGATGATGGCGACCATTACCACTGCGTGGGGTGGTAGAAGTAGCATAACCACTGGGATAAGTAGCCGCGTCTGGTGCATCAAAAATTTCCCACTCCTTAATCCCACGACGGCTCAATATCGCTCCGGCACGACGAATTTCATCTTCTGTGCCATCAACCATCACCAGATAATCACCATGGGAAACCCGGTCGTTGTAAAAGCGGGCTCGCTTATCAGGAATTCCCAAACCTACCAGTGCGCCAGTTAGACCCCCAGCGGCTGCACCAATTGCACCCCCAGCTGCGGCAGTGGCTAAAGCTGTTGCCAAAGCGCCCCCAGCTACAACCGGACCGATGCCAGGAAGTGCTAAGGCACCCAAGCCTACCAATAAGCCAGTTAGACCGCCTAGGGCACCACCCGTTGCCGCACCAGTTTTTGCGCCTTCGTCAGTCTGGGTGCGATCGGTAACATTACCAGTGCCAACGCCATCCTCACGGTCAGAATCTTTGCCAATCAGAGAAATCTGGCTCATCGGAAAGCCAGCGTCTCTCAACTCCCTGATCGCCGCTTCTGCATCTCTACGGTGGGGGAAGACGCCAATAGCACGCTTGTTGTGAACTAAAGCACTGCGGGGAGTGGTAGTAGTTGCATAAGCAGTACTTGCTGGGACAGCCTCGGGTTGCTCATAGATCCCCCACTCTTCAATCCCTCGACCGCTCAGAATTGCTTCGGCACGACGGATATCTTCATCCGTGCCTTCTATGATTACCAGATAATGACCTCTGGATACTCGCTCGTTGTAGACTCTCGCTCGCTCTTCGGGAATTCCCGCACCAATTAGTCCACCCAAGAGGGTACCAGCGGCTGCCCCAATTGCTGTACCTGCAAGAGTTGTAGCGATCGCTGTTGCGGCTGCTCCTGCTAGCATGATTGGTCCAATTCCAGGGAGCGCCAAGGTACCTAGACCTACTAATAAGCCAGTGAGACCACCTAATGCACCACCAGTAACCGCACCAGTTGCAGCACCTTCATCCGCTTTGTTGCCAGTACGATCACTAACATCAGCACCAGCAATGTCATCGTTCTGGTCTGCATCCCGCGTGATTACGGAAACTTTGTCCATGGGAAACTTAGAATCTCTTAGTTCCCCAAGCGCCACTTCTGCGTCCCGGCGCTTTGAAAAAACACCTACCGCTCTTTTATGTTGTCCTAAAGCCATTTTAGCTTCCTTACTAAAGAGGGAAAATTATTATTTCACAACACCAAAATGCCTTTTGCTCGGTGCTGATGGTTACTATTTAGTCACCTTTTCCTCAAGTCTTCATCGTTCCAGAGAAATAAATCTTGTTTCTATCACTAGAGGGGTGACAAATAACTACGACTGCGTTAGCTCCCACTCTGTCTCTTGATAAACTAACGGGAGAGG
>CBDTXL010001215.1:0-1914 GCA_965364435.1 uncultured bacterium
TAGAAGACCTGAAAAAGCTGCAAGAAACCTTACAAGAAAAACAACTGGACTACCAGTTGGAACTGGTAGATGGGAATATTGTAGTTATGGGTTTATCAGATTACATCTCTGAAGTTATCGTCGCTCGGCTGATTTTCCTGTTGCAAAGCTGGGTACTACCCCGCCAGTTAGGTTATATCACTGGATCTAGTGCTGGATTTAGACTGCCAAATGGCAACCTACGGGGACCAGATGTATCGTTTGTCTCTGCGGCACGACTTAACCCCCTACCGCGCTCTTTTGCTGAGATTGTCCCTGATCTGATGGTAGAAGTGAAGTCAGCGACAGACCGCATTCAGCCTTTGGAAAATAAGATTTTGATGTTTCTCTCGCTGGGTACACAGGTAGGACTACTGATTGACCCTGATGAACTGAGTATGCGAGTTTATCGCTCTGGTAATGAGCCAATAGTTCTGACTAGCAATGATACGCTGACTATCCCTGAGTTATTTCCTGGTTGGGAACTGTCAATTTCAGAAATTTGGCCTCAAGTGTTTGAGTAAGAGACAGTACAGTTGTTGATTAGACTTTTGACACTCCGCCGACTGAAGTACGGCGGATTCTTGGCTCAACGACATACCTTAAAAATGCCTATCCTTGCGGCAGTACTTAAACCAAATACCCGTAGAAAACTACCAAGTATCGAGTCTAACTTAGACAATCCCAGAGGGCTTATCTCCCCAAGCGTTAGAGAATTACTTCTCTCGTTCCCGTGTGCCCCACGGTACGTTAAAATATCGAGTTTTTACTTTTCTGGTTTGGGCTTACGTTAGTTTCCCTAGCTGTTTTTATTCGAGGCATTCGCCACCCTCTAGCCATTATTATTTTCTAGGCAGTCGTTTGAGCTTGGTGTCTCATGTGTCCTAGCGGTTACTCTACCTGTGGCATCCTGAAATTGTACCCTCGAATGGACGACAATGGCAAGAGACAAATCCATTAAAATCAGGCTCTCCGAGTATGAGTACAAACAACTCCAACAAGAGTCCGAAAAACAGGGAGTTGGGATGTCTGATGTACTCAGAAAATGTATAGCGAAGTTCCCTAAACCTGTAGGCGACTAAAGTCGCACCCTCGCTTTCATCCGCCTATCTTTAGATAGGCGGATGAAAGCTGCGGCCATAGTAAGGATATTGGTATACTTTGCAAGGGCACAACCTGACACTTTGGTTGCTAATGGCTAATGGCTAATAGCTGTTGAACAATCCTTCAATCCTTCAATCCTTCAATTGACAAGCTCGCGAGTTCGCAATTAGCGCTATTTATGACCGCGTAGAGAAAGGGCGCGATCGCACTTTCTCTTGAGTATGCGATCGCCACGAAATCCGCTTGACTGAGTCGCTTTCAAATATGTACCCAGTCCTCCCACAAAAATTGGGGAGAAGTTGAAAATTTTAGGAAGGCGCTCAAACTGGCTAGAGAAATTGTAGCTAACAAGAAATGATGAAGGCGAACTATCTCGTGGTAGTCATTTGGCTGCTGAACTTGCTAATTAAGGCCAGGGGTTCAGATCCTCGACTTCTTAAAGAAGTCGAGGATCTCGTCTTGCGATCGCACAGTAATGACTCAATTGCCCGCCTTCTTCTTACCGATAAGCCCAAGTGAATTCTATTGAGTCAGCAAAAAGGCGCTGATGGTGTTAATACATACACCCTGCGTTCTAACGCAGTTGTCACCCCGTCAGATCATATTAAGATTTTTGTCCCTCGATCACGGCATTAAATCGCTCTCTGCCTTCGTGATAATCCTTGCTTTCATACCCCATCACATAGCGGATAATCCATTTTTGGGGTTTTCCATCTTCCAGAAGTAATGCGATCGCTCGACGCAGAACTTCATCTTCATCAACAAAACGCTCGAAGAACCAGTTAGACGTTT
>CBDTXL010001216.1:0-1909 GCA_965364435.1 uncultured bacterium
GGGGAATTGTTCTCCCCTCTCCTAGTAGGAGAGGGGTTGGGGGAGAGGTTAATTCCCACGGGTTGACGGACACCACTACCACTGATCAAACACCTTCTGGGCAGGGCTTGAGTCCCGTTAAGCTAACAGCACTCAGTACAACTGAACCCGTCTCTCCCTCACCCCATCAATCTCTACGACTGAATCCAACTGGGGATGAGTTCCCAGTGCTGAAACAGCCGTCAAGGTTGGGAAGCCAGTCCTCCCTAAATAAGCCTGTCTGCGAAGCCTGTGAGGAATCCATAACCCGCGCCGATAGGGGTCAAGACGTTAAAAGTTTGCCCTTTGAGCAATCCCACGTCCTTCAATCGTCAGTTACTCAGCACTCTGATGAGGAAAGGATATTAGCACAGAATAATCCTGGTATCCCACCTGGAGTCCTAGAACCCACTCGTCCGACGCTCCCCTCTTTGCCCAATACGCCACCAGAAACTCCCAATCCTCCACCCACACTCACGCCACCTCCCCAAACACCACTGACTCCACCGCCCCAATTGGGAGTTAAAGTTAAGGTGAAACGAGTTGAGGTTTTAGGAAGTACAGTCTTTTCACCCCAAGAGTTTGACGCCGCAGTAGCGTCCTTTGTCGGTAAGGATGCCACTTTTGAAGAACTCTTGGCTATTCGTAGTGCCATTACCAAGTTGTATACCGACAATGGATATAGCACCTCTGGCGCGTTTTTGCCGCCCCAAGATGTGACCGATGGTGTGGTGAAGGTTCAGGTGGTAGAAGGCTCGATAGAACGGATTGATATTCAGGGATTGAAGCGTTTGCGAACAAGCTATGTGCGCTCGCGCATTGCCTTAGCGGCGATTGCGCCAGTCAATCTCCGTCGCCTGGAAGAAGCGTTGCAACTGTTGCAACTCAATCCGCTCATCACTACCGTGCAGGCAGAACTGTCAGCAGGAACAGCACCGGGCTTAAGTGTGTTAACGCTGAATATGAAAGAGGGGCAGCCGTTGACTACGGCTTTCACTGTAGAAAATCGCGACTCTCCCAGTGTTGGCGAGATTCGGGGAACTGCGTCGATTAGCCATAATAATTTACTGGGTTTTGGCGATCGCTTGAGTGCAGATTATGGCATCGGCGAAGGCATCAACAGCTACAACATCAGCTACGAAATTCCGCTAAATGCCCGTGATGGAACCCTGAGTTTAAGCTATGCCAACAGCAGCAGTCGGATCATTGAGGAACCCTTTTCAAAGCTTGACATTAACGCTGACTCTTCCACCTTTTCCCTCGCTTTCCGTCAACCAATTGTTCGTACTCCCACGAGTGAATTCGCCCTCTCCCTGGCTCTTGACTTGCGCCAAAGCCAGACTTTTTTGCTAGAAGACCTTCCCTTTTCTTTTTCTCCAGGGCCAGAAAACGGCAAATCTAAGGTAACAGCTCTTCGGTTTACCCAGGACTGGGTCAATCGTTCTGCCAACCGAGTTTTAGCCGCGCGATCGCAGTTGAGTTTTGGATTAGACGCCCTGGGAGCCACCGTCAATGACACTGGCATCGATGGGCGTTTTACCAGCTGGGTGGGACAGTTCCAGTGGGTTCAGGCATTAGGTCGGGATGCCATCTTAATCGTCCGTACTGGTGCTCAACTCTCCTCTGACTCGCTCTTACCAATAGAACAATTTAGCATTGGTGGTATTGATACCGTGCGGGGCTATCGGCAAAATCAACGAGTTGCTGATAATGGTGTTGTGGGGTCAGTCGAAGTGCGCTTTCCGATTATTAGCAAGCCGGAGGGGATTGGGACAATCCAGATAGCTCCTTTTTTTGACATCGGCACCGTTTGGAATCACCAGGGTACAGTCCCAAGTCCCAATACCCTCGCCAGCATCGGTTTAGGAATGCGCTGGCAGATTGACCCTTC
>CBDTXL010001217.1:0-1907 GCA_965364435.1 uncultured bacterium
TTGCATGGCTTCGGTGATTTCGCCAGTATTGTAAGGATTGACCAGAAGGGCAGCATCACCGGCAACTTCAGGTAACGAGGAGAGGTTAGAAGTAATCACGGGGATGCCACAAGCCATTGCTTCTAGCACGGGGAGACCGAAACCTTCCCAGAGGCTGGGGAAGACGAGAGCGATCGCTTGGTTGATAATTGTCGGTAGCTGGTCGTAAGGAACGTAATCTAGAAATTTTACCTGATTGCTGATACCCAGCTGTTCCACTTTTGCTTTCAGGGAGGGGGTGTAGCGGCGGTCAGGTGAACCAGCTAGCCACAGTTCATAATCCCGGCAACTAGGTAAAGCCGCGAAGGCGTCAATTAGCCTTTGCAGGTTTTTGTAAGGGTCCTGGCGACCGATGTAGAGGAAGTAATTGCGCGTAGGTAAGTCAAGAAATCGAAAGTGATTTGTGTCATAGGCAAGGAGAATCGGTATAATTTTTTTCTCTGGGATATGGAAGAAATCGGTGAGGTCTCTGGCAGTGGCAGCTGAGTTACAGATGATATGTTCGGCTTGCGCTAAGACTTGGGGGAGGTAGTAACGGAAGTATGGCGTGAGGGGAGATCGGCGTTTGGGAAAGCGCAGGGGGATGAGGTCGTGAACCATCACAACATAGCGGCAGTTGGAATAGAGGGGGGCTTCTGGGATGGGGGAAAAGAGGAGACGCGATCGCAGTTGTTGATAAATTCTTGGCAACTGCCACTGCGTCCACAGGATACGGCGGAGGTGACCTTTTAATCCTTGTTCTGCCGTTTGCTTCGCAGGAACTTGGTAGCAGTTATATGAGGGAATCGGTTTAGAGGCCAGGAGTGTGGGATTGCATGAGTGTAGGTGAGGCAGAAGGTTGAGAGTGTAGGTGGTGGTTCCTGTGGGTTGAGTGAGGAGGAATGAGAGATTAATGATTAAACGATCTGACACGCTATCAAGTCTCTCTAGTGCGATCGACTTTGTGCAAAGCAAGCCCAGCTTCCCATCCTATACGAATACCCTCGATAGACTGTTTGATGTAGTTCAATAAAATGGAGTTAGAGAGATTATGAGTGAATTTGAGGCGGAGGATTCTCAGCAGGCAACGGCGGATTAGGAGTAAAGTTAGGCGTGTGACAAGGATGGGAAAGGAGACTCTTTTAAATCCGTGTTTCAGGGCAAAGTAAGTTGTGTTTTTGGCTAGGGAATACCAGCAGGTTAGATGCTTCTGATCTTTCCTGTTATGACTGGGCTGGGGGTAGTGATCTACAACAACATCTGAGTAATGGATTTCATAGCCTGCCTGAATTAGGCGTAGGCAGACATCCGTTTCATCTAAAAAGTATTCAAAAAATTCATCATAGCCGTTAATTTTTTCTAGCAAGTCTTTTCTGTAGGATGAGTTGGTCCCCATCAAACCGTTGTACCAAAAACCCTGGGATCGGTTATAAGTCGAAGCCTCAGAAGAACGAATTGGAACCGTTTCACTGAGAACACTGCTGATACCATGCTTAAATTGTAAGGGATGACCTTGCTTAGTCATATCTCGCACGGTGCCGCCAACTCCTGCACATTTGTCCCCACTAGTAGAGTAAGTTAGTAAGAGTTTATCTATCCATCCTGCTGGTGGGATAGCATCATCATCTAGAAAAGCGATAATTGTTCCTGATGAGGCTCTTATTCCTAGATTTCGAGCAACGCTTATATTTTTTTGATTCAGTGGTATGATTTTTATTGAAAAATTCCTTATATTGGACATCACAGCACATTTTTCAAGCTCATTGAGTTCTGAAGATGCATCAATGATAATAATCTCCGTGCTGGGATAGGTAATATTTTTTAATGCCTGAAGAGTTTTATTTAAGGAAGCATAGCGATCAGCTGTGCAAATAATGATAGACACCAGG
>CBDTXL010001218.1:0-1907 GCA_965364435.1 uncultured bacterium
CTGGAAATCCCGCTCTTCCTGAGTCAGTATCTGGATAAAGACGACTAGCGAGACTTACAAGGGTACAACAAAGCCCAATTGGCTCAGAAGGTGGGTAAGGAGAGGGTGCATCTGTAGCTGCGCTCGTTTGATGTTCGCACCCAGGGGGAGAGAGTCTGGAAGACACGGCTAATAGGGCACTTCCGTACTTCCGGAACCGGATTTTGACTCACTTGAAACATAGCGATAATGTCTTAGCCTCAGCCACCGCAATTCCCTGCGGTCAATCATTATGGCTGTCGATAATCTCAGCTAGGAGGAGGTTCTTAACCTTGAACCCGCAACTGGCATCCCCATCCTCTACGACATTAACGAGCAAGGCAAAGTCATCAGTAAAACAACTCTCGATTAAGTTCTGCTCTCATGCGTAAAACAAAAATCGTCTGCACTCTAGGTCCCGCAAGTTCCGACTACGAGACACTTAAAGCGATGGTAGAGGCAGGCATGGACATAGTTCGCCTGAATTTCTCTCATGGCGATCTCTCTACCCACTTAAACTACATTCGCACGATTCGTGAGGTTTCTAAAGCACTGAACCGCCCCATTGCCATCCTTCAAGATTTACAAGGGCCCAAGATTCGAGTTGGGGAGATGGAAGACGGTGTCGTCCTGACTCCAGGTGAGCATACTGTGATCACTATGGATGATGTAATCGGCACAGCGGCACGATTTAGTTCCACCTACAAAACTCTAGCAGGGGATGTGAAAGTCGGTGACCCCATCCTCATCGACGATGGCTTACTCAAAATTCGAGTAGAGGAAGTGAGTGGTTCTGACATCCACTGCACCGTAATCTACGGAGGTCCGTTGAAAAGTCATAAGGGAATTAACCTTAGCCTCTCCTCCATCTCCGCTCCCGCTCTCACAGATAAAGATAAAGAAGACTTGGAGTTTGGCTTAAGCCAAGACGTAGATTATATCGCCTTATCCTTTGTCCGGGAAGCTGCCGATCTTCAGAAAATCAAAGATTTGGTGAAACGCTCTGGTAAGCTGACTCACGTCATCGCCAAAGTAGAGCGTCACGAAGCGGTAGAGGAAATGGAGGCAATTGTTGGGTCCGCTGACGCGATTATGGTTGCTCGTGGTGACCTGGGTGTTGAGATGCTCTTGGAACAAGTGCCGATGATCCAGAAGTCCCTCATTGAGACCTGCCGCAACCATCAGAAGCCTGTGATCACCGCTACTCAGATGCTGGAGTCGATGATCCACAACCCACGCCCAACCAGGGCTGAGGTTTCCGACGTGGCCAATGCCATCCTGGAGGGTACAGATGCCCTAATGCTTTCGGGGGAGACAGCAGTAGGTCGTTACCCAGTGGAGGCAGTGAGAACGATGGCCCGCATCGCCGAAGCAACGGAGGCGCGTTTGACTTCCTCCTCCTATTACATTGATGGGTTGAAGGATCACACAATCTCAAATTCTGTCAATCATGCAGCTTGCCAACTGGCGCAGAACCTTCAGGCAAAGGCGATTATCTGCTTCACCGAACATGGGTTTACTGCACGGATTCTCTCTAAGTATCGCCAGCCAATTCCGGTGATTGCCGTAACACCGACAGAGGCTATTCAGCGTCGGCTAGTGCTGTATTGGGGCGTTCGGTCATTACAACTTCAGGAAGTCTATAATACCGACGCAATGATTATTTTGGCGGAGCGAGCTGCGGTCGAGCATGGGTTTGTTGCCAGGGGAGATATTGTAGTGATGATTGCAGGTTTACCCCTGCCGATCACTGGAGTCACCAATTTGATCAAGGCACACCGTATTGGAGAGCAGGTGGCGGTTTGATTGGTCACTAGAGTACCCATTAAGTAATCCCATAAACATTGATTTTCCGTAGGGGCAGTGACAGGAGTGCCTGCCCCAAACCC
>CBDTXL010001219.1:0-1907 GCA_965364435.1 uncultured bacterium
TCTGTACCTCAAAAGCGCTCCTGTAGTTCGACTCTAGAATACTCGGTTCTTGTATTTGACGACTCCCCTGCCTAAAGGCGAGGGGATTCTCCGGAAGTTTTCTTGATATCCCTCCGGTATCCTTTTTTCTCAGAACTCGCGTTCCGATAAATTAAGGTTCCTGGACTCAACCCATAGAGGTGTTGATATTTTCCGAGGCGTTACTTTCCCGCAGTCCGCAGGTAGTCTTCTTTGATTAGGGGGGAATGATAGACCCCCACGCTTGGTTATCTTCCGAGATGCACCCGTATCCGCGTGTTCCGCGTAACCACAAGCACGGCACACGAACTTCTCTCCGTCTCGGTTGCCCTTTTCGGTATGGTTGCACTTGGGACACTCCTGCGATGTGTGCCTAGGATTGACCGCAAATACAGGTTTACCGGCCTTGGCAGCCAACCAAGCTATTTTTTGAAATAAGTCTCCCCACCCACAATCTAAGATTCGTTTGTTTAATCCCGACTTGGCGGCTACACCATTCCTCTTGTAGCCACCCAAGCCATCGTGCTTGGGTTTGGCACGCTTGACCATGTTGGGGATGTTCAAGCCTTCACGAGCAACTGAATCAGCTGTTTTAACTATCTTGGTTGCCGCTTGCCAGTTGTAACCGTCTCGTTTTAACGACAGCTTGTGCTGTTGATTCGCAAGTCGGCTGTATGCTTTGGATTTATTCTTGGAGTCTTTCTTTTTCCGCGTCGCGGCACGTTGCCTCATAGCTAATCTACGGGCAGTCGATAGATTGGTCGTTATCTCTTTATTCTCAATGAAACTGCCGTCTGAGAGCGCTACCAGCCTATTGATTCCTACATCAATTCCCATAACGGATGATGGTATTTTTTCCTCTGGCAGGGACTCCGAAATATCGACCAATATGGAGATGTAGTAGAACTTTCCCCGTCGCTTAATAGTGCAAGTCCTAGTCTCTGCAACGAGGCTCAAGTCTCTACTGTTGTGGAATTTGACCTTACCTATTCCTGGTAAGTAAGCAACTCCATAATTACCCGTGAAAGATACCAACTTCACACGCTTTGGCTTGTACTCAAAGGAGTTCAATACTTTTAAGAACCGAGGAAAACCTCTCCGATGCTTCCAGTAGTTAGAGTAAGCTGTATCAATGTTTGCCAGGTTTCTCTGTAAAACATCAGAATCGATTTGTTTGAAGTCTTCTCGGTATGATCGCAACAGAGTTGTTACTTTCGATTGTATCCCTCCAGCGCTATCCCACACCGTCTCTCCCTTTGAGTTTTTTACCATCATCCCCAATTCTGAAGGAATGACGCCGTGCCGTTGAACTGGACAAGTCAGGGGATAACAGGCCCCAAACTCAACTTGAGTCTCTAAGTCACAATAACTCCCCCAAGCATAGACTGAACCGATTCCTATCTCTACAGCTACGCCTTTGTTATTGTTGTCCCATCCTTGCTTCCTCTCTCTGAGCGCATAGTTGCGATGTTTCCGAAGAGTAACCAGCCACCTATCTATCTTTGCGGTCTGCTCTTGGTTGGGTATCAACTTGAAATTCCATCTGACGAGCATTAGTCCGACCTCCTAATGACCTGTTAATATGAGTATACAGATACTTACGCTTGCTTACAATGACCTTTGAGAAAAACCACAAACTCGGTGCAAAGAAAATTATTGAAAAGCCTCTTGATGCTCAACCTATATGTCTTAGAGGCTATAAAGGACAAAAAGAAGCTCTTAAAACCGTTCCTCGTTGGCAGGAGCGCATTAGAGAATATATAGATATGCTGATACAAGAAGAAGCCAATAAAAAGCCGTCCTAGAAGAACGGGGCTTCAGACCATTAATTTCGGTGACCAAATATGTCGTTTGGTGGGTGCATCAAAACTGGGGAACTTTTATTATGC
>CBDTXL010001220.1:0-1905 GCA_965364435.1 uncultured bacterium
CTGATTGTCCGAACAAAAGTAGATTTGCCAGCCCCTGGAGTCCCTGCTACGACTATACGCATGATTTTCATTGGATTTTGCTCCGCAACAATTATTTCTATTCGTTCCCAGACTGAGCCTGGGAACGAAGGTACAACTGGTTAGTTATTTGGACCGTGATGCACTAAAACAAAGCAGGCTTGAGCTGGGCGAGCGCACGCTTGATTTCTAACATCAAGACCCCTTGCTTTGCCTCTTTGCCTGCAAGGACAAGAAACACCGCATCCTGACCACAACTAGTCAAAATGCTAAACCCTTCATCGCCCTCCACATAGATGCGATCGATTTCACCTCGCACCAGTTCTTTGCCGATGCGCTCACCCAAGGACAGCATTGCTGCCGACATAGCTGATACCCGTTCGTCGTCCATGCCACCGGGTAAACTCGATGCCAGGGGTAAACCGTCAGGGGTGACCATCGCTGCACCCTGAACATCAGAGGTGGTTGAGACGAAATTTTGGAGAATATGCCCCAGTTTTTGAGAATTGATAGCCATTGTTGTATTCCTGCTCTAATTTCAGAGAGTACGATTGTGTCAATTTCGATGCTTTGAAACTGGCAACATTCGATTGATTTAGAATCGTGCCAGTTGAGAATCGCCTCAAGGGAGGCAATTCTCTAGAGTTGCTTCAGCCTAGGACGGCGTACTCTAGGACATCATGAGTATCACCACGCAAGACAGACTGAGTGTGTTGTCCCCGTAAGCGCTTACCTAAAAATGCTTCTAAAAAGCCCTGAATTGCGCCGAGAGTAAAGGTACATTGTCGTGGTGAACCCTCGTCTTCTCTCGCCGAGCAAATGGTTTCGCGGGTATAGACTTTGTACACATCCCCTTCTTGCACGACCTTCTCGACAATACATAAGCGAGTGCCATCTTTTCCTAAGGCATAATTCGCCTTCTGTTGAACGTCTTCGAGAGACAGCTCTGCCCCCTTGTTAGCTAAACCAAGCTCTTCAGCTAACTTTTTGCCCCGTTGGCGACCGGCACTAATCAGGGCAATCGCTGCGGCTTTTTCACCGAGGGCCTCTTCAACACCCACAACGATCGCTTTAAGACAGACAACGCTACTGAAATCTCCGAGTTCTGTACGCTCTGCATTCTGTGCAACTGGCATAATATTGACTTCCTTTTATTTGTGTACACGTTCTTAGTGAACTGCTAAACTCTCAAGAGTCTAAAAACTCGTGTTTCTTCTCATTGGCAGGATGAGATTTAGATAGAATCTGCACCACTTGTGATCAGACGATTGAATAAACCCTCTGTCCAACCCGTTTCTTTGAGAACAGCAGCTGAACTTACTTCGACGTAGGCTTGCTCAATGAACGCTAAATCAATCATGCATATCTTACTGAGGGCATCCCGGAGGGTTTCATCTTTACCATCCGTTTTTAGTCGTTTCCCAACTTCATTAACTACAGTTGCCATCGCTGGGACAACGTGTTGAGGACCGATTCCCACCTGTACATGCACAATACCAATCCGCCAACGACGGTCAGCATAAGCTTTTCCCCAATCATCCATACCAGTAAACATTTCTTGAAACCACTGGATAAAGGTTTGATGTAGGCGATGGATGCGCTCCTCTGAACCGTTTAACAGGGCATTCATTTCTGGATCACGACCCAAGTAGCCATAGAAATAATCTGCCATTTCTGAAGCAATTTTTTTACCCCAATCTGCCTGCGATTTTAGAAGAGCTTTGTCTTCATTTGTAAAACCAACTCGCTGGCAAATTTTGCTCATAAAAGCTTGAGGCTCTAAAGTCATAATCGCTTACTTAGGATGAGATGTTGAGTTGCTCTTGAAGGGGTTCCTCTTCTGTTCTAGCAAGTTAATTATGGAATGACAGGGTTTATCTATTAAAA
>CBDTXL010001221.1:0-1905 GCA_965364435.1 uncultured bacterium
AGTAGTTGTTTATGTCCGCTACCAGCTGTTTTTCTGGACTAGTAGCGGCTTGCAATGCTTGAAGGGCTGACTCAGCTTCAGATCGATTTTGCTGATTATAAGCAGTAACAAAATTACGAGTGGCTCTGCTAGTTTGTCTATACATTCTTACAAAACGCGATTGATAGTTTTGTAGCCTCTGGTCTGTAACTGAAAGATTTTCAAGTTTTACAGCAGCAGATTCCATGACATTAGCTGCTCTAAGCATCGTCTCTGAAGAGGATGCCTCTGTACTGTTGGTAAGCGCTTTTGCATCCCTTACCGCTGCGTTAGCGATCGCAATGATTTGGTTGCATTGAGAAACTCTTGTCTGATTACCGGATTGAGCCAATGCAGCGACGGGTAATGCCGCTACAGTGGTTAGGGTCAGCAGGCTGGCAGTAATCTTGCTTAGGTTCATGTCCGCTGCGTTAAATTGCTTTGTCTGTTTAAGTAGCTTTTTTACTTATCGCCCTTTTCTTTGCTTTTTATGCAAGAAGTCTAGTCACTCAAACTGCCAAATCTTGATAGTTTTGTCCTGAGAACTACTGGCGATGACGCGACTATCAAGTGTGATAGCCACACAAGTCACACCTGCCGAATGCCCAGAGAGGGTGTGCAAAAGTTCACCACTGCCGGGATGCCAGATTTTAACTGTCTTGTCGGCACTACCACTGATGAGAGTATTACCGTGAACATTGATGGCAACGGAATTAACCGCCTCGGAATGCCCAATGAGCGTATGTAGCAACCTGCCACTGCCCAAATCCCAAATTTTAATCGTCTTATCGGCACTGGCACTAATCAGGATTTGACCGCTAGGGCTAAAGGTGAGTGAATGAACTGTGTCTGAATGTCCATCGAGACTTAGCTGTACATCGCCACTGCCCAAATTCCAGATTTTAATCGTTTTATCAGCACTGCCACTTGCGAGAATCTGTCCATCTGGGCTAATAGCAAGTGCCTCAACAGCACCAGAATGTCCGCAGAAGGTTGCCCGTACTTTGCCGCCGCCCAAATCCCAAATCTTGATACTTTTGTCAGCACTACTACTGGCAAGACTTTGTCCATCTGGACTAATCGCAACAGACTTAATCCAACCGGAATGTTCACAGAGGGTGTGAATCAATTCTTTTGTCTCTAAATTCCAGATTTTAATGGTGTGGTCCCAACTGCCACTAGCAAGGGTTCGTCCATCGGGGCTAAAGGCAACGGCATTAATTAAGCTGGAATGACCCGAAAGGCTACAACGCGCTACTGTGCTGTCTAACTTCCAGAGTTTGACCGTTCTGTCGGCACTACCACTGGCAAGAGTCTGTCCATCAGGGCTAAAACCTATTGAATGAATCGAACTGAGATGCCCGGTGAGAGTGCGTACACAGTTCCAAGTTGGAATAATAGACTTTGGCGCAGTTGGTGATGAATAGGTAGTGGACTTTTTTGACTGCACTGCTGTTGTTGCTGGAGGCGAGTGAGGATTGAGATCTTTAAGGATTTCCTCCGCTGATTGGTAGCGATACTTAACCGTACCTTCCAGCATTTTGTTCAAGATTTGCCTTAGCTCATTACTCACTGGGTTAGTCAGATAATCTTGCCAAACCCAAATACCTTCGAGGCTATTAAATAAGTCAAAGGGGTGAATGCCAGTGAGTAAATGAATGCAGGTAACGCCTAAACTGTACAAATCGCTGCTGATGACCGCTTTGCCCCTCAGTTGCTCTTGAGCTGTGTAGGCAGCAGAACCAATGACTGTTCCAGTTCTTGCCAGTGCTGTTTTTGAGGTGAATTTCGCTGCACTGAAATCGACGAGAACGAGTTGACCCCCCCCATCCCCCCCTTGGTAAGGGGGGGAGCCAATCTCAACTCCCCCTTGGTAAGGGGGGGAGC
>CBDTXL010001222.1:0-1904 GCA_965364435.1 uncultured bacterium
CTGCGTAAGGGAATTCCGGGAAAACGACGTAGGCAGGACACAAATGCTGAAGACAGCCCCTAAAGCGCCGGTTCAGTAATCCCAGAAACATTAGACCCCACATTCTTTCCTTGAAGTGTCACACTACGTAATGAATGGTAATGGGTAATGGGTAATGGGTAATGGAAAGAGTTTTTTACGTAGTGTATGTAGTATAGGTTACTAATTTTCAATTTCCAATTCCGTAAAAACCGATTGTGCCAGTCGATGGTGCGGAATCTGGGTTAGACCTCTTGCACGCATTTGAGCAAGACTATCAAATCCATCTGTGTTTATCTGTGTCCATCTGTGGTTAAAAATCCTTGCATCAGCACTGCGTGCAAGAGGTTTATTAATTTTCCGTAGGGGCACTGCCCCCGGTAAAAGCCCCGAACCCCTTGCCCCTACGGTTGCAGTGCCCAGGCTAGAAAGCGTTCTGTGTAGTAGAGTGCCAACTGATTGCTAACCCCGTTGAATACGGCATCAAAAGCATGTTCAGCCCAGGGAATCTCCAAAAAGATCGCCCGACTGCCCACACTACGCAAGCGATCGCCTAGAGCTCGCCCAAACTTGGCTTGCACGATATGGTCTCGACCTCCGTACACCAGCAAAGATGGGGGTTGAGGTTGTGTCACGTAGCTAATGGGGGAAGCTTGCTGATAGAGTTCAGGGAGTTCATCGGGTGAACCGCCCAAAAACGCCTGGAGAACGGCGCGAACATTGATAGGATCTGGATGCGGTAAATCGTAATAACCTTTGGTCAGATTAACTGGCCCGTAATAGTTAACCACAGCCCGAATTCGTGGAGCATCGGGACGGTAAGCGGCTAACATTGCTAGATGGGCACCCGCTGAGCGTCCCAGTAATGCGATGCGCTCTAAGTCGGTTTCGTACTCAGTCGCGTGCTGCTTAATAAAAGCCAGTGCCGCTTGCACGTCTTCGATTTGAGCAGGAAAGCGGTAACGGGGAGCATGGCGATAAGCGATCGCCCAAACCACATATCCATGAGATGCCATGTAGCGATTGAAGTCGGCATTCTGAGTCGGACTGCCACGTTGCCATGCGCCACCGTAAATGGCGATAATCGCTGGATACTTCCCGACTTGAGGTGGTCGATAGACATTGAGATTGAGAGGTACCCCGTCCGGAGCAGCAAACGGGATTCCCGAAGTATAGCGGACTTGACTAGTAGGAATCCCTCGAAACACATCAGCCAAGACAAACGGTTGGGGACGCATCTGTGCCTGCACTGCCTGGGGAATCTTTGCCAAGTAATCTGCACCCAACACTTGAACCATTGCGGTGGCTGCCTGTCGATTAGTCGCGGGAAGTTGACTCAGAGGTAGGATGCTAATTATCAGTCCTATAACGCCAAAGCCTAATGCAATGCGGCGTATCCAACTTGTTCTACTTCTGAAGGCTAACAGAGTAGCGATCGCATTTAATCCCACTAACCACGGGCTCACTTCTGGTGCGCCCACGCTCAACGGTAGCAGAAAAAAGGTTGGAGCCGGAATAACAATCCAGGCACTTAAAAAAAGTCCCAACGCTGAAAGCAGTAAAAGTATGAGCTTATATGCCCCTTGGATCAGTCTATACACAAGCTAGATGTAGCGCTCCACCCAAAGAAACTCCTCAAACCCCTCAAAGAGATTTTAAGTCACTAACTCCTTCTGCTTTCTCGATGCCACTAAGCGAAGCATCATCGCTAAGACTAACAATAGGACAAAGGGGGAATAGATAAGCATTGATTTGGGAAGATGGGAGGTGTATTCAAACAGGAAACCCAGCCAGAAAAAGTGCATTCCAGTCCTGTGCAAAATCTTCCAGCTTCGGTTACCCAACCAAGCTGCTGGGCGCTTGAAGGAGGTTACAGTCATGGCAAT
>CBDTXL010001223.1:0-1903 GCA_965364435.1 uncultured bacterium
CCAAACATCTCTATTCATCTGTGTGCATCTGTGTGCATCTGTGGTTTCTTTTCTCAAATAAACTTCTCCGATAGGTTCAAGCCTTCAATGTCAGAAACTGTAAATCTTGCCGTGAATGGAACGTTGATGCTGGGCTTGGAACTGAACAAAAATCTCCTCGCAGTTGGAGCTACTTTTGTACGAGAAGCCACAACAGAACCAACCTATCGACTCTGGTCAATTGATGACCGCTATCCGGCAATGCTGCGAGTTCGAGAACGAGGAAGTGCGATCGCTGTTGAAGTCTGGAGTGTACCCGTAGCAGGTCTTGCCACTATTCTGTTGCAAGAACCTCCAGGATTGTGCATTGGGAAAGTCCAGCTTTCTGATGGAGAAGTAGTTTTAGGAGTTTTAGGAGAACCTATCTTGTGTGAAAACAGGCACGAAATTACTCAATGGGGCGGTTGGCGTGCATACATTGAAGCGCTCTGAGTGAAGCAATTATCAATCAAAAATCTAAAATCCAAAATCGATTATGGGACGTTTTGTTGAATCTGACCCCTATCCTTATCCCTATAACGGGGATTTGCGTCCAGAAAATACGGTGCTGCTGATTATTGACATGCAGACCGACTTTTGCGGTATCGGTGGGTATGTTGACAAGATGGGTTATGACCTATCATTGACTCGCGCACCGATTGAGCCGATTAAACGAGTGCTAGAAGTGGCACGGGCAAAGGGATACCATGTGATGCATACCCGTGAGGGACACCGCCCCGACTTGTCTGACTTACCGGAGAATAAACAATGGCGATCGCGTCAGATTGGAGCTGGTATTGGTGACCCTGGTCCCTGTGGCAGGATTCTGGTACGAGGTGAGCCAGGGTGGGAAATTATCCCCGAACTCGCACCCCTTCCCGAAGAAACTGTCATTGACAAGCCAGGGAAAGGGTCATTCTATGCCACGGATTTAGACTTGCTGCTCAAACGTAAGGGCATCCAGAACATTATATTAGCGGGGATTACCACCGATGTCTGCGTTCATACTACGATGCGGGATGCCAACGATCGCGGTTATGAATGTTTGCTTCTATCCGACTGCACAGGCGCAACCGACTACGGCAACTACTTAGCAGCCCTAAAGATGATCAAGATGCAGGGGGGCGTGTTTGGAGCAGTTGCAGATTCACAGGCATTTATCGAGGCAATTAAAGAATATAGCGGCTCTCAGTTGCGTGAAGTACAGCAGTGAAACCTAACCCCCCAGCTCCTCACCTTCGCTCCGGCTTCCCAGCTCCCCCTGCCCTACGAGGAGGGGGAAAAGGAAGAAATTTGTTAGTTGGAAGGGGGAGTCTAACTCCCCTCTCCTTCTAGGAGAGGGGTTGGGGGAGAGGTCAGGCTGTATTGCATCCAAGCAAGAACCGCTATATCTATCGGGTAATCCTAAATATCTATTTCCGAATGCTTCGCCCTGGCTGGGTTGGGGAAGGACGAAGCATTCGGATGTGGAAACGTTGGTTTTGATGCCAGCTTTGTCGCCCTAATGCGAAAGCCCCTACATCTGTCAAAAGTAAGAATTGAGAACGTTTCGGTAACTTACAACTCAAAACTAAGAACTCAAAACTCTTAACTTAGAACTCTACCCAGGAAGCAGACAAAATGACAGAAGTTATAGACTCTTCAACTCAGCACTCAGCACTGAGGACTCAGCACTTAATTCAGCCACCAGAACTAAAGGTGGTGAACATGACCAAGCGATTTGGCACGTTCACCGCCCTAGATAATGTTTCAATGACGTTGAAGCCAGGAACCTTCCATGCTCTTCTGGGGGAGAACGGAGCAGGCAAAAGTACCCTGGTTAAGTGCATCATGGGTTTCTACACTCCCACTTCTGGCGAAGTGTTGATTGATAAACAAGTACGCA
>CBDTXL010001224.1:0-1902 GCA_965364435.1 uncultured bacterium
ATGAGGTCAGGGCCGTGGACATCGCCAGTGAGGGCAGCACGGAGCGATCGCATCACCAACCCTTTCTTCACATTCTTCTCTTTGGTTACCGTTTTGATAATCTCCTGAGCATCATCTGAGGTCAACTTAGGGTAGTTACCAAGGGCGTCAAGGACGGCTTGCACAACTTCACTAGCACCCTCTTTTTTCATCTGATCAGCTGCTTCTGGACTGAATTCGACCGACTCAGTAAAGAACATCCTCGTCATCTCTACCGCTTCGGGCAAGCGAGATAGACTCGGTCCAATCACAGCCGCTAACTGTTCTAGCCAAGAGCGATCGCCTACTGGGTCAACTTTAAACCCAGCCGCTTCCCAATAGGGAACTAGCAATTCCACGAGCTTAGGTGCTGGCATATTGTGGAGATATTGACCGTTCAACCAATCCAGCTTTGCCCAGTCAAACTTTGCCCCTGCCTTATTAACGCGCTCAAAACTGAACTGTTTTGCCGCTTCTTCCAGGGTAAAGATTTCCTGAGTCGAATCGGGTGGCGACCAACCTAGCAATGTCATGTAATTCACTAATGCTTCCGCCGTGAAGCCCATTTGCTTGAACTCAGAAATCGAAGTAACGCCATCGCGCTTCGAGAGCTTCTGTCCCTTCTCATTCAGGATTAAGGGCGTGTGGGCAAACTCTGGTACTGCTGTCCCCATCGCTTCGTAGAGCAAAATTTGCTTAGCGGTATTCGCAATATGGTCTTCGCCTCGGATGACATGGGTAATCTGCATATCAATGTCATCTACCACTACCGCTAGATTGTAGAGCGGCTGACCGATCGCATCTCCCTCCGATGCCCTCGCGATCACCATATCACCGCCAAGGTCACTAGCTTTCCAGGATACTTTTGAGCGCACCAAGTCGTTCCAGACAATCTCGCGGTTATCGTCAATGATGAAGCGAATCACCGCTTGCCGCCCTTCTGCTTCAAATGCTGCTCGTTGTTCTGGTGTAAGGTTACGATGCCGATTGTCATAGCGGGGTGCCTCTTTTCTGGCTTTCTGGGCTGCCCGCATTTGCTCCAGTTCAGCTTCTGTGTCGTAGCTGCGATAAGCTAATCCTTTATCCAAAAGTGTTTGAGTGGCTTGCCGGTAGAGTTCAAGACGTTTTGATTGGAACGTCGGACCCTCATCCCAGTTCAATCCCAGCCAGGTGAGACCCTCAAGGATGTTTTGGGTGTATTCGGGGCGCGATCGCGTTTGGTCTGTGTCTTCGATTCGCAGAATAAACTGCCCGCCGTGGTGACGGGCAAACAGCCAGTTAAATACGGCTGTTCTTGCCGTACCGATGTGTAAATTTCCAGTTGGGCTGGGAGCAATACGGACTCTAACGGTCACAGAAGAATCTCTCAGGTATTATTTTTATAGATATTTTAAGCTATCACTTGGTTGAGCTAGCTGGCTGCTCCAGTAGCTGAAAGCTGAACTTAACGGGACTGACGGGGCTCGAACCCGCAACTTCCGCCGTGACAGGGCGGTGCTCTAACCAATTGAACTACAGTCCCAATTTTTTAGCCATTTTCAATTATGCACCTCATTGGTTAAATTGTCAAACTAGTTCTTAATTATGAAAAAGATAATCTCGCTCCCATGGGCAAATGGGTTGATTTTTGTAATTGCCATGTGGCTTTTGAGCCGAGTTGTAATTGTTGTGGCGATGCAGCTTATTGCTCCTTTACTTAACTCATCACCTCCGGACTACGCCGTCGGGCAGCCCGGTTTTATCCCCAACTTTGTTCCCAAAATTGGCTGGGAACTCTTTTCACATTGGGATGGTGCCTGGTACCGGAAGATTGCCACCTTAGGCTACGACTATGCAAATGATGGAAAAACACATTCTATTGCCTTCTTTCCCCTCTTTCCCTTG
>CBDTXL010001225.1:0-1901 GCA_965364435.1 uncultured bacterium
TGCGCTAGGACATTAAAGAGCCTGCAAACTGCCGAGCTTTCTGAGTCCAGGCATCATTTAACAACAGATTATTGGACATTTTAAAATCGAAGGGATGGGGGGGGTCCTGTGCAAATGAGGCAGAACCTTGCTCATGGGACTTAACCAAGCTGACTATCCAGGGTAAAAAGTCCAAAATTTCCTCTGGTAGTAGAGTTAACTCGAAATGCCAACCCTGATTAAGTCCTTTACAGTCTTTTCTCCACTTAGCGGCTGTAACCATACCACCACCTTTGTTAACAGACACTCGAAGAATAAATGGACGTTCAGGAATTAATTCATCAGGTGCGGTGTAAACATAGATACGCACATAATTCAGTCGTTGGTTCTCATCTATCCAAGACGCCATAGGGGGGTTACCCATAGATGGATTCCCGTTAGTAATGCTCACTGGCGCTTTCATCGCCATAGCAAAAAGAGAGTAGAACTCACTCCTTAGTTGAGAAACAGTACGTATTGCTTCAGGAGTCATAGTTACTCAACCTCACTTGAAAATAGATTTTCATTCAACGTTTGTGCGCGTAGCTCAGGAAATTTCTTGGGAAAACCTATGCTAAGTGGCTCTCTTGACAACTTCTAATGAACTTGATATTAATATCTTTTCATCTCTATTATCGATTACCTAGCTGTGGATCGTTCCATCAGGCATTATTGCTCCACTTAGGTATGCATGACTTAGGTTTACATCACTGAGGTTTGCCTTCGTTAGGTTTACCTTAGTCAAGTTAGCTTCAGTTAAATTTGCCCCAGTCAGGTTTGCCTCACTAAGATTCGCTCCCGTCAGGTTTGCATTTGTGAGGTTTACGTTCTCAAGATTCGCGCTCCGGAAGTCTGCCCCACATAGGGATGCATAACTCAGATTTACATTTTTAAGCTTGGCAGCAATCAGGTTCACGTCCCTAAAGTCCCTTTGCCCTACTGCATATCGGCTTAAAAGTTCTTTGATATTCATTGCTTTTTGTTTGTTATCCTTCAGCACTTTTATGTTTCTCCGTGAAAGCTAAACACTATCAAAATTGCTATGTGTCACAAAAATGATGTCACTTTAATCGGCATGATTTTCTTTAAGACATTTGTCTTCTATAGCGGGAAAGCCTCTTAAGCTCCTTGTGCTTGGCAACGGCTTTGCGCTTGCGTTTTTGAAGGGGCGTCTCAAAGTGACGATGCTTTCTCATGTCAGGAAAAATTCCCGCTTTGGAAACTTCTCGCTTAAATCGACGTAGGGCTGATTCAATCCCTTCATCTTTACCCTTAATCACTTGGGTCATTTTATTTCATCCTCTTATTAACTTAATTACTTGCCCCGTCGGGATGGACCATCCAGTTAGCCGAAGCGGAAAAAAAGGGCAGACTCCGTGTCTGCCCTCTAGACCTTAGAGTTGAATCTTTAGTCTGGAAGCTTAGTTGCCTCTTGAAGATCTATTATTTTTGCCCCAGCTACCACCACCACCCCCAGAGGGTCTCCTTTCTTCACGAGGCTTAGCTTTGTTAACCTTCAGGGCTCGACCCATCCACTCAGCACCATCAAGAGCTTCAATCGCCGCGGATTCTTCTGCCTCTGTTCCCATTTCTACAAATGCGAAGCCTCGCAGACGACCTGTCTCTCTGTCCGCAGGCAATTGAACCCGACTAACGGTTCCATATTCTGCAAAGACCTGGCTAAGATCGTCTTGAGTGACCTCATACGAGAGATTGCCGACATAAATTGACATAAAATGTTTCCCGAATCAGAGGGTGTAGAGAACTAGATTCGGAGTGAGGCTTGTCAGTTCTAAAGAGCAAACTACGCAGCCGAATTTAATCATCAGCCGGTATTATAACACAGAAGATGCGATCGCGACTTTGCCAAAGTACCAGGAAGT
>CBDTXL010001226.1:0-1899 GCA_965364435.1 uncultured bacterium
ATCATCGGCGTCAGCATCGCACTCCTATTACCGGGACGCCCCAAAACCCCGGAAGCATTAAAGGATTGGCTGCGTGTGCTGGGTGAGGTCATAGTGGCAATTCCCCAAGCGTATATGGAGGCATTTGAAATCATCTTCCGTCCCCATAATCACGAGGATGTGACGATGGAACGAGTCAAAGCCGGACGGACACCCGGACTGATCTTCCTGGATATATTTCTGATCACCTTTACGCCCAAGACGATTGTCTTGAAGTACCACGAAGAGGGCTGGTACGAAGTCCACTGGGTACGACGGAGGAAAAAAGCATGAACTTGGCACTGAACTGGGCACTAATTGCAATGATTCTGGCTCTGCTCATACCCATGTACGAGGCTTGGCAGGATGAGAATATCTGGCAGAAAATGTTGGCATTTTCAAGTATTGCCACCAAGACATCAATCATGATCCTGGTTGTATCCGTCTTACGGGATGATTGGATGCTCGGAGTTGTAGGGGTGATCATCCTGAGTGTGGGTAATGCCGGATTAATGTTGTTGGCACAAGTCCTTAAACGAATGAATCAACTATGATCAACGCGCTTAGTTATACCTTCATAGGTATAGGAATTTTCTTCTGGTTTTGGGGAACCTTTCCCCTAGTCGGTCACCGATCAGTATTATTCAAGCTGCATACTCTTTCGGTTGCAGATACGCTTGGGAGTATGCTCATCATCGTCGGACTGCTCCTGAAAATACCCAGCGAATGGCCGCTGCTTGTCCTGGGCATCATCACCTTAGCAATCTGGAATACAGTGCTGGGATATGTATTGGCATACTCTTCCAGCACGGGAGGGAACGATGAGTGATAGCTATATCTATGTCATAACCGCCCTGCTACCGTTGTCCGCGTTGATGCTGGTACTTCAGACCAATCCCTACCATGCTCTGGTAGTGCAGGGAATACTGGGAGCGGTGGCGGCGTTGGTATTTGCGGTTTTGGGAGCGGCGGATGTGGCTTTGACGCAAGCCTTGATGGGTACTCTGCTGGCGATTACGCTTTATGCGATCGCGGTGCGTTCATCGCTGGTAATGCGTCTTGGTGTACTCGAAGACGGGGCGATTGCGCAAAGCGCAGTGCCAAAGGCAAGCGAGGCAGATAACGAGTCTCTACCAGACGGCAAAGCCGTTAGCTTAGCGACTCCGCAGAAGTGTGACCATTTTAAGCAACTGATGGATGAATTACGAACAATTTTTCACAAACACTATATGCGTGTTGAGGTAGTGCCGTATACGAATAGGCAGGCTTTGCACCGAGCACTGATGGACAAAGAAGTCCATGCAGCCTGTGCCAGACGAGAGTACGATAATCGAGACTTCGTAGCGACAGAGGACGAACAGCAACCCTATCACACCACAACTAGGGTTCGACGCCTCTATGAGATCATGCAGGCCGAACTTTCGTCACCAGCGACAAGCCTAACCTTTGTAAATGCATCAGACTCAGGGGAGGAAAAGAAATGAAATGGGTCTATATTGCAGCGGGGATAGCGCTGTTCGTCAAATTCCTGCTTGTGTCCAATCCGACACCGGAGTTATCGTTCTCGATCGTCCAAACGCTTGTACAAGAAAGTGGAGTCCCTAATGCCGTTACGGCTGTCATTCTCAGGAATCGGTTGTATGACACGATCTTTGAAGTGGTGGTATTTACGATCGCAGTCATGGGTGCAAAGTTTCTACTGGCGGATGAAAAGCCGTTCTGCGCGATCAATCAGTTCACCGATCAACCCTCGATTGTGATGGCGCGTCTAGGAGCAACTATCGCCGCGATGGTGGGTATCGAACTGGCGATTCGGGGGCATCTGAGTCCGGGGGGTGGTTTTGCGGCTGGAGTTGCGGGCGGAACAGCGATCGGTCTTGT
>CBDTXL010001227.1:0-1898 GCA_965364435.1 uncultured bacterium
GCTCTCTGGAAAGTCTGTACCGCATTCAACCGAGAACCGCTATAGGTATAGGGAGTTCTCTACTCCCTCCTCAGCTTCGCTCCGGTCCCCATTCCCTACTCCCTCTCAACTCGGACTTGGCACCTCAGACCTGACCCCTCGGATTTTAGACTTCAGACTTGGGAAGCTACCGGCAGGCCTAGGAATTGCCCTTCTGAACCTGGGATTGTTAATTACCCCAGTGATGATGTCCCGTCCAGCTCAAGGAGCGGAGCGGATTTATATTCCTTATGGACCTGTAGAATTTTCTTTGCCGATCGCATCTCTGGAACTTTATGCCAAAGAAGGCAAAATTGATCAGGAATTAGCCGTTTATGCTGGCTATCTAGACGAGAAACAGCTTGAGCAACTGCGGCAAATTTTGGTGACTCCTATCGATGTGACACCCCTGGCAATCTCGCAATTTCTCTATTCGCCCCAAGGAGAAATTATCCTGGATCGGATGGGTCAAATCATCGAAACCAAAGCCCGTCAACCAGGTTTCTATGCGATTCGGGCGGCGCTAATCAAAGCCGCTGCTCGACCAGAAGGCTTAACACTTTTGAATGTGCTGCGCGAGTTCCCCACCTACGGCATTCGGGTTAATTCAGGGCGTGGGTTCCGGGTTATTGACCAGCTATCGAACCTAATTCGGCAAACAGGGAAAGCGATCGCGGCGGTTAATCAGGAAGCGATCGCTGAGGCTAATGCCCAAGCGTCAGCCCAAACATTAGCCCTAGGGTCACTCCGACCCTTATTCCAAGAACCGAACAAGTTCTCCCAGCTGCCGGACTTGCGGCAACCGGGACCGATAAAATATTCTATGCAATCGATGATCCTCAATGACTTTCGTCGTGGGCGAACGTTTCCAGTTGATCTTTACCTGCCTACGGGAGGGTCAGCACCAGTGATTGTTATTTCCCACGGACTCGGTTCTGACCGTCTGACATTTAAGTATTTAGCCACTCACCTAGCTTCTTATGGATTTGCTGTGGCTGTACCAGAACATCCAGGGAGTAATGCCCAGCAAGTACAGGCTTTAATTAACGGTCTTGCTAATGAAGTGACTGCCCCAGCTGAGTTAACTGACCGACCTTTAGATATAAAGTTTTTACTGGATGAACTGGGGCGCTCTTTTGGGGGGCGGCTGAATCTACAACAAGTTGGGGTGATTGGTCAGTCATTTGGGGGCTACACAGCTTTGGCATTAGCTGGGGCAAAGATTAATTTTGAGCAATTGCAGAAAGATTGCGACCCCTCGAATGATTCTTTGAATTTGTCGTTACTACTCCAATGTCGTGCCTTGGCACTGCCGCCCATTCAATATGAATTGCAGGATAAACGAATCAAGGGTGCGATCGCAATTAACCCAGTCGGCAGCACGATCTTTGGACAATCCCAGTTTAGTCAGATTAAAATACCGCTGATGCTGGTTGCTGGTAGTAACGATACCGTTGCACCCGCCCTGCCTGAACAAATTCAACCCTTCACCTGGCTGACAACTCTAAACAAATATCTAGTTTTGCTCAACGATGGAACGCATTTTTCCACATTGGAAGAATCAACGGGTGGGGTACCAGTCCCTGAGCAAGCGATTGGTCCTGGTCCAGATGTTGCTCAGGAATACATGAAGGCATTGAGTGTGGCCTTTTGTAAAACCTATATCGCTGACGATCCAGAATACCAGGTTTACCTGAGTGCCTCCTATGCTCAATTCATTAGTAAATATCCTCTCCCCCTAAGCCTCGTGCAGTCCCTGACACAGGAGAAGCTTAAGCAGGGAAGTGAGGGTTCTACTTCACAACCGACACCAGCCCCCAAACCTTAAATGGAATCTCTCACCGATTGCCATCTAGCCGCGCCTTCTCGGCAAACGCTAA
>CBDTXL010001228.1:0-1898 GCA_965364435.1 uncultured bacterium
ATGAATGCAATAGACACAGAGAACACACAAGAAACGCAGGATAGGTGTTTGGGTAAGGTGTACCTAGTGGGTGCCGGTCCTGGAGATCCGGGGCTGATGACGCTCAAGGGGAAGGGGCTGTTGGAATGTGCAGATGTCGTAGTCTACGACGCTCTCGTAAGTCCCCCAATTCTCGCAATGATTAATCCCCAGGCAGAGAAGATTGATGCAGGGAAGCGCATGGGGCGTCATTCTCGTTTGCAGGAAGAGACGACTCAGCTGTTGATTGAAAAGGCACAGACTCATGCTATAGTTGTGCGGCTTAAGGGGGGCGACCCGTTTGTATTTGGTCGGGGTGGTGAGGAAATGCAAGACTTGGTGCAAGCTGGTGTGCCAGTGGAAGTGGTGCCAGGGGTGACCTCTGGGATTGCCGCCCCAGCTTATGCGGGGATTCCTTTAACTCACCGCGCTTACAGTTCCTCGGTGACGTTTGTGACGGGTCACGAGTCGGCAGGAAAGTATCGACCAAAAGTAAAATGGTCAAGCGTCGCGCACGGCTCCGAAACAATCGTGATTTACATGGGCGTTCACAATCTGCCCCACATTATTGCCGAACTCTGCGGTGCTGGGTTGGGCGTCGAGACGCCGGTGGCACTGATTCGATGGGGAACGCGACCAGAGCAGGAAGAATTAATCGGCACGTTGGGAACAATTGTGGCGCAGGTTGAGGCAGCTCAGTTTGGGGCACCCGCGATCGCTGTAATTGGGGAGGTGGTTAAGTTGCACGGTATTTTAGGCTGAAAAACCTTGCGTTGCTCTTCTTAACATGCTGGTGCCTGCTCAGAATTCATTGAACTTAAAGAAATTTGAACAGAAAAAAGCAAAATTCTTTCTATAGAACCATTGTAAATTGGTAGCTGACGCTGCATAATTTCCCCTGAAGTCAGTGCGATTCGTCAGCAGTTGATGATTGAGCAGCTAATTCAGCAGCTGATTCAAGGGAGGCCTGAGGAGTGAGCGCAGGAGAGGGACATCTACTCCGGGCGGCAAAATGCGATCGCATCTATAGAACCGAATGCTACGAAAACTTGGAGCTGAAAAATGCCTGAAATCATAAAGGTCAACAAATCTAAGCCAGTCGGAGAGCAAACATCCACGACTGAACAGGAAACCCAACCTGTACAAGAATCACAAACAATCCCATCTGGACGCCTCGAACTCACCATCAAAATTAATGAACTGCCTACGCCTCGCACGGTGAAAGACGGATGGCAGGAGTTCGACGTGGATTGTGAGGGAACGATTTTCACAATAACAGTCAAGCCGAAAAACTGGAACAAATTTGCTACAGCCGCCGCAGGTTATCCGATGTGGGTGGCCGCAATCGCCGGAAAACTCGGACCCAAGACTCCCAAAGGTTTTGTGCTGGAAAGCCCAGCCATCCAAATCTTTGAGAGAAAACCCAAGGAGCCAAAGCCAGAGTGACCGCTACACCAGATGACCACCAACCGGATATCCTGCTTGACCTAGAATCCGAGCCGCTCTCAACAAAACAGTTGCGGGCACATGTTGCAACAGCGATCTCTTCCCTGCAATCACTTGGTATCAAGGATTGGGAAATCCTGGAGGCTTGGAGCGACATCACCTGGAAAGCTGGGAATCACAAGGCTACTAGGGTGCTGGAGGATGCGGCTCATGCACTTAAAAAAGAGGTTGGGGATTAATGCAAACAGGTATCTAAAACCTGTACTTAAAGCGTAAAGGCACGTCCGAGATGGGCGGAATGTATCACATGGGCGATCGCCTTTCAAATGGACACTGTAGACTCCCCATGAAGACACAATCCCACGACTAGAAGTCGTGGGATTTTCAACCAAATACACAAGTACAGCAAATTGCCTTAAATTTACTGGGGGGTA
>CBDTXL010001229.1:0-1897 GCA_965364435.1 uncultured bacterium
GTCTTTGGTGTTCCACCAGCCAATCACCCAGCCACCGGCTAACCCCCCAGCAGCGCCAAGCAAGATACATAAGGGGACTGGGTATCCCAGAAAGAAAAAGCAGAACAGAAAAAACAACCAAAGCTTCAGCCCAGTTCCAGTTGAAAACCCTGAGGAAAACCCCGCTAGGGTTTGTTGAATATTTTTCTTTTCACTCATCACGAGTCAGCCGTTGAGGGTTTTTTGATGATTGGTTAGCCGTTGGCTTTCAAGCCCTTTGTCGATGAAGGGTTGCAGAGGGAGAGGCCGATAACTTTCAACCTTCCAATCTTCAACCTTCAACTCTTTGACCACTGACAACTAATCACTAAAATAATAACTGTGATGTCCAATCCTGCGTCGTATCCAAGGTGGTGACGAGGGATTGTTCCTCATCCGTGAAGGCTTGGGCGGCTGCTTGTTGCTGAGTTAGTAGGTCAGCTGTGGCATCAGAAACATCGCCGGTGCGTGATAAAAGGCGATCGCGTAAAACGTCTTCGGGTGCGGTGCAGTGGATAATGTGTACTGGCAACTGAGAGCTTTGGGAACGAGCGATCGCTTCTTCTCTGAACGCCTGCTGGTCGTACTTTGCATCCAAAATTACCGCAAAGCCTTGGCTTGCCAGCTTGATGCCTAATTCTAACAAACGTCCGTAAGTCTTTTCGCTCATGGCTGGCGTGTAAAGCTCATCTCCCCCTTGCTGTTCTAAGGGGATACCGGCAAGATGTTTACGCACAGCATCCGAACGGAGGTGAATCGCTCCCAGGCGTCGCGCCAGATGTCGCGCTACTGTTGTTTTACCAGAACCCGACAAACCCGACATCAGAATTAGGCGTCCCTCGTTACGTTTTGTATACTCCCACGCCAGTCGGTAATAATCAGACGCCACCGCTGCTGCTTCTTGCTTTGCCTCATCCGCTACCCCAGAGTCATCCAGTAAGAAGGAAGTCACCTTTGCCCGAACATACGCCTGCCGACTTAAGTATAGAGGCAACACCTGTAACCCTTCCCAATCACCCGTTTGCTCCACATAGGTATTCAAAAAGGCATTCCCCAGGTTTTTACTCCCCCGCGCCTCCAAATCCATCACCGCAAAAGCGACATCGTACATTACATCGACAAAGCGGAATGGCTCATTAAATTCAATGCGGTCAAACAGCTGAATCTTGTCATGCCACAGGCAAATATTTCTCAGGTGTAAATCCCCATGACATTCCCGAATTGAGTTATTTTCCCGGCGGGTTGCAAACAACTCCTGCTGCTGTTCAAAGAACCTATCGGTAAAGTCTTTAGTTTCGTCAAACTGTTGTTGAGTTTGAGGACCACCGATATAGTTTTCAGTTTGCTGATAATTCTCGTCAATCGCCTCCCGAATTTTGGAAACTTCCCCAAAGCTGCGGATGTAATCATTCGTCTCGGCCTTAGCATGGAATTGGGCAACAACTCGCCCTAATTCCTCCATATGAGCTTCTGTCAGCTTCCCCTGCTCAAACATCTCGATAAACAGCGCCTCTTGGGGGAATTGGCACATTTTAAGCACATATTCCACTGGTTCACTCGCACCACCCAGGACAAATTTGTCGCCAGTTTGAGTGATTGGCAAAACTTCCAGGTAAATCTCAGGGGCATTGGGTTGATTCATCCGGAATTCTTCTGAGCAGAAATGCTTTCTCGCTTCCAAGGTAGAGAAATCCAAGAAGCCGAAGTTCACTGGTTTCTTGACTTTGTAAGCATAATCACCTGCAAGGAACACGTAGGAAACGTGAGTCTGTATGAACTGAATCGGTTCTGTTACCGGGTGGGGATAAAAACCGGGCTGCATCATTTGCTCAATAAAAGTGGGAACAGCTGTCTGGGTCATTTCACTTCCTTTGGCTTA
>CBDTXL010001230.1:0-1896 GCA_965364435.1 uncultured bacterium
CGTCTACATCTGTGGTTTCATTTCTTAAACCTGGACTTATGCAAGAGGTCTAATCTATATCAACCCGCTCTGACCGTGGGGGCGGGTGCGAGTCCATCTGTTTGTTGGCTGCAACAGCGATCGCAAAACCCGCCCCTACAAGAACTCGCCAACAGGAGCATTTATTCCCTGGCGGGTAAGTGCGTGAGTTGAAATTCACATAAATTTACTCCTCTGGGATGATAGGATGGAATGCTTTTTAACGTAATGTTCATCACCCCTTAGAGCGTCAGTTCGCATTGGTTTGCAATCAATTATCATGAATCTGATTTCCTTTCTCCTGCGTTCTTCCTGGGGAATGGTGGCGATCGCGATCGTCACCGGGTTCCTGAGTGGCAGCAGTAGCGCAGCGCTGATTGCTCTTATCAGCCGTGCCGTGAGTCAAGAGGGCAATTTGTCAATCCAATCCCTAGCCTGGAGTTTCCTGGGATTAGCGATCGTTGCACTGATCACCAGCATCATTTCCCAAGTCGTGCTGATTCGTTTATCTCAGGATGCCATCTTGCAATTGCGGATGCGCCTGAGTCGCCAGATTCTCTCCTCAGAATTAAGTCATCTAGAACAGTTAGGAACTCCCCGCCTTTTGGCAACCCTCACAGAAGATGTCCAAGCCGTTGCCAACGCGGTTTCTGTGATTCCTTTCCTCTGCATTGATTTTGCAATTGTAGTGGGTTGCCTGCTCTATATCGCTTGGCTGTCATGGAAAATCTCTCTAATGGTTTTCGGCTTTTCAGCAGTGGCGATGGGCAGTTGCCAATGGCTCTTAAAAAGAGGAGGAAAATTGCTTGCCCTAGCCCGTGAGGAGCAAGACTTGCTATTTAGCCGCTTTCGCACGATTACCGAAGGAGTCAAGGAACTCAAGCTGCACTATCAACGCCGTCAAGTCTTTCTTTCTGAAGACTTACAATCCACAGCTAGAGAGTTTCGTCGTCACAATGTTCAGGGTTTAACTCTTTTTGCCACAACAGCTAGTTGGGGTAAACTCCTGTTTTTCTTTGCGGTTGGTTTTGTGCTGTTCGCACTACCAAAACTGATCGCCATCAACCCCCAAATTCTCTCCGGCTACATCTTAACCTTTGCTTACGTGATGCTACCGATGGACAACATCGTGAACAACCTTCCCCATTTAAGCAGAGCCAGCGTTGCCTTGCAGAAGATCGAGTCGCTTGGTTTATCTTTAGCCAGTCGCGCTGACAGCGCAGTGGTAGCGACGAGAGAAGACTCAGCATCAACAATTCCATCTGCGATCGCGTCCTCTTGGCAACGCTTAGAACTCAAGGGTGTTACCTATCCTTACCAGAGAGAGGAAGAAGACGGCGGCTTTACCCTGGGTCCCATTAACCTAACACTTGAGCCAAGAGAACTGGTGTTCATTGTTGGGGGCAATGGCAGTGGTAAATCTACTTTAGCCAAGCTAATCACTGGACTCTACATCCCTGAATCAGGAGAAATTTGGTTAGATGGACAGCCAATTAACCAACAAAATCGGGAATGGTATCGCCAGTATTTTTCGGTGGTTTTCTCTGACTTCTATCTATTTGAGCGCCTGATGGGGTTAGACAACACTAACCTTGATACTCAAGCCCAAGCTTACCTAAAGCAACTCCAGTTAGATCGCAAGGTGAAAGTCGAAAAGGGGAAACTTTCCACCACTGCGCTTTCCCAAGGACAGCGTAAACGATTAGCTCTACTCACAGCCTACCTCGAAGACAGACCGATTTATTTATTTGATGAATGGGCAGCTGACCAAGATCCAGTATTTAAGGAAATCTTCTACACTCAGTTTCTACCAAAACTGAGAGATAGCGGTAAAACGGTTATAGTAATCAGCCACGACGACCACTATTTTCATCTAGC
>CBDTXL010001231.1:0-1895 GCA_965364435.1 uncultured bacterium
CCGATCGCGATAAGCTCGATGTTGTACTTTTCAATCAGCTTCTTGATTGTTCTGGCAGCCTCTTGGCGCTGTGCAGCGGCTTGATGGGGGAACACACTCTGGTATTCCAGAAATTTTCCTGTTTCATCCAGAACAGTCACCTTGCAGCCAGTCCGAAATCCTGGATCAATTGCCAATGTCGGCTTCATTCCCGCAGGAGCAGACAGCAGTAATTCACGGAGATTGGTTTCAAAGGTCTTAATCGACTCGATATCAGCATAGGCTTTCCTATCGGAGCGAACTTCAGTCGTCAGGGAGGTTTTCATCAAACGGTTGAAGGCATCTTTGAGCATTCCCCGGTAATAGTCCCGAACTGCTGGAATCTTAGTACGAATCTCCTCCGACTCCAGGTAGGACTGCACAACGTCTTCATCAAAGGAGAGGTCGAGGTTCAATACGCCCTCAGTCTCACCCCGGAATAGTGCCAGCATATTGTGTGGCGCAATATCTTTCGCCTTGACCTGAAAGTTCCGGTACATTTCAAACTTGGTGCTACCTTCAGGATAATCCTCTTTAATCCGCGAGATGAATACCCCATTCTGCATCAGGTAATCTCGCAGATAGGCACGCAAATGCGCCTTCTCAGCGGCTTCTTCTGCCAGGATATCGGAGGCACCTTTGAGCGCATCCTCTGCTGTCTTAACGCCTTTCTCTTGGGAAATGTATTTGGCAGCTTCTTGTTCCAGTGATGCAGCTTTGGCACTGGGAGTATTCAGCGACTTGATAAACTCGGCTAGTGGCTCTAAGCCTTTTTCCCTGGCAATGGTTGCTCTTGTGCGTCGCTTGGGTTTGTAGGGAAGGTAGAGGTCTTCAAGTTCGGTTTTTTGCAGGCAAGATTCGATTTTGGCCTTGAGTTCATCAGTGAGTTTACCTTGAGAAGCGATCGCATCCAGAATCGCCGCCTTTCTTTCTTCAAGTTCAGTCAGGTAGGTAAATCGCTCAGATAGGTCGCGCAGCTGGATTTCGTCAAGGGAGCCAGTACGCTCTTTACGGTAACGTGCAATGAAGGGAATGGTTGCCCCCTCGGCAAAAAGTTCCAGCGCGTTTTGAACTTGGGAAGGACTGAGGGAAAGCTCTTTTGCCAGTAGTTGAGGGATATTCAGCATTGGGTGTGTGTTCATCTACCTCTTACAGAATAAGCGCACGATTCAGGTATTGACCTCTGGTAGGGGCGGATTGACGCAAAAATTATGTCAACAAACGATAATCCTTGTACTGAGATCTTGCACTTAACCCACTCACCCGTCAGGGATTCAATGTACAAAACCCGCCCAAAAACCCCCAATCGAGAATAATGCAAGATAGGAGTACACTCCCAACCGACTACAGCGATGACTCAGACCCCACTAAAAAACCTGACGTTTGAGCAGTATTTAACCTACGATGACGGAACTGACAACCTGTATGAACTTGTGGATGGGGAACTGGTAATGGTTCCACTACCAACTGCTGATCACGGAGATACGATTGACCTGCTCCTTGATGCGTTCAGAGAACAAATCCGCCGCAGTGGTCAATCCTGGAAAGTCAAGGATAAAGCGGGAGTGTACACAGGTAAAAACCCAGTTACGGGGAAAGAACGCTCTCGCGCCCCAGATGTCTGTGTGATGAGTGCTGCACAGTGGGATGAACTGAAAGGGGATAAGAGATCGGCAGCAGTCTTGAGGACTCCGCCTCTTTTAGTAGTTGAAGTCGTTAGCCCTGGCTCAAGGAAAATAGACTATGAGAGTAAGCAGTCTGAATATGAGTCTATAAAGATTCCTGAGTATTGGATTGTAGACCTGCGTAAATCCCAAGTTTCAGTCCTGTTACTGACAAGTGGGCGCTATCAGCCAACAGTCTTTAGAGGCAACCAG
>CBDTXL010001232.1:0-1895 GCA_965364435.1 uncultured bacterium
AATATCGCTCTACCAAGCCTTCAATCGATTGAAGTAACTGAACTAAGTTCCAGCCTTTGTAAAGATGGGCAGCGATCGCACATCCCCCCGCGGCCACGCCTTCTTTGACATATCCCTGCTCATATGCTTGCAGCTGAGGATAACGAGAGGTGGAAAAACTCAACTCTGTTGCCAGAAGCGGCACAGCACCGATGTCTTGTGCTAATCCAACTGTGTCACCAGTAGGGTCTTCTGCCACCCAACGAGTCGTTCCCACTACGACTTGTTCGGGTTGCCATGCCAGGGAATATGGCTCAACGAGTTCTGTGGAGGGTTTGGCTGCTGACACACCCAGTTTGGTCAACGCCTGCGCCAAGGCATAAACCGCCAGCATTTGGGTACCACCAGCAAGCAAGACACCACTGCTACGACTAGCCGCGATCGCCATCCCAGCGGCGGCAATTTGCATGGGGTCTCCCACCGCTGCCACCAGTTGTAATGGATCAACCGAAGATGAGGGGGTGAAGGTTTTTTCCCAATACGGGGCTTGAGTTGAAGAATTCTCCCTCCCTCCCCATCTTTTCAGTCCCGCCTGCACAATTTCCCACTTTTGGGCATGATTGCAACTAGGATGGCTGCTGTTGACCTTGCCAGTGGCGGCAATCCCCAAGCCGGTGAGGACACTCAGAGCCGTTGTGGTTCCTCCCACTACACACTCACCGATAATTAGATATCCACCATCCGCAACTGTTGCCAGCTTTTGTCCCCACTTTAAGCCTTGCTCAAACAGCTGTTTCACAGTTGCCAGAGGCAGGGCATCTCCTGAAGTGAGACACTTAGCAGGTAAACCCCCCAAGTCAATGGCTGGAACTGCTGGAGGTTGGGGTAAACCAGCGTTGAAGAGATAGACGGGGAGGTTGAATGCCTCGACGACAGCACGGGAAATTAGTACAGGTGATGCTCCAACCTCCAACGGGGGCAAGGGATATTGAGGCTGGCGTGTGACGCCGTTGACCAAAAATTCGGCATCAGCGATCGCGGTGTATTTACGATCCTCCGGCGTTGCACCAGCAGCAGAAATGCCGGGGATCAAACCTGTTGCGGTAAATCCTAAAATGCAGGCGAGTACAGGTGGGCGTCCTTGATACTGCTGCAACCACCAATGTCCCTGTTCAAGCTGAGTATAGACTCGGATCATTGTTATATGTTGAAGGGTTCAAGGGTTGAAGGTTGGAAGTTTTAACCGGCTCGCCCTGCAACCCTTCTTGCTTACCCATCGTAATCCAGCAAAACTTGTACCCAGTTTGGCGGTCGAGGAATCGGGTTACCTAAGCGATCAAGCATGAGTAAGGCTACCAGATGCACAACAAATAAATAAACGGCATTACTAATGATGATCATCACCACAGCGATCGCCTGAATCAAAAGCAGACTTGGCTGAGCTAGCAATCCCAGTTTCACAAACCCCCACTCTGTCAATTGTGTAATCTGAGTCATCACATAAACCCAGAGATCTTCGCCCAAGAGGATTGAGAGCAGCCAAAACCGAAAAAAGAATCCAACAGTTCCAAGCAGCGTACCTGTGAAAATTGAGAATACCCAGCTGGCTTGGCGTCTCCACAATGCTCCCAACTGAACCCCCATAAGACCATAGGGGATGAAAAACAAAATGCTGCGGGTTGGCCCCATCAGCACCGACAGCAACAACCCAGAAACCAACGCCGCCATCCAGGATGCCCGGTTTCCCCAGCGCAGGTAAACTAAAGCGATCGGCACCGGGAAAAACATCCGCAGCAAAGGTCCTAGGGGAAAGTAATAATTAATCAGCCAAATCAAGCTAGCGGTACTGGCGAGAAAAGCTGTTTCTACCATTGCTAAGGGCGCAGAAGGATAGCCCTGACGGTCGGGTATGGTAG
>CBDTXL010001233.1:0-1892 GCA_965364435.1 uncultured bacterium
CTCACTGTCGAGAGCGTAGTTACCGTCTCTAGAGATGGCTCTCAGGTAACTGTAGGCTACAACGGACCTGTCCGCTCGACGGGTCAGTAAGTTCAACATCTAATACTGAGTTGCAGTCTAGTGTAGAATTTAACGAACCACAGAGGCACAGAGGGCGCTGAGGTAAGAGAAAGAGAGAGTGATATGTTTGAATGCAACTTGGTATAACTCCACCCAAAATAGCTATGGCGTAAGCGAATCGCCCACTGTAAGTTTTTGTAAAAAGCGATCGCTCCTCACAACTAGGCTAGAGAGGTGTAAATATTCGCTGAAAAAAGGAGCTGAAGTCAGTGAGCCAATCCATCTCTAAATTGGTCGATAACCTGCCAACTAACAGCATGACGGTGTATATGCTGCGATCGCTTGATTTTGTCGTTCCCGGTGAGTGGCAAAACTTAGTGGGTTTTGAAAACACCATTCGTGCGGTTACGGGTGTTACCGACAAAGACTTAATTGAAGAAATTGGCGAGAAGGCGATCGCTCTCTACCAAGACCCCTCTGAGGTCTATCAACAAACGTTATGGCTTTACCAAACTATTGATCGCGCCGATAATGCAATTGGTGCAGCAGCACTAGCGAACAAAATTGGCGAAAAAATAAGCTTTCTCGGTTTTTTAAACCAGCTCACTCCGAAAGCTGACACTGTACAAACCATCGATCTGTGCCTAAAAGTGGTTGTCGAGGCGATCGCCTTTTGCAGGCTGCACGGCATCCCCACCAGCCTTGATGCGTTTCGAGCTTCCTTGGGTAACTATCATAATGCGTCTGTGATGCGGATGGCTGCCCTAGTTGCCGTCGATGGATTGATTCCCCTTGGTCCCAACTTCATCATCAAAGCACAATCAACCCTTGGTCAGCTCAATCCCTCACAATTAGAAGGAAATGCCACATTCCAGAGCATCAGCAGTGCCATTCCAGGCGGCAGTACTGCCGGAAAATTGGGCTTTATTGGTGAAAGCTTTAGCTCAGTTCAAGGCTGGATGAATAATTTGGTAGCCTCTCGTAGGTTAACGCCAGAAACAGTCGTGAGCCACTTGCAGCAGTTTATGAACATTGCCGATGACAAGCTGGACTATCTAGCTGCCTTCCTCGATATGTCAACCAACTACTATGAACACACCGGCACCCAAACCATTGCCCGAAGCTTGATTTTACGAGCTGCTGAACAGACCAAAGGCAAAGGCAAAGATAAAAAGAAAAAGGACAAGGACAAGGAAAAAGGCAAAAAAAACTAGGGTGGCAAAGTTAGCTGGAGTAGCTGTGCTTCAAGAGCAGCTAAGTAAGCAGCAGGAGAGCGGCGAAAGCGAAGTCGTTCAACTCGATTGTGGCGATGAGTCTCCAAACAAGAACTGCCTGAATCTTCAACAGCGAGTATTCACGCCAAGCATCTAGTTCTACAGCTTCAAGGTCTTGTAGGATGCGATCGTAGCCAATTCCTTGAATCAGGACGCGCCGAAGTTCTGCGTTCGATTCTTCCAGCAGCCATTGCGATGGCGATGTCCTGTCACCTCACCTTCTGCCAGCGTTAAATGCGGGAGTTTGGTATCCTTCACCGTTTTAGATGCAGGTATCAAAAGTACATCGCCTTGACGTAGTGGTTGCATCGCTGGTTCTTGCCTCCATTAAACCCAGGATTAACGTTCTATAATTACACTACTAAATGTAGTATATTATGTAGGATAATAGTTTCATCTTGAAGAAAAGTAGGGCGATCGCAATGACTGACCCACTCAATCCAATAACTTTCACCCGCTTTGCCGATTGGTACAGCTATCGTCAAACCACAACAGCAGTAACCTCAAGAGTACTATTCAAATGTATGGAAATATCTCACCACAACAGCAGTACCCTCA
>CBDTXL010001234.1:0-1891 GCA_965364435.1 uncultured bacterium
AAGGATAGTGCCGCCAGTGGATTCGCGGGGGCTGTAGTGAGCGGGTTGAACCCACCCTGACGCACTTGGAACTGAGTCATCATATTGTGGTCTTCATTTATGAGCTACAGTTCTTGAGAAAGCTGCGGTATGTGGGACAGTGGGATATTAGCTGTAATTCGACACCCCGCAGCCGGTGCGCTGTCAATCTCAAATTGACCTCCCAACGCGAGGGTGCGCTCTCGCATTCCTTGTAGCCCAAAGCCGGTGGTGTTTCTCTCTACATTAAATCCTTTGCCGTTGTCTTGGATTACTAAGCAGACGCTAGTGGGGGATGCCTGCAACTGAATTTTTACCTCAGTGGCAGCGGCGTATTTACAGATGTTAGTCAGTGCTTCCTGCACAATTCGATAGAGGGCTGTCGTCACCTCAGCAGGTAGGGGAGGCACCAGCATGATTCTACAAGCCGGTGAGATGCCGGTTGACCGATGAAGCTCCTGTGCTAAGGAGGCGATCGCTTCTTCCAAAGACTTTCCTTGCAAGGGGTCAGACCGCATGGCTGATACAGATTGCCGTACCTCTTGTAGTGCCTTAGAACCCAATTGTTTTGCCTGTGCCAGGAACTGTGTTGCTCTATCTGGATCAGATGACCACAGCTTCACTGCCGTTTCCAGCTGAAGATTCAACGCGGTGAGGGAGTGTCCCAGAGAGTCATGAATATCACGGGCGATGCGGTTACGCTCTTGCAGCACGGCTTGGTCTTCAATTCGCAGGGCGTACTGCCTGAGTTGCTCATTAGCTAATGCGAGTTTTTCTCGACTTTGGCGCTCAGTTAGCAGGGCGTTCATTAACAGCAATACAAACGCCAAACTCAATCCAAACAAGAGCGTATAGCCTAAGAAAATAAACCGTAATCGCTCTTGGAGCTGCGGTCGTGCCGGAAAGATTTGAAACCACTGAAATAATCTTAGTAGGAATAAGAGAAATGATAGACCAGTAACCACCAAGCGCCCCGGTAACGCAAAAATCAGACAGCTGCGAATGACCAGGATGATGTACAGAAGTGGGAAGAGTCGAATCTCTCCTGCAATAACGGTTAATGAAACTAAGAAAATTTCTACCCCAGTGTACACTACCTTATAGACTGGCTTGCCGGTCGGCAGTCTTAAGCCCATTACCCCAAATCCAGCAATACTCAACATTGTTAGGAGTGGTAACCGATGGAGCTTGCGAAACGGGTAAGGTGAGGCTTCCGATAAGGCAGCAATGACCAGAAGACTCCACTCCAGGTAGAGCAGAAATCGGAAGGGATGGGTACGAATTTGAATTGGGCGGCTCATCAGTAGTTATTAGTCATTATTCATATTTTGAGCCATGACTATAGTCATACTTAAATCGTGACTTTCTCCTCATGTCAGCTTCCTGCTTGAATTTCTACGATGATGACATCGAACCTAAGAAATTTACAGGAAACCCCTTATGAAACTCAAACTGATGCCGATGTTAGTTGGAGCGATCGCTCTCACCCTTGCTGCCACTCCCCTCGCTGTCAAAGCCCAAGCCAACACGTCGGGGCAATCAACAGTTGCCCAGGGACAAAAGCAAGGTCGATGGGCAGCACTAAACCTGACTCAGGAACAAAAAGACCAAATGGCTCAAATCCGCCAGCAGACTCGCTCTCAAATCGACGCGCTCCTCACCCAAGAGCAACGGGATAAGTTCAAAGCGGCAATGGAAAGCAAGCAGGGGCGACGGGCAGCGATGGCGGCAATGAATCTGTCTGACGCTCAGAAAACTCAAATGCGGGCGATCAAGGAGTCGGCTAAATCCAAGATAGACGCCATCCTGACTCAAGAGCAGCGGCAGCAACTTCAACAAATGCGGCAAAGTAGGCAACAGCAGCGGCAGCAGC
>CBDTXL010001235.1:0-1890 GCA_965364435.1 uncultured bacterium
ACGATGTTTACAAATAATTAGTATTTGTCAATGACACTACTTAGGGAAGAGCAAGCGCCCGATCGCAAAACGTCTGAAGAAGAACGTTTTGAAGATGATTACTATTCCTACTTTGAATCGCCGGAAAATGCTACCCGATACACACCTTCAGTATGGTTTCTAGATGAGGCTTTCAAGCAACAGCCCTTCTCTTTGTTAGATTTGGGATGTGGCAATGGAGCTTTGAACAAATATCTACCTGAGCGATGTGACTATCTTGGCGTAGATCACAGTGAAACTGCGATTCAGTCCTGTTTAAAGCTCTACCCCACCAGGAAATTTGTTGCCAAAGATCTATGGGTAGCACTGCCAGAATTGGCTTCAGAGAATCAAAAATTTGATGCCGTCGTGCTAGCCGGGTTGCTATTTCATAATGTTGACAAAGAAACACTCGAACAAAAGGACGATCAAGAACTCGTTCAATTTTGCCTAGACAAACTAATAAGCGATAAGGGATATTTGGTGATTATTGTACCTTTTGCCTATGGTGACCATCCATCTCATAATCTGTATGCGCGGGCAGAATGGCTACAAAAGCTAGTAGAACAATTGCTGGAAACTGCCAAGGCAAAGATTGTTTCCGAGAATATTTCCTTACAAATTGGCTTGGACAAAAAAGTCCGACAGCAGAAGACGACTCCTGACTGGTTTGTTCCCGATAGCACTGCTGACTATTCCAATAAGTACGCTGGAACCTATATGGCAACTTGGACATTTATTGCCTCTCCCTCGGTGGGTTAAATCGTCATTGTTCTGCTGATGTCTAATTCTATCTCCAAGGTAGATGTAACAAACTGTAATGATAACCGAGAATCGTAGGGAGTTATACGAGAACGAAGAAGATTACATGATGCAGAGCAAAGTCGTTACCTTCGCCAGCACTGAGGCTGAAGGGAAGAGTACGCCAACGAATCAATTACTAACCACAGACTACTACGATCGCGCAGAGCAGCAATTCATACAACTGCTGGAAACAGAAGATTTAGACAAAAAGCTGGCTGCACAGTCGAGTATAGCGAGTGACTTTGAAAGGGCGGTCAATACAGCGATTGAAGTTGCTTACGCAGGAGCGTCCGGGGATGATTCGGCACACCGCTTTTTGCAGCGCGTGCTTTATCGCATTAATCGGCTAAAGCTCTTTTGGTATGACGATTTGCGACGCTACAGCAATGAGCGATCGCTCTACTTGAGAACGGTGCGTGACCAAATTGAGGAAGCTTGGCAGCAGTGGGAACTGGCACAACTCGATGTGGCGGCGTATCAAGGAATAGATGTCAGGCAGGCACTGCGCGATCGCTTCGCTGCTGATGTCGATCCTGCTCCATCCGCTGATAGTCTGTTCTATCGCGATCAAGTCAGTGTGGCAGGATACCGTCGCTTAGTGGCCATCGGCTCCCTTGATGGATTGGTCGAGGCAAGTCAACTCTCCCGCACACTCGGTGGCGTGGGTAATGAGGTGCATGCAGTGCTGACGCGGTTGCTGATAGAAGAATACGGCGGCGGTCGCCTTACCCGCAAGCACTCTTCTCACTTTACAACCATGCTTGAGGAGCTAGGCATGCAGACCGAACCAGAGGCGTACTTTGATTTAGTACCTTGGGAGCTTCTGGCAATCATCAATCATAGTTTCCTGCTTACTGAGCGCAAGCGCTATTTCCTGCGCTATATCGGTGGACTGCTTTACGGGGAGCTTTCCGTCCCTGCTGGGTTCCGACCCTACCGAGCGGCTGGTGAGCGACTTGGACTATCAGCCGCGGCAATGAGCTATTGGGATCTGCACATTAAAGTAGATGAGTTGCACGGTCGCTGGATGTTGGACGATGTTGCTCTGCCACTTGTAGAACAGTATCC
>CBDTXL010001236.1:0-1887 GCA_965364435.1 uncultured bacterium
CTATCTGTCAGGGTGTGGCTTATCCATCTGAAAACTGCTGTAGGGTTTCAAGTCCGCTTGTAGTCTAGCGATGCTTTCGTACTCTCCTTTTAGGTTTTCCAGGACACGAGTATAGATTGGGAGAATCTTTTTGTAAGTCTCGACGTTGGCGGCGATTGGTTCGTGGCGATAAGTCTCGCCAATCATCTCGGAGACGACGTTGAACGAAGAGATTTCCTTGAGAGCATATAGCCCTAATACAGCAGCACCAAGACAGGAACTTTCATACTGTTCTGGGACAGTGACTTCTTGAGCGAATACATCTGCCATCATTTGTCTCCAAAGACTTGAGCGGGCAAAGCCACCCGTTGCTTGAATTCTTGTGGCTTTACCTGTGAAATCTTCCAGCGCCTGTAAAACAAGGGACAAATTGAACAAGATACCTTCCATCACAGCTCGTACCAGATGGGCTTTGGTGTGGTTCAAACTGAGACCAAAGAATGAGCCTCTGGCATTGGCATCCCAAAGAGGCGATCGCTCACCCATTAAGTAGGGGTGGAAGATTAGTCCCTCTGCTCCAGGGGGAACGGTTTCGGCAAGCGTCATCAACAAGTCGTAGGGGTCTTGACCCAGTTGCTTGGCTGTCGCGACTTCCCTATCCATTAACTGGTCACGCACCCAGCGCAAGGCGATCCCGCCGTTGTTCACTGCACCTCCGATTACCCAATGTTTCTCGGTAAGCGCATAACAAAATAGCCGCTCTTGGGCGTCTGTAATCGGGCGCTCAACAACAGCACGAATCGCAGCACTTGTACCGATGGTCACAGCGATAATTCCAGGAGCGATCGCACCCACACCCAGATTCGACAGCACACCATCACTTGCACCGATTACGGTTGGTGTATCCGCCAAAATCCGCATCGCTTGAGCAAGTTCATCCCCAATTGGCTGCAATACGTGCGTTGTTGGCACCAATTCTGATAACTGTGCTGCCGTGATTCCAGCAATTTCCAGCGCTTCCTGATCCCAGGTGAGTTCTTTTAAATTCAGCAAGCCCGTTGCTGAAGCGATCGCGTGATCAACGACATACTGTTGAAAAAATCGATAAAAAACGTACTCCTTGATTGAAATAAACTTAGCTGTCTGTTCAAATAGTTCGGGATGCTCGTTTCGCAGCCAAACGAGTTTCACGAATGGGGACATGGGATGAATTGGTGTTCCCGTCCTCAAATAAATTTCGTGTCCATGCTGCTCTTGTTTGATTTTTTCCGCCCACTTAGCACTGCGGTTATCTGCCCAAGTAATGCTTTTCGTAAGCAGTTCCCCTTTGGCGTCAACGGCAATTAAGCTATGCATTGCTGCGCTAAAGGACAGACCGATCAATTTAGCGGCAGCAATACCACTTCTAGCAATGACTTCCCTGACGGTTTTGATGACCGCTGAGAAGATTTCTTCAGGGTCTTGTTCCGCTGCTGCGGTTGTCGGTGTGTACAAGGGGTACTCAACGGCATGGGCACAAACTGTACTACCTTTTTCTGTAAACAAAACAGCTTTTGTACTTGTGGTGCCAATGTCTATCCCTATGACATAACGCTGATTATTCATCGAAACAATAGGTAGTCGTGAACTACCGCTCTTATACCGCTATCCAGTGCAAGAGAAGCTTCTAGTCGCACGGAGGATGCCACAACTAAAGATTTCCTTTGGTGCTGTTGATAAGTTATAAGGAGATATAGACTGTATCTTTTAATTGTCTTGCCAATAGACCAATAGTCCAATATACGTCAACACCCCGCGCTTCATCCTTTCGGAATAGAAGCGGGGCGTGAAAACGCCTATAGTTGACCGGCCTAAGTCTTCATGTGACTACGTTATTGGGGCTATCACACCTATGAATGCGTTGAGCCA
>CBDTXL010001237.1:0-1885 GCA_965364435.1 uncultured bacterium
AAGCCGATGGGCGGATTTGAACCGCCGACCGTTCGATTACGAATCGAATGCTCTACCACTGAGCTACACCGGCAGCAATTAACTAAGATAGCAAGCTTTAGATACTTTATTCAAGCCCCGGTCTATCAAGCTGTGATCGATAATCCCCTAGATTCATCTACGGAGTACCCTAGTAAAGACGCCCCTAACCCCGACGCCCTCTGAACAGAAAGATTGCCGCAGTCGTGTCAACATTGATCTATAAAGGCAAAGTTAAAAACTGATGGCAAACTCAACCTCAAGAAATCGTAACCCAAATTCCAAAATTAACCCGCGACAGCTCAGCCCAGAAAAATATGCAAGATTAAAAGCAGAGGTAAAAGCTCCCTACCGGGGCTTAAGAAAATTTATTTATGTTGCCTTTGGTGCGTCTGGCTTCATTGGTGGCGTTGTCTTTCTGGCACAGTTAGCCGCTGGTCACGAAGTGACAACAGCCCTCCCCAACCTGGCACTACAAATTGGTGTAGTCGCCCTGATGGTTTGGCTATTTCGCCTTGAACAACAGGCGGAACGCAAACCTTAGGCTTGGGGAGAGGTTAATTGAGTAGTGTGAGGTAGGCAAGGACTCGCGATCGCGTTCGACTCAGTAGCCTTGCCTTTTCCTTAATTAGACTTCCTCAAAAAGTTCTTCTTCCTCGTCGGTGTCAACAGGAGTGACGGAGGTAGCTTGAACAACGGCTCCCATATCGAGTTGCTCACGTACCTGCCGATCAACATTCTCGGCAAATTCGGGATTTTCTTCGAGATACTTAACCGTATTGTCGCGACCTTGGGCGATGTTGTCACCGTTGTAGCTGTACCAAGCTCCCTTGCGAGTAATTACGCCGGTTTGTTCCGCTAGGTCAACAAGACACCCCAATCTGGAAATGCCTTGTCCAAAGATAATGTCAAACTCGGCAATGCGGAAAGGAGGCGCGACCTTATTCTTTGCCACCTTGACTTTGGCGCGGATACCGTATTCGCCTTCACTACCCTTTTTCAGGGTTTGAATTCGACGAATGTCTAGACGAACGGACGCATAGAACTTGAGGGCGTTACCGCCGGTTGTGACTTCAGGGCTACCATAGGTGACGCCAATTTTTTGCCGCAACTGGTTAAGGAAAATGACCGTGCAGCCAGATTTCCCGATATTACCAGCGACTTTACGCAGCGCTTTGCTCATCAGACGCGCTTGTAAACCCACTTGGTTGTCGCCCATTTCGCCTTCAATTTCGGCACGAGGCACTAAGGCAGCTACAGAGTCGATGACGACGATATCGACTGCCGAAGAGCGCACGAGTTGATCAACAATTTCTAAGGCAGCTTCGCCGTTGTCAGGTTGGGAAACCAAGAGGTTTGCAATATCAACGCCCAAAGCGGCAGAGTAGGTGGGGTCAAGAGCGTGTTCAGCATCGACAAACGCAGCAACGCCTCCGGCTTTTTGCACTTGAGCCACCGCATGCAAGGCTAGCGTTGTCTTACCGGAACTTTCTGGACCATAAATCTCAATAACGCGCCCTTTCGGCAAGCCACCGCCCAAGGCTAAATCCAGCGTAATTGCCCCACTGGAGATGGTCTCCACCTTCATGCGGGTCGCATCTCCCAAGCGCATGATGGAGCCTTTACCAAAGTTGCGCTCAATTTGGTTGAGCACCAAGTTCAGAGCTTTTTCCTTTTCAGGACTGTTTGTGATTTGGGTAGCCATTAACGCCTCAAGAGTGTTGGGAATCGCAGTGGATCATCTGTTCTATTTTAACGCCCTGCATAGGTAAAGTTACAGGCGAAATCCTCCTTGTGGAAAATGCTGAAATTCTTTATTTACAAGGTATCTGGGTCAATCGACCTTCTGGGTTCTCGGCTTTTCCCT
>CBDTXL010001238.1:0-1883 GCA_965364435.1 uncultured bacterium
CTGACCACCAAAGCTAGCGCTTATGGTGGCAGTACCCTTGCGGAGGTCTAGATGGCATCAGATATTATAGTCAACCAACAAGAACGTACAGAAGAAGAAACTGATATAAAAGCCTTGTAGATATTTCGTGGGAAAAAAAGGTAGTGCGATCGCTCTTTGAGCCTAGGTCGAACTCAGGTGCGATCGCATGAGATCACCAGCGTTAGCGTTTGCGAAGCATGGTGCGAAGCAGCAAAGCGAGGCGCTAGCCTAGCTGATCGCATTACTGATACATTCGTCAGTGGCACACAACAAAGGAGAAAAGACAATTAGCTGTCATAAATCCGAGCCTCAAAGGCATCTGGATTGTCCTGACAGTATTCCTCGAAGGCTGTTTTATCAATTTTCCTTGCCCGTTGATGAGCTGCCTCGGCTTGCATCTCCTCGACAGCATCCCAAGCAGCAGCACATTCAGGAGAAGTAGCGCCTTTCTCAGTACAGATGCTGCGGGCACTCTCAATCGCTTCTTGGATGGCTTGCTCAAACAAAACTTCTTTGGGTTGTTCTACGAAGTCACTCTTAGTCAGAATGTCGGTAACCGAGATGATGCCCAACAGTTCGCTAGTGATAACGGGTGCCCGCCGGATGCCAGTATTGGCAAACAACCGCGCCACATATTCCACACCGAGGTCAGGATTAACCACGACGCAGGGCTTGGTCATAATTTCGTAGACACGCACCTGCTTGGGGTCTTTCCCAAAAGCAGTCACCTTGTAGACAATATCAGTCTCAGTCACGATCGCGTAGGCATCCTGGTCGTGGCGGCGCTCCACAATCAGTGCCCTCAAGCCCTTCTCCTTCATCAGTTTGACGGCTTCAGCCACCGTCGCTGAGCCACGAATGGTGACTACGTCTTTAGTCATGATGTCTGCTGCTTTCATCATGGTTGATACCTCATTAAACTGAACCTGGCTTATTGGCAGGAAGTGCCATTCCCATCTGATCATCTCATGTTTAACTCATTGACCGGGAAGTCACCGGCTATAACCGAGTAGCGGCAACCACTCCTGGATTGCCCCTACCATTAATGAACTCTGGCAGAATAGTTGTAGCGGCTTAGCTGTGTTTGGTGTTGGGCTAATTGCAAGAGATACTTCATGACTATCGTTACCTCTCAAGAAATTGCACAGTTTCGCTCTGAATTAGCAAATAATCCCGAAGCGATGAAAGCTCTCGATGTGATTGAGGATTGTGAGGGAGATTTGGAAGATGCAGCGATCGCGCTAGCAATCCGTGCTGGACAGCAACCGCAGAGAGACAATGCCGAGTGGTTAGACGCTTTAGCTCGGAAATGCCGTGCTGTCATTTGTCAAAAGGAATTTCGAGAAGACTTGCTCAATGGCTCGTTTGCACCTGTGATTGGATACCTTGCAGCGACGCCCCTGCTTCCGGGAATCCTCGCAACGCCAGTGCTAATGTATGTAGTAAGGCAAGGCGTGAATAGTTTTTGTGCGCCCCTTGACTCAGAATCCTAATTGTGCTATTGCTCCAGTAGTAGCGTCACTGGCCCATCATTTTCAATCGAGACTTGCATCATCGCGCCAAACTGACCAGTTTCCACCCGCAATCCACTCTGCCGCAACGTCTCGACAAATTGTTCGTACAGCTTTTGTGCTGATTCGGGGGCAGCTGAGCGAGTAAAGGAGGGGCGGCGTCCTTTGCGGCAGTCACCGTAGAGGGTAAACTGGCTCACTACCAGCAGTTCGCCGCCTATTTCTTGAACAGATTTCTCAAGAGCGATCGCTCCCACTCTCGTTACCTGGAAATAGCCGCAACTCCAAACACTTTCGCGTCATCCATTCGAGTTCGGCTTCGGTATCGGTATCGGCAATACCGACAAGTAG
>CBDTXL010001239.1:0-1882 GCA_965364435.1 uncultured bacterium
TCCCCTATCTCTCCCATCTCCCTCATCTCCCTCATCTCCCCCACCTTCCCCATTCTCCCTATCTCTCCCATCTCCCTCATCTCCCTCATCTCCCTCATTCCCCATCTCCCCCTCCTCGTTGTGTAGAATCGAGTGGCACTGTCTATCCTGGTGGTCGTGCATCAGTCTGTTGCCTCGGCGGTTCATTGTATTAATCCCGATTGCCCCCGTCCCTATCCTCAGGATTGGGATAATAAGTTTTGTAACGGTTGTGGAGCGGCGCTGCGGCTGAATAATCGCTATATTCCCCTCCATCGTTTGGGGTCAGGGGGATTTGCCACTATCTACACAGTTTGGGATTTGCAGAGGAAGACGGAACGGGTGCTGAAGGTGTTGATCGATACTTCACCGAAAGCATTGCAGCTGTTTGAGCAAGAGGCAGCTGTTTTGCAACGTTTGGAGCATCCCGGCGTCCCCAGAATGGAGAAAGATAGCTATTTTGTAGTCAGCCTGGATAATCCCCAAGAGCGCTTACTACCCTGTCTGGTGATGGAAAAAATCAGGGGTCAGACGTTACAGGATGTGCTAAATGAGAATCCTCAGGGGTGTTCAGAGGCAGCCGTGCGGGATTGGCTTTACCAGGCAGTGGAGATTTTACGAGAGTTGCACGCCTCTGGGATTATTCACCGTGACCTCAAACCCTCGAACTTGATGCTGCGTGAGGGAACAGGTCAGCTGGTGGCGATTGATTTTGGGGGAGCCAAACAAATTGGCTCTGTGGCCTTTGGTTCTCAGACTATATCGACGCGGTTGATTTCTCCCGGTTACAGTCCCCCAGAGCAAATTACTGGTGAGGGGATAGGACCTGCGGCTGATTTCTATGCACTGGGTCGAACGATGATTCAGTTGCTGACGGGTCAGGAGTTGGGGGATTTACAAGATATAGAGACGGGTGAGTTTCGCTGGCGTACCCACACAGCTGTTAGTTCTGACTTGGCTGACTTGCTCGATGAAATGGTACGCATCGACGCCCAACAGCGACCAGCAACAGCTTTTGAGATTCAGCGGCGTCTGGTGGGGAGTTCCACGGTGACGAGGAAGTCCACTCCGGCAGCGCCGTCTTTCTCGGAAGCGATCGCGTTTGTAGCAGAAGCGGGAATGGAGGTATCAGCAAACGCGATCGCTGGTTTAGGTTACGGTGTCACTGGCATAGCGCGTTTTGTGTTTCGGCTTGTCACCAGCATCGTGCTAGCTTGTCTGGATACAACGTGGGAGATGACCTTAGGGGGATTTGGGGCAGCTGTGGGTGCAGCTGCTGGGTTTTTCTTGATCAATTGGACATCAGTAGGCGATCGCTTTGCTGAGTGGATTTCCCCAAAACTGCCCCTTGTCCTTCCTGAGATCCAGATAACCGCGTGGCGAGAAATGCTTTTATTTGCCGTTGCTGGGTTGTTTACAGCGTGGGGTTTGACCCTGGCAGGGGGTTTTGGTCAAGAGCGTCGTCCCTGGGTAGCAGGCGTGACGGGCATTCTCGGCTATAGTGTCGGCTGGTTTATTTGGCAAGCGTCGGTGTCTTCTGCACTACCACATCGGTTGCTAACATTAGTTACCGCCGTTGCCGTTTTCCCCCTAGTCCTGGGGTTGGGGCTGCCCAGCCATTACCTCGTTCACGCCTTAGTTGCAGCAGCTGGCACAGGCTTAATCTTTGGGGGTTTAGCCTGGTCAACTTTATTGCCTTTCGATGTTCTTGTTAATATCTTCTCCCGCTCTGAGGCGAGCTTGCCTTATTTAATCGATAGTGTCGCGTTTTTTTGTCTATTGGGTGTCATACTCGGATTCTGGCTAGGAGTGAGCTATTACCTCTTAGTGCCTGTGCTACGTTGGCTAGGCTGGCGTTGACCAA
>CBDTXL010001240.1:0-1881 GCA_965364435.1 uncultured bacterium
CTCGGCGTTTGTTCGTGGGGCGGGGGGGTTCAGCTGGCTTGAACAGTAGATTACTGAAAATTTTCTTCATGTGATTGACAGATGGCTAAGATTTTTAGGTTAGCAGAGTCAAGCCTTAACAAGCCCGACTGGTTGCAGGAGCGTCACGACAGATTAGGGACGTTGTAGGAGTTTATTTCACTTCACATCTTGCACCATTCTCAACAAATCGAAAAACCTAACCCCCCAGCTCCTCACCTTCGCTCCGGCTTCCCACCTCTCCCTACCCTCCCCTACCAGGGGAGGGAAAAGGAAAAACTTTTGTTCTTGGAAGGGGGAGCAGGAAATCTTACTCCCCTCCCCTAAAAGGAGAGGGGTTGGGGGAGGGGTCAAACTGACTATTGCGACTGGTGCAAGATCTCAGTTTCACCTGACTGTTTGAGTGAGGAGCCGACGCGGTCAATTGGTCAGATGTCTCTACACTTTAAGTTAGCTTAACATTTCTTGTCTTAAATCTAGGCGGATACACAGACATACCAGCCACCCTCTCCGTGCTAACAGCTTTCTTCAGAGGCATTGCGGGGAGAATATCCTCCGGAAGGAAACGGCTAAAGTGTGTTATTTATGATACCTATAGCGGCGATCGCTACTAATCCCTTGTAAAAACTTACTATATTGACAAAAAGACCGACATGAACAGATTTGACTGGCAGTTGTTGCAGCGGTTTTGGAAAATTGCCAAACCTTACTGGTTTTCTGAAGAAAAAAGGGGAGCTAGAGGGCTATTGGCACTTTTACTCTTATTGTCACTAGCTGTCAATGGTTTAAATGTAGCAATTAGCTTTGTCGGTCGATATTTCGACACAGCTCTTGCAGAGAAAGATCAGCCAACTTTCTGGCGATTTTTATTTATTTATGCAGGGGTATTCGTAGTGGGTACTCCGATTGTGGTAATGTTCCGCTACATTCAAAAAAAACTAGGGCTATATTGGAGAGATTGGTTAACCAAAAACTTTCTGGCTCAATATTTCCAAGATCGTTCTTATTACGAAATTAATTCCAATAACAACATTGATAACCCCGATCAACGAATTTCTGAGGATGTCAGGGAGTTTACCCGAACCAGTCTTACCTTTCTGCTACTCATTCTTACCTCAATTATTCAAATTATTTCTTTTACAGGTGTTCTTTGGTCTATTTCTGTTCCTCTGGCGCTCTTCCTCGTCGGTTATGCTATCTTTGGCAATGTTGTAACCCTGATATTTGGAAAAAGATTAATTGGCCTGAATTTTAACCAATTGAGGCGAGAAGCAGACTTTCGTTATGGTCTAGTGCATGTCCGTGATAATGCCGAATCAATTGCCTTTTATCGTGGAGAAGAACAGGAGTCTGTTCAGGTAAAACAGCGATTTGTGGAGGTAATTCGTAACTTTAATTTTTTGATTGGCTGGGAGCGAAATCTAGATTTTTTTAAAACGGGGTATGGCTACTTTGTCGTTATTCTACCTTCCTTGATTGTGGCTCCTATTTACTTTGCAGGTAAGACTGATTTTGGGGCAATTACTCAAGCGGGTTTTGCTTTCGCCAGGGTTTTGGATGCGGTTTCCGTAATTGTTGATAACATTGAAAGGCTAAGTCTTTTTGCGGCTGGAGTAAATCGGTTAGCCGCCTTTACAGAATTTCTAGAAGCCCCAACAGCCCAGCAGTTTGGAGAAAAGACAATTGATACAGTGGAAGGCGATAGTTTGACACTGGAACGTGTTACATTGAAGACGCCGAACTATCAAAAAACCCTGGTTGCGAATTTGTCAGTTCCGGTGCAACCGAGTGAAGGGCTGCTAATTGTCGGTCAAAGTGGTGCTGGGAAGAGTTCTCTGCTACGAGCGATCGCGGGGCTTTGGA
>CBDTXL010001241.1:0-1876 GCA_965364435.1 uncultured bacterium
CTTGGGGCCCTATTGTGTATTGGGCAGATACAAAGTTTTTAGGTGTGTCTTTCTTCACCCTGCAATTGCTCACAGTTTATATCCAGATTAAAGTGCAGAAAGAGCACTGGTCCTTTTAACAAGTGACAAGCTTGGGCCCTTTGCCAGTCAAATGGGTTGGTCAAATAAATGACTGCTAGCCCCCTTGGTCCTTTTGATGCAGAATCCAGAACAGAAAAGAAATTTCTTCCTTGTATCCTTGAATAACAGGCCGGGAAATGACTTATCAAATGACTCAAAGGAATAACCTTCTTGATGTCTTCTGGAAAATATTAAAACCAAACTTTTGGACAAAGAACTGGCCTTCAGGGTCACTTGGAGATTTACCAAAATATCCAGGAATAAAATATGACAATTTCCAAAAAATGGCAAAAATGACTTGCTGTCCTGGTGTATTGAACCCAGGGCGGTCTTGCTGAAAATCCTCGATCTGCCACTAGGGCACACTGTGGTTTTAAGGAAAGATTTGGTTTTGAGTATATAAACTCAAAAAAATTCCCGAGAGTTAAAAAAATAAGCGGAAGAGCCCTGGCCTTAACAGGGATTCCACTTTGGATTTCTTTTCTTGGAAATAAACCAAGTCACCCAAATCACCCCCAAGCGTCCCTGACAATGACCAGAATGACTTGTAAATGACCGTTCTCCGTTTTCACCAGGCGAGAGAAAAAGCCCGCAGTCCAAAGATTTATGCCCACAGACCTGATGGGCGGTAAGAGCAAGACACCCAAGGATCTCTCAGACCTTGAGCCAAAAGCCTTCCCAGGCCTTTAAGCCACAACTTGAGGAATTGTCCAGCCGGTCAGGTTCGAACAATATTGTCAAAAGCAGCCTCTCACAAATACCCAAAACTGTTCTGAGGAAGAACCGCAATATCCTGGTTGTCAAGCAGCGTGGGATAGCGCTCTCAACCTTTACCAGGAAATGCGCAAGCCAGATGCCAAAACCTGCCGCCACAACAGGCCTTGGGTAATAACCCTTACAATTTGTTCCCACCACAAATTGGATAATGGTTCCGCCCGCTCAGAGCCGGGTCAGCTCAACAGCGCACTTGGGAGGCCACGCCCAAAACGCCTGGAACTTCTTCTCTCCTCCTTCAGTGGGTTGGCAAGCCACCAAAAGACCTGGAGAATGTGCCTTTTCCGTGCACAGCGCTTGACTTGCGTTCAGACCCCCTTGTCTTACTAGCCAGGGATGCGCGCCCCTGTGTTGTTTTTAGTACCTTACCTCTGTAAAGTAAAAGCCAAAAGCAACAAAAAAATAAGCTGTAGTAAGTAAAGGGGGGTTTGCTGCCAGGAGGGGCAGACTCACGGGCCCGCCATGGGGCGGCGTCCACCTCCTGGCCCGGATAGTTCAACCACGCGGTAGCACCACGTAAAAACGTAAAACTTACGCAAACAGAGAGAAAATGAGCAATGGGTCCGATAAACTGTTGTGTTGTAATGCTTTTGTGAAGATGCTGTGGTCTGAATTATGAGCTAGGTTACATGGCTATTGCTATGGCTCAGAGGGTTCTCGGTTTCATGGTACACTTTTCACCATTCAACTCCTACATACGCCAAGAACTCGTTCAATTGGTACCCAATTGACACCCGGCTTGTTCTATTCGACCCTTCTTGTCTTACTTCCCAAAAGTATCCAAGAAGCAGGATTGTAGACCTCTTGGTTGTCAAGGACAAGCCTCCATTGCACCGGACCTTGAGGTTGTGGGCATGAATGGTCTGTCAAGTTGTTTAGAATGAATTCAGTATGTAGTTTTGCTAACGGACCTCAAAAATGTCCGATACCTGATTTTCTCATTAAACTTGATACCAACAGGTCAATTCCATGTCAACCAACA
>CBDTXL010001242.1:0-1876 GCA_965364435.1 uncultured bacterium
TTCGCCGCCAGAGAGAGTGGAGATTTCCCGTTCAGTGGGAACCGGCAAGGGGTTGGTGGCTAGCCAGGTATCCGTGTGTTGTCTATGGAAGGCTGGGTGAGCCTCAAAGCGATCGCGCATCTCCACTGCTACTGCCTCGATATCGGACTGAAGAAAGACAACTCCCCCACTAGTCAGATACATAGCTAGGGTATCTACTAACTCTGGCTGTACTACACGTCGTTTCGCTTGTCGCTTTTTGAACCAGGGGTCAGGAAATTGAATAGTAACGCGCTGCAACGTCCCCGCGGGCAAAGAATCCAAAAGTGGCACTAAGGAGTTATTGACATTGCAAAACAGATAATGGAGATTACTCAAACCGAACTTCGACACAGTAGCATTTGCCTGTTCTACCAATGGCTCCCGAATTTCTAACCCCAAAAAATTCCAGTTGGGTTGTAGCGTTGCCATACTCAACAAAAATTCCCCTCTGGCACAGCCAATATCCAGATGCAGGGGTCCAGTTGCTTGGGCATAAACTTGAAGCCAATTGGGAGGACTTACTGGTGTTTGGTATTTATTACTCAGTGGATTGACGTGTTGACGCACTCGGACTCTGGGCAACGTTAGCACTCCTCAGGACTACAGTTTTAGACAATCTAGCTTTGAGTGATGACTTAAGCAGGGTGAAGCCTTGTCATTACCCAAGTAAAGGTTATACTCAACGGCAGATTCGTCTTTCTGTCAAGAACCAACCTGGAGCGTTCCTAACACATAGACGATTGTTTTGGACTAAGGCAAACTCATTATTTAAGCTCCTAACCTTATGACCGACCAGTTACCACCGATTTATTTTTACCTTCCCCAATCTGACTGGCCTGAGGGCGAGCTGCCAGAGAGTGCTGATACTTACTGGCAGTGGCAGTGTGCGAGCAACAGTACATACAATTGGAGTCTTTACAACTGGACTCTGCAAACATATCTACGCCTTAGATCTAATGGCTTTCCCTGCGAACTGATAGGGACTATGCCTGTTGAGGGCATCGTCTTAGCGCATCGATACTCTCTCGCCGACGACTTGCAACCAGGGCCACGATTACTGCTAGTGTGTCTCCAGGCAGATAAAGGGCGACACACCTATGCCCAGGTGCATGTTGTGCAAAATTCAGAGGATGATATATTTAAAAGCTCAAAGTATCTGTGGCAGGCTTATCATATACCACTTTGGCCTCAGCCAGGATTAATTCCTCGCGACCCTGCCCGTGGTGACCGTTTTGAGAACGTAGTCTACCTGGGGCGTGAGCGGGAACTAGCTCCAGAGTTGACAGAGCCTTCGTGGCAGGAGCAGATGCAGAAGCTGGGCTTAGCTTGGCAGGTCAGGGGAAAGCGTGAAAGCTGGAACGAATACAGCGATGTTGATGCAATTGTCGCTGTACGCAGCTTTAAGTCCCAAAATGACTACAACTGGAAACCCCCCTCGAAGCTTTTGAACGCATGGCATGCGGGTATACCTGCCATTCTCGGCTGCGAGGCAGCCTACCGCGTCCAGCGTCGTAGCGAACTCGATTATATCGAAGTAACCTCACTCTCTGAGGTGATAGCAGCTCTCCAGCTTCTACGGGATGACAAAGGGTTGCGGCAGGCGATAATCGAAAATGGTCGCATCCGGGCGAAAGAAACCCAGGCGATGCAGCTGGTTAAACGGTGGCAAAACTTCATAACGGAAATAGCAGTTCCTGCCTATGAGCGCTGGTGTACCAGAGCGAGTTGGCAGCGGCAAGCATTTCTACAAGGACGTTACTTGGATGTAACAACCAAGGGTACGCGCAGCCAAATCCGTCGCTGGCGAGGGTATATCACCGGACCCATCAAATCACTGCTAAGAAGGTAAGTACAA
>CBDTXL010001243.1:0-1876 GCA_965364435.1 uncultured bacterium
ATATTGTTGGTCCCTTCAAGGGTGGGGCTGGGACATGGGGCTGGTGATCCTATTTGGGATTTTGGATTAGAAATCGAGAGGCACTCAGCCACTTTGCAGGCGGATTTTGTTTGTGTAGCTGTGATTTCCTTTTGAGCAGGTCAAGGTAATATCACACAAATGTAGGTGCCTGTGTTAGAAAGCAGTCAATATGACTGAGTTCTCTGTATGCCGCCCATTGATTTTTTAGGTAAGACCAAAGCACTTTCAAAGGTCATCCTTTCTTTATAACATCTGTGGCAGTGACACCCGATGGCAAACGAGTGGTTTCTAGCTCATTAAACAACAGTCTCAAAGTCTGGAATTTAAAAGAAGGAAAGGAACTTCTCCCCGTTACAGGTCATATCGACACAGTATCAACTCTAGCAATCACACCAGATGGTAAGCGGCTGATTTTAGGTTCACGAGATACAACTCTCAGAGTTTGGAACTTGGAAACTGGAGAGGAACTTTTCATCCTAACAAGTTATAGAAGCTGTGGCAGCGACGCCAGATGGCAAGTGGGTGATTTCTGCTTCATCTGACAAGACTCTCAAAGTCTGGAATCTGGAAACTGGAGAGGAACTATTTAGCCTTACAGGTCATCCTTTCTTTATAACATCTGTGGCAGTAACACCTGATGGCAAGCGAGTAATTTCTGCTTCCTATGACCAGACTCTCAAAGTTTGGGGTTTAGAGAGTAGAGAGGTTATTACTAGTTTTAGTGGGGATGGTGGGTTAAGATGCTGTGCTGTTGCGCCCGATGGAGTGACAATTGTCGCGGGAGAGGATTCAGGGAGGGTGCATTTCCTGCGGTTGGAGGGGGTAGCACGACGCGGATAGCACGGATGCACGGATGATTTTGATGTACACCTGAAGACAGGGATGGATTAATATCCGTGTATCCGCGTTCACGCATCCGTGTGTGCTGTGCTTCTTGTCTTGCTAAAAGGGTAAGTCTTCTGTTTCCTCTTGCTTTTGAGCTTTCAGCCAATCGGGGACAAATATCCACTGATGGTTGTGGCGAAACTCGGTTGCTTGAGGTGAGGGAAGTACACGCCGAAAAGTAAGTTTTCGTTCCCCAAAATTCATCAATAGACCGATCGCCAAACCCGTGTGATTCAAATACGTAATTACTTGTCCTAAATACTTTTGATGGACTGTCGCAAATGCCTTAATCTCTAGGATGACTTTGTTCTCAATAATGAAATCGGGGATGTAGAAGCCGAGCAATTTGCTGCCTTCATAAATAGGAAGTTTTTTCTCTGGCTCGAAACCAATCCCTTGCTGCGTAAATTCTTGTTCGAGCGATCGCTGGTAGATTACTTCCCTATAACCAGGCCCAAGCCTCCCGTGAACAGCCATTCCCACGCCGATTATCCGATAAGTCAAATCTTCATGGGATGCTTGAATCTTTCCCCTCATCTCTTCCCCGCCAACTTTTTAGATGCACATTCCGACCATTTTGGCACAGCACAGCCCGACACGGATGCGTGAACGCGGATACACGGATATTTATCAATCCCTGTGATTCATTGGTACAGAAGGACACGGAACGCGAAGGTAGATACACGAAAAAATCATCCATGCAGCACGGCACGGATGCGTGAATACAGATAGACGGATATTTGTCAATCCCTATCTTCATCCGTGCATCCGTGCTATCTGTGTCGTGCGCTGTTTCAATCGATGGGAATGCGATCGCTTTTTTCTCTACCGCTGACACAATCATGCGATCGCACCTGCTACTCACATAAAATGCGATCGCTCCTACAAAATCAATAGTGTACGCAGTGCCCGCTCCTTCAGGGGGCGACAAGCGCCCCCAAAGCCAAATGCCAAAAGAGTTTGACCTGTT
>CBDTXL010001244.1:0-1875 GCA_965364435.1 uncultured bacterium
GGCTGGAACTTAGTTCAGTTACTTCAATCGATTGAAGGCTTGGTAGAGCGATATTCCCAAAGTTAATGCAATTCATTTCTAGGAATTTTCTTAAAAATCCTACACTGACTTGAGACAAATTTTCTGTGGGCAAGTAAAGCTGTACCTCATGCCCCTGCTAGCTCAAGAACCCTGTCAAGGCTTCTCGAATAGAACCTAAGAGTGGATTCTCCGGGCTAGCAGCTGTTCTTCCAGGGCAGCAATGCGGTTGTATGCCGCTGTCAGTTGCGCCGTTAGCCGTTGGACTTGAATGTCGGCAGACAAAGCCTTATCGCTGTTGTGATGAGAACTTGTTATCTCATTGTTGCCATCAATCAGGACATCTTTATGTTCCATCACTGAGTTAAGAAGACTTTGACTTTCAGAGGTGGACGGTCTGACGTTCGGGGCTGACGGGGAGTAGCCAGTTCCCGAACGTGGGATTTGTCTGATTTCCAACACAGAATCTGAGACTTTGCTGCTAAGTTGCTCGATTATTTGGTAGAGCGCATCAACTTTATGACTTAGAACGATGACTTGCTTTTGAACTGCATCCATTGCGATTCCCAATCCCCTTAACTTTCTTTCCTCTTATGCTAATCACTTTAAAGTGAAAGCTCCCTTGATTGCTGATTCATTTAACTATTTGATCAGCCGTAGCTAATAAGACTCTTGTCTCGTTTTTTAGATGGCAAATTGGATAAAACTGACCAGCTCCTCAATATCCATCGTTTATTAGTGTACTCTCCAACTCCCCAGCCGGTCGCTCGCTATCTTGATTCCCTCTTCTCCTCAATTAAGACTTGATACCTCAAAAACTAAGCAAATATACTCAACCAGCTAACGGACTGCAAAATCCTTTAAAAATCTCCACCCACAAGGGGCAGGCTAATGGAATCATCGCTAATGGGATTCCCTCTTAGCCAAAATCGGCTCAGCGGCGTTCCTCTCCATCGAATGAAAGGAAGGGGGCTTCCTGCCGATTTTCCTAGGGCAGTTGTCCTCTTAAAGTTACAAATCTATACAAAACAGGGGGCGTTTTCTGGGGGCATCGGACTGTTTCCTTGACTTGGATGTATGGCGTCAATTTTTGCCCTGGAAAAATATACGATGATTAGGGTTATACCGTTTGTCTAAGAGGTAACAAAAATTATGTTAGTTTGATGAGAGCAAGCTAATTTATCTTTATCGGTGTAAATTGAGGTAATTCTCAAAAAATGCTTAATTTTCAAGATTTCTTTACCGCTTGCACAGGTATATGGAAGACGGAAAGAATTTACCATTCCATTCTCCAGGGGGAGGTTGAACGCTCTTATACAGAATATCGGGTGGAATCCTTAACAGGTGACCAAAAACAGGCAATTTTGTCGCTCTCGGAACTGGGTGGGATTAAAGTTGACATGGCGCAAGTCAAATCGGATGAGAGAGTCTGCCCAGGGTTTGCGATCGCCTTTGATACCGTCTCAGAAAGCGGTGAACAAGTCTCGATGAGTCTCAAGGCACTGTTTATCCCCGATGCCTACGTGCTCTCTAATGAAATGTCAGCTGATGCTCCACCCCTGCCGATAGCAGCCCAGGTTCCAGCGACTCAGGAAGTGATTGAGGGTTTTTATTTGCGGGATGAGGGTTACTCAGAAGCGGGTGCCGTTGCCAGCCGCTTTACCTATCTGCCCAGCCGTCAGACTTTGGAGATGACGACATACTACCGGGGTTCAGTTGCTGTTGACCAAATGCGGCTGGTAGCGCCGGATTTACGCATACGCACGATTATCACCTACCAGCGTCCGGAATCAGGTGAGGCACCAACGGTTATTGATCTTGTGGGTTTTGGTGTTGAGCGACGGCAGCCTTTAGAGG
>CBDTXL010001245.1:0-1875 GCA_965364435.1 uncultured bacterium
TTAGTGGTGGACGATAACGCGGATTTACGAGCCTATGTGTCCCGCATTCTGCGCCAAGAGGGTTATCAAGTTTGTACAGCTCGAAACGGAGAAGAAGGGTTCCGTGTAGCCGGGGGGCGTCGTCCTCAAATAATCGTGACGGATTTAATGATGCCTTTGGTATCGGGTCTGGATATGATTCGGATGATTCGCGGCGAACCCCAGTTGAAAGGGACGCCTATTATCTTGCTCACGGCTAAAGCCGATGAAGCAACCCGGATTGAGGGAACCGAAAGGGGAGCGGATGCGTATCTCTCCAAGCCCTTCAATGACCGGGAATTGTTGGCAGAAGTACGAAATCTGCTGGCGCTCAAGGCAAATGAGCAAAGAGTTGTCGAGTTGAATACTTACCTAACGGAGTCAGTGCTGAAGCGCTTTTTGCCGCCAACAATGGTGCAGAAGGCGGCAAGGGGTGAACTGTCGCTGGATTTGAGTCCAGAACCCCGCTTGATCACAATTTTGTTTAGTGACATTGTTGGCTTTACCCAACTGGCGAATACCTTGCGCTCGCGCCGGGTGGCAGAGTTGCTCAATGAGTACCTCGAAGCGATGACCCATGCCGTGTTTGATAACGGTGGTACTGTCGATAAGTTCATGGGAGATGCGATTTTAGCGATTTTTGGCGCTCCTGAGGAACTGACACCGAATCAACAAGTGCGGGGAGCGATCGCGGCAGCACGGCAAATGCATCATTCTTTGCATCAGCTCAACCAGCGCTGGCAAGCACAGGGCATTGTTGGGAACCAAGGTCCACCCCCTGTGCAATTCCGCTGTGGTATTCACCAGGGAACTGCTGTTGTAGGAATGTTCGGAGGCAGTGAACGGTCAGATTATACAGCGATTGGTCCTGCTGTTAATATTGCCTCACGGCTGCAAGAAGCCGCAGAACCCAATTCAATTCTCGTCTCAGCTGCCGTTGCCGACTACCTGGAAGACGATGCCATCACCAAGTGCAGTCCCCTCCAGCTCAAAGGCATAGATGAGACGGTTCTTACCTTTTCAGTTAAACCAGTGGATTATGATCTCAGCTAAGCTCAATCCTAGTAAGAGGGGAGCTAATTTTGAAAGATGATCGTCTATTGAGAATGTAGGAATTAGCCTAATTGCTTCAACTATGAACACTTCACGATGGCTACAAGTCGCTGTGCTAGCTACAGCGTCCTCCTTTACCGTCGGTGCCTTGAGTCCGACAACTGCTGCCACGTTTGACAGCACGGACGTTAACCCTAATAATTTCATCGCCATAGCAGCCCCCTTCGGTAATAACCAGCATCAACTGCTGATCATTGAGCAAATCTCAAACCGGCAGGCTTGCTGGAGTGAAAGTGGCAGCAACCCAGTCAATGTAGAGCCTCTACTGCTGAAATTTGACTTCACAGGCATTTGTGGACGCAGCACTGACAGTAACGGCTATTCGATCCGCATGAACGGTGAAGACCTCGGCTTAGAGTATCTCCTCAGAATAGTTGAGCGTGATGGGGAATTGGTGCTGGTTGGGAGTCATCGTACAAACCGTCAAGCCCCCGATATTGAAATCGGCACAACCAAAGGTCTCAGCGATGGCTTTGAGAAAATTTTTCTCAATCCAGGTTGGCGGTTTACTAGAAGAACCTATAACCGAAAAGCATTAGGTCACATCTATCTCACCAATGATTCGGCTGCTCCCGTAGCTCAAGAGTCTAATACCAGACCTCAACCCCTACCAGCCACCTCTCAACCCCTACCAACTCCTGAGAGGGAATTGATTTTTACAAAGCCACAAGTTGTGCCAACTCTTCCGGAAGGAGAAATTCCTGCAACTCGCCCTCAAACCCGGACGTCTCCCTCTACCCCAGA
>CBDTXL010001246.1:0-1872 GCA_965364435.1 uncultured bacterium
CTTTCATAATTGCCCGAACGCCAGTTAGGTTGGACATCTGGGTGCCGAATTGAGTCAGAGCAGGGTCCATAAGCTTTATCGAAATACTGATCAGCGAGGGGTTTACTAACTTAAGGCGAACTGGGTTGAAACTGTACCCTTTTGTTCGGTATGTACTTTTATCAATGTGACATCCTCCCAGACTTACCCCTGTGGGAAGTCTGGGCTTCCCCAACTCACGATAGGGCATTCCTGGTTTTTCTTCCACCCTTACGAGAGGAAGGTTTCGCCTCTGACCTAGATCGGCTTTCACCAACCCCCGGCAGACCGACTGCAACAGGCTCTTTCGATTCGCCAGCGTCCCTGGCTACTAATTGTTCTAATCCACGCCATCTAATTACTTCTGCCGCTGCATGGTCACGATCAGTTTCATAACCACAATTCCCACATTTATGGATGCGTTGAGAAAGTTCTTTTCTGCCTGTATGAATACTACATTTAGGACAACTTTGAGATGTCCCTCTGTGGTCTACTTTGGCAAAATACACACCTCGCTTGAAGCACACTTGTTGCAGGATATTCCTGAAAGCTCCAAATCCAGCATCTAAAGTATGCTTGCATAGCATCCCTTTGCCCATCACTCGAAAATCAATATCTTCCACGAATATCATTCCAGAAGAGTTGCACAGGTGATGGGCAATTTTGTAATGGAAGTTCTTCCTCGTATGAGTAATGTGATTATGATGCCTAGCCACCTTGATCCGAGCCTTTTCATAATTTTTTGACCGTTTCTTCTTTCTGGCTAATCTGCGTTGTAGCACTTTAAGCCGACTTTGCTTATCCACAAAGAATCTGGGTCTACGAATCAGCTCTCTATCAGAGGTTGTCAAAAACTTCTCCAATCCTAGGTCAACACCAATAGCATGTCCGTGGGGCATGGGGTCTGGAATAGATGCGTCTGACTCTATCGTGATTACAGCTTCCCAAATTACAGCCCTCTTGACTACCCTTACCTGCTTGATAACAAACCCTTCTGGAATTGGTCTGTGTAGGTTGCTAACAATAGCACCTACTTTAGGAAGCGTAATCTGCCATCCTGTAAGGCAATTGGCTTTCACTTGGGGAAATAGTAAGGACTTGAACTGTCCATACTTTTTGAACCTGGGAAAGCCATATCCCCGTTTCACAAAGAAATCCCAGGCATCGTGAAGTCGTCTAATTGTTGTTTGCAACACCTGAGACGGGACTTCAGCTAACCAGGGATATTCTTTTTTTGCTTTTGGAAGAGCATTTTGCTGCTTGTAGTACCCCGGAAATGGCAGATCAGCAGGGATGATGTATTCGTATTCCAGTGAGCAATAATCCAAACTACATTTACGAGAATTTACCCAGTCCTTGATTTCCCGCAATGCATAGTTGTACGCACAGCGGCAAATCTCCAGCCAAGAAAGAAGTGTCTCTTCTTGTTTGGCATCTGGATAGATTCGGTAAACGTAGTTGAGTGTGATCGTCATCTAGACAACTTTAACACAAAACTAGCGAGTTCTAAATGCCATTTTTATTGCGCGAGGCTGGGAGGTGAACTCCCAGCTTAAGTAGCGCCCTAGGGGTATTGAACCCCATAAAAATGGCTTGGGGGGTCGATGTATCCGCACGCTGAACCTGTCCCGAACCCCCCGTTAGTTAACCGCAAATCTTGGAGTTCCTCAGCCTGGTTCTACTCCGAACCATTTAAGGCTCGGCTGTCCTGGTAGCCTGAGTATAGATTACTTCCTTCTCGCTAGAAGAATATCGTTAAGGTCCCAGGGATTGGAATTGGGAAGGGATTGGGAGGAGATTTGCAGTAGATAATCTTACAGTGGGAAGGGAGTAAGGCAGAACGAGATGAGTGTT
>CBDTXL010001247.1:0-1871 GCA_965364435.1 uncultured bacterium
GCATTGTCATTAAAGCCTAATAGCAGTAAGGAAAGCGATCGGTTAAGGGGGCACTGACGGGAGATAGTGCCTAAGACCTGGAACTGTTAGGATGAAGAAATACTACACTGTTGTACATTTCGTCCTATTCGCGAGTACTCCCCATGACGGCTCAAGTTGTTGTCGAGAAGAAGAAATTAGAAAAGCCCCCTTTAGAGATTCATTATCTAGGCGATCGCGTTCTGCGTCAGCCTGCTAAGCGCGTTGCTAAAGTAGACCAGAGCATCCGGCAGCTGGCTCAAGAAATGCTGCAAACCATGTACAGTGCTGATGGCATTGGTCTTGCTGCACCTCAGGTGGGGATTAATAAGCAAATCATTGTGATTGACTGCGAACCCGATAACCCAGAAAATCCTCCCCTGGTTCTAATTAACCCTGTAATTAAGCGTTTTGGTCGCAGCCTGTGTGATGCTCAAGAAGGTTGTCTGAGCATTCCGGGTGTCTACCTGGATGTTAGACGCCCAGAAGAAATTGAAGTTGCCTACAAAGATGAGAACGGACGCCCACAAAGCTTAAAAGCGACAGGGCTATTATCCCGCGCCATTCAGCACGAAATGGATCACCTGAATGGGGTAATGTTTGTTGATCGTGTGGAAAATGCCCTCGCTTTGACAGACGAACTCAAAAAGCACGGCTTCTCAACGCACGCCGTCAAACCAATCTCTTAATGTATCTGCCAAAAACTAATGATGACTCCCAAAAGTGGTGTGTTTTTGCTGAGTTCCTGTATTGCCGCGATTGCTGCTGTCGGTTCAATTTTTGAACTTTCTTCGGGAAATCCCCAGTTGGGACCATTGGTTACGGGAATTATCCTGGCAGCTAGTATTCCCTTGACAGGATTGTTGTTCTATGCAGCAGTTCGCGATGCTAAGGCAAATCAGTAAATAGCTCTTAGATGGTAAGGGTAAGCTGGGAGCCAGTAAAACCTTTGTCGATATGCAAGAAAAAAGAATCCACCAGTCAATCCGCTAGAAGCAAATCCCTGCCCTATGACTGGTCAAGTTTACAAGGGATTTCTGCGACAACTATCTACTGGTGGTACAGCTGAACGGCTACTGCCCCCCTACCCCCTGTCTGACAAGCAGGAGATAGTGATTGGGCGTGACCCTAGTTGCCAAATTATCTTAGAGCCAAATCAGTACCTGAGTGTATCGCGCAGTCATGCGGCAATTCGCCCTCTCTACCCCCTGGGAAATGGCTTACCCCGTTGGGAACTTTGCGACCTCAATAGCGCTAATGGTACTTACCTTAACGGGCAGTACTTGCAAGGTTATCAGCAATTGCAGGCAGGCGATCGCATTGAATTGGGTAAAGGTGGGCCAGAATTCATCTTTGAGTGTCAGTTCAACCCCAGTCCCAACCCCACTCCCCTCTATTCGCCACCAGTACCAACCCACTTCGCCACCAGGGGCACGCCTGTGACACCGGCGGGTGCTAAAGGACAGCCTAAGCCAGATTCGGTCACCTTTACCCAATTGTTTCCTATTGCTTCAACAGGACTGGGCTTACGTCAGAAAGCGTTCTTAGGACCGGGCATCGTGACGGTGGTCTTTGTTGTGTTGATGTTCGCCGCCGTTGGTGAACCCGTTGTCTTTAATATGCTGCTTGCTGGCTATTTGGCAGGGGCCGCTTCTTTCTTTGTCTACCGACTTTGCGGCAAGCCTAAACCCTGGTGGGTGTTACTGGTTTGTGCGATCTCCACGGCTTTAATTTTAGTTGGTCCACTCTTGCCCCTATTTATCACAGTTTTTCGGAAAATTCTGCCCGGAAGCTTGCCAAATCAAGGGGAAGAGGTAAGCTTTATGTCTTTACTCATCCGGATGTTTTTTGGG
>CBDTXL010001248.1:0-1867 GCA_965364435.1 uncultured bacterium
GTAGGTGCCGGTAGTCCCGGAGTCTCGCTGCTTGAAGTTAATTTCTGGTTTAATCATCAGCAACTGACTCACTTGCTCTCTCAAGTAAGTAAGGTCAAGACCTCTGCGAAGGGCAGTTTTTAAGTCAATCTGACCGCTTTCATTGAGAAGACAGGGGCGTAGCCAGCCGTCGGCAGAAAGGCGCATTCGGTTGCAGCGATCGCAAAAACATTCGGACATCTGACTGATAAATCCCAAGGTTCCCAGGGCGTCGGGAATCTGGAAGACATCAGCGGGTCCATTACCACGGATGTTAGATTCCGTCAAGCCCCAGCGATCGCGGATGCGCTGCCGCAACTCTTCTGAGGGCACCCAGGCACGGTCATTGAACAGCTGGGTATTACCAATTGGCATAAACTCGATAAACCGGACGTGCCAACAGCGGTCAATCGTCAGGGCGGCTAAATCCAGTACCTCCTGCTCATTGACCCCCGGAATCACTACTACATTTAGCTTCAGAGGGTCGAACCCGACGCGGTGGGCGGATTGAATCCCTTCCCAAGTCTGCTGCCAGCGCGAACGTCCCCGATTGCCAATAATTTTGTCAAACGTGTCTGGTTCAAGAGAATCGAGGCTGATGTTGATGCGCCGCAACCCCGCGTCATAGAGGTCTTGTGCCATTCCTGCGAGTAAAAACGCATTCGTGGTTATGGCGAGGTCTTGGGTTTGGGGAAGAGAAGCGATCGCTTTCACTAAATCCACGACACCGGGACGCAGTAGTGGTTCACCACCCGTGAGACGAAACTTTCTAAATCCCACAGGGATAAAGACTTCCCGCAGCAGCGTGAGCAGTTCCTCATTGGTCAGCAATTCTTGTCGCAAAATATAGTCAAGCTCTGCCCCTTCCGGCATACAGTACTGACACCGGAAGTTACATCGGTCAATGAGGCTAATACGGAGATAATCTACGGTGTTCATGCTTTCTTGGGTATTGGGTATTGGGTAAGAGGGAAGAAAATCCTACTCCCTACTCCCCACTCCCTACTCCCTATTGTGATCGATTTGCCAGTTCGACGGCTTGAACTGTTACTGGTTGAGGTCTACAAGCCAGGAGTAATATGTTTTTGCAGAATATGTTCAGCGATGGGCGCGCTAGCTTCGCTTTACGCAGCAGCTTCATCAGTGACATAGAACGGGGTTCCCGGACAAACACTAGGGGCAACAAGGCTAGCAGTCTTAAAACCGCTGAAAGGGCAAATAATCCAGTTAAACCACCTGTACTGGTGACCTGAGCAAGAAAGCCACCTGTAGTGGTTCCCAGTGCCCCAGTAACACCGGCAATTGCGGAAGCGATCGCAAAATAAACCCCTGGTTGTCGCACGGGTGCAACACTCATCTGAATATTGTTGCTACACAGCTCGATTGCTGCCCATGTCCCACCACTGAATAAATGTACAAGCGGTAGCCACACCCAAACAGAGGTAGAGTTTGTTCCAGTCCCCAGCCAGAATAGAGGCGTTACCGCCGCCAGAATTCCTACTAATACCAGAAGCGGACGATTGCCAATCCGGTCAGCCAACTTACCCCACACCACCAGCATCAGCAGATTCGCCCCAGCGGTTAAGCTGCCGTAAAGCGTAACTACGCTGACATCAAGATGCAGATTGTCCAGCATATAGAGGTTGAAAAACGGGGAGCTGAGGTTGACAGCAAATGTCCAAAAGCCAAAGTAGAGCAGAAATGTTAAGAAGTTGCCATCCTTAAACCATTTTGCTGCTGCTTGAGTTGAGACATTACTGGTGACATCTGTGCTTTCTGGTAGTGGTGCCTGCGGATTTACATCAGCGATGAAGAACTGAAATACCAAACTAATCAGCCCCGCGATAAC
>CBDTXL010001249.1:0-1866 GCA_965364435.1 uncultured bacterium
CCGGTTTGAATTACCTCGCAATGGTGATTGGACGGATTTGTTTGTTGTCCTGGATGATGCGTTTAAATTAGCAGAAAGCCTGAATTTAGTGCCTTTCCGGGAAGAAGGCATCAAAGCAGCCGAAAAATGGGTTTTAGAACGGCAAGAAGCGACAGGAGACTGGGGGGGGATTATTCCCGCGATGCTGAACTCGCTTTTGGCGTTGCGGACTCTGGATTATGATGTGGCAGATCCGATTGTTGAACGGGGATTACAAACGCTTGATCGCTTTGCGATTGAAACTGAGGATACTTACCGGGTTCAACCCTGTGTTTCCCCGGTTTGGGATACCGCTTGGGTAATGCGATCGCTTGTTGAGTCTGGTATTGCACCTGATCATCCTGCCTTAGTGCGCGGCGGCGAATGGTTGTTGAATAAGCAGATTTTGGACTACGGCGATTGGGCGGTTAAGAATAAACAGGGAAAACCGGGTGCTTGGGCGTTTGAGTTTGAAAATCGCTTTTATCCTGATGTAGATGATTCTGCTGTTGTGGTGATGGCTTTAAATGATGTCAAACTGCCAAATGAAAAACTAAAACAAGCTGCGATCGCACGTACAGTTAACTGGATTGCTTCGATGCAGTGCAAACCGGGTGGATGGGCAGCGTTTGATCTGGATAACGATCAAAACTGGCTCAATTATCTGCCCTATGCTGACCTGAAAGCAATGATTGACCCCAACACCGCTGATGTGACGGCGCGGGTGCTAGAAATGCTGGGTTGTTGTCGTCAGGGAGGGTTTAGTCAAAATATCGATGAGATAACTAAAATGATCGATAAACCCGCCCCTACAATGGATGCTCATCGGGTTGAAAAGGCGATCGCTTATCTGATCAACGAACAAGAACCCGAAGGCTGCTGGTTTGGTCGTTGGGGAGTAAATTACATCTATGGAACCAGTAGCGCACTTTCAGCATTGTCCCTTATTGCGCCCCAGACTCATAGACACAGTATTGAACGGGGTGCTGCGTGGTTAGTCAAATGCCAAAATCCAGATGGGGGATGGGGTGAGACTTGCCGCAGCTACGACGATCCATCCCTCAAAGGACAGGGAAAAAGTACGGCATCCCAAACCGCATGGGCTTTAATTGGCTTAATCGCAGCAGGTAAGGCAACTGGTAACTGGGCGAACGTTGCAATTGAGCGTGGAATTGGCTACCTTTTGGATACTCAGCGACTGGATGGGAGTTGGAATGAAGCACACTTTACAGGGACTGGCTTTCCTGGTCATTTCTATCTGAAGTATCACTTCTATCAACAGTACTTCCCGCTGTTAGCCTTAGGCCGCTATCACCAAAAAATCCTTAGTCATTAGTAAACCTCTTACACGCAGTCGATCAACACTATCAAATCCATCTGTGTTCATCTGTGTTTATCTGTGGTTACAAATCCTTGCATCAGCACTTTTGCGAAGAGGTCGAGTCATTAGCCGGGAAGCTTATTCAGCGAGCATAAAGCTTGCTGAATAAAGCGATAAATTTAGTATGTAATTTAAATAGACCTCTTGCATGCAATCCGAATCTAAAAGTTGGAACCACAGATAAACACAGATGAACACAGATAAATACAGATGAAGTCGGATTTGTCTGTTGGTTTTGAGAGACTGTGTGCAAGAGGTCTAATGTTTCACAGCGGATCGTCTGAATCAACTATTCCTTAGCAATCTCCAGCACTTCTCCCATGAAACTCCTCTGGAATTCACTGCTAATCACTTTAGGACTCCTGCTGCCAACCTCGACATCGATTGTTTTAGCGGAGTCTCTGAAAACCTCTGAATCAGCTACTTTGACCCCTAGTACTTCGGAACTACCTCAAGTTCCGGTTTCA
>CBDTXL010001250.1:0-1866 GCA_965364435.1 uncultured bacterium
ATTAATCAAATCCCGTGGCTTTTGCCAATCACCCAATGACGCCGGAAGAAACGGGCAAGCGCCGACTCTTCCAACGATAAATAGATGGGGCGTCCGTGGGGACAAGTGCGAGGATTACGAGTGCTTTTCCATTGGTCTAATAAGGTCTGCATTTCTGGCAAACTTAGAGGTGTGCCATTGCGAATTGCACTGCGGCAAGCCGTTGCTACCTGAGCTGTTTGCAAATCCCCTCCCAAACTCAGTTCTAAGAGAGCCTTTGCACAATCCGTTCGTTTTGTCAAGAGCGCTGGGGCATTGCGTACCGCCCACAGTTGCTCACCGAAAGGTTCGACATCCAAACCTAACCGTTGAAGTTGCTCGACTTGAGCCGGTGTTAAATGGGTGAGAATTACTGGGGGTTCTAAAGGCTCTAGCTGCCAGCTAGAGCATAGTTGCTCATACAAAACACGCTCATGGGCAATGTGCTGCTCTACCAACCACATCCCCGTAGGATGCTCCGCGAGGATATACATATTGTGAACCTGGGAAATAGCCCGGAGTTCGAGCAGTCCGATTTCAGCAGCTTTCTTGGTGTTTTTCTCTTCCTCTGGTATTTGCTGAATTGAACGACTGACGTTGTAAACCCCCTTTTCTTCCGACACCTTGAGCAACTTTTCCACCCGTTTGTCGTTCGCCGCTTCTGGGAGATTGGTTGGACTGATACGTAAGGCTTGCTCAATGGCACAGGATACTTGCTCCTGCCAGTAGGAGAGAGAGTGTAAGTAAATTTCTGCCTTAGCAGGATGGCGATTCCAGTCAATTTGGCTGGGGCAAATCTGGAGGTGGAGGAAACAAATCGGATAGCGATCGCGTGGGCAGGTTCGGGTTAATGCTGCTAGAATTGTCTGCTCCAACTCAGGCGATCGCACTAAGCGTCGATTCGTCGCCACCTTTACCCAGTCAGGGCGTCGTCGATGGCACCGATCCGGTAATCCCAACACTAGCTGAATTTTTGACGAGGGCGTCGGGCGTCGGGCGTCGGGCGTCGTAGAGCCAGATTTAGTTTGTTCACTAGTCACTGAGCTTGAGGAGTCTTTCCGACGCCCGACGCCCCAGTCCCTAACCCCTTCTTCTTCCCCACTCCCTGAAGGCGTTGGCACTTCCACCGTCAGTTGCTGCAAGTCAGTCTGCCGCACCTGCTTCAAGATTTGAGGTAGAATCTGCTGCGCCGTGTTGCCGGGACTGAGCGTAAACCACGGACGATCATTTTGCTGTACTTGCCAGGTGACGTGGGGATGGCACAATGCGATTTGGTGAATCGTTGCTTGTATTTCTCGCAACTGTTGTACCGCTGAAGGGAGTCCCTTGCGACGCACCGGCCAAGAACCAAATAAATTAGAGACAGTGACAACCGTACCCGGTGCGATCGCACAGGCTTCTATCTGCACCGCTTCACCTTGGGAGTTATAAGCCACTCGCCAACCCTCAACCGTTCCGGCAAGTCGGCTCAAAATTTCAACTTGAGCTAGAGCTGCCAAACTATGCAAAGCTTCCCCGCGAAATCCCAAACTGGTAATCTTCCACAGGTCATCACTACTACGGATTTTGCTCGTACTATGGGCAGATGCGGCTTGCTGCAAATCTCGCAAGTTCATGCCAGTACCATTATCTGCCACTCGTACCCGCCACTGATCAGACCATACCGAAACAACGATACGGGTTGCACCAGCATCGAGGGAATTTTCCACCAGCTCTCGCACAACTGCCGCCAGAGAGTCGATTACCTCTCCAGCGGCAATTAGATTTACTACCTCCGTGGGCAGGGTTTGGATACCATAGCTCATAACCTCCTAGTTTAGGCTAAGGCACAGGAAACGTGGTTGTGCC
>CBDTXL010001251.1:0-1864 GCA_965364435.1 uncultured bacterium
GTTGAGTCGGGGTAGTGTGCTGAAAAAGCAAAGATTTTTCGGACATTAACTGTCTGTAGCGTTCTCTAACGCTTGTTTGGTTTTTTGGGACTTCGCCCTTCTCTCTCGGTACTGAGCAATGCTTACTTCTTCATTTGTTAGTTTATTAGTTCAATGGAGTCCACAATGGCAACTCAGGAGGTAGCTACCACAACAGAACTGGCAAAACACATTCAGGCTTGTAGCGAAGAGAAATTTACAGGTCAGTTGGATTTGGATATAAAAGATTCCAAAGGCCAGCGGTGGAGTCTGTATTTCCACCTGGGTGGTTTGATTTGGGCTACCAGTGACCTGCATCCGATGCGCCGTTTGCATCGGCAGCTATCTCAGCAGTCCCTACAACTGTCCGTCTATAGTGAAGCGTTAGGGAATCTTCAATCGTCTGCTGTCGCTCAAGGGTCGGTTCAGCCTCAGTGTTGGGATTACAACTGCCTAGCCGAACTGGTGAGACAGGGAAAAGTCGGGCGGTGGCAGATGGCAGCGATCATTGAAGGCAACCTTACGGAGATTTTGTTCGATATCTACCAACGGTGGGACCAACTCCGCTATCGTACAGCGTTGCAACTGACTTACAGACGGATTCCTGAAGACACCAAAGATCCAACATTGGTTGTGATTCAAGTTGACCAGCCCTGGAAGCAAGCAAGACAGGCTTGGGAGGCTTGGCAGCAGGCAGGCTTCGTAGACTATTCCCCGAACCAGGCTCCTGTGATTTGGCAAGCTGAAAAATTGCAACAACAGACCTCACCACTTGCCTACTACAACCTTATCGCCCTAGTGGATGGCAAGCGGACTTTCAGGGATTTAGCGGTCAATTTAAAACAGAACCTGTTGCCTGTGACCCAATCAATCATGCCCTACATTCGTAAAGGGTTGATAGAAGTAATCCAGGTTGGAGATTTGAGCTATTCGGGTAAACCCGTTACAGGCACTAACCCTCAACCAGCACCTGTCACGACCCCCGTAAGTCCGGTTCAAACTCAAGCGACTGGTCCTTTGGTCGCCTGTATCGATGACAGCCGGATCGATAGCGAGACGATGAGCCAAATTCTCACCCAGGCTGGCTATCGGTGCATCAATGTTCAAGACCCGGTGAAAGCACTGCCGATATTGCTAGAACACAAACCCGCCCTGATCTTCTTGGATTTGGTCATGCCCGTTGCAAACGGGTATGAAATCTGTGGACAAATTCGCCGCGTTTCGGTTTTCAAAGACACGCCTGTGATTATTCTCACCAGCAATGACGGAATTGTAGACCGGGTGCGAGCAAAAATGGTCGGCTCCTCGGGCTTTTTAGCAAAGCCGATCGAGCGGTCAAAGGTGCTGGCAATTTTGCAGAGGTATCTACCGACTCCCACGCCTGCCCCATCCCAGAGGTCGCCAACAGTTCGGACTTGGTCTCCAAATCAACAGGTTTGAAGCCAATAGTAATGAATTTGAAGAGTTTTGTATTGCAGTAACTTATTTTATGACAACAGTCCTTTTGGTAGAAGATAGTCTGACGGAAACCGAGGTGCTGACTCGTTACCTCAGGCAGGCGGGTTTAACGGTGGTCAGTGTCACAAGTGGTGAGGAGGCTCAGATACAACTCCAGTCGCAGAAACCGGATTTGGTGATTCTGGATGTGATTTTGCCAGGGCAAAGCGGGTTTGAACTCTGCCGCGAACTCAAGGCCAATGCTAGTACCCAGGGAATCCCAATAGTGATTTGCTCAACCAAAGGAACCGAGGCGGACAAACTCTGGGGTTCGATGTTGGGAGCAGATGCCTACATACCCAAGCCGGTAGACCAGCAAAAACTGATGCAAACAATCCGGCAATTAACT
>CBDTXL010001252.1:0-1863 GCA_965364435.1 uncultured bacterium
GATTTGCAATTCTCGTTTCGGGAGAGTGTAGAACCCGTCTATCGGCAGTTAGTTGGGCTGCTGCTACAACCCCCCCTTACTCTCCCTGTGGCTCCCCCCCTTACCAAGGGCGTTACTCCCCCTGTTGCTCCCCCCCTTACCAAGGGGGGGCTGGGGGGGGTCAGCCAGGAAAATCTGCAACAAGCCCGTGAGGTGATTGAATCGCTTCAGTTGGCAGAATTAGACAACTTCTTTCGAGAGGCATGTTTAAATGCTCGACCCGAACAGATTGACCGGGTTGACTCGAAAGCGGCAGTGATTTATCCGATTATTTTGCCTGACCGATTAGAGGTGATTCTCTCCCTGCCCAACCAACCGCTGCGCCACTATGCAACTTCCATTCCCCAAAGTGAGTTGGAAAGCCTTTTAGACAGGATGCGACAATCGCTAAGACGCACTTCCACTGACCAAGAGCGTCTGCCGCTTTTCCAAAAAATTTACGATTTGCTAGTCAGACCCGCTGAATCTGAGCTAGCGGCAAGTAGCATCAAAACCCTGGTGTTTGCTTTGGATGGTGAGTTGAAGAATCTACCAATGGCAGCACTTCACGACGGTCAGCAGTATCTGGTTGAGAAGTACAGTGTTGCCCTTACCCCAAGTCTACAGCTACTCGAACCCCGACCCTTGAATCGTGGAGAAATCAAGGTACTCGTTGGTGGACTGAGCGAGGCAAGGGATATCTTTCGACCACTGCCCGGTGTAGAGTTTGAAGTGAAGCAGATCAAGGCCGAGATTCCCACTTCTTCTGTGCTGCTCAATCAGGAGTTTACCAGCAAAGCTCTCCAAGACCAGATTAATGCGGCTCCCTACCCAGTGGTGCATCTGGCAAGTCATGGTGAGTTTAGCTCTAACGCTGAGAATACGTTTATTTTGGCTTGGGATACACGTATCAACGTCAAACAATTGGGTGGATTACTCCAAGCACGAGAAAAGAGCGATCGCAGACCGATTGAATTGCTAGTCCTCAGTGCCTGCAAGACCGCTGCTGGTGATAACCGGGCGGCTTTGGGACTGGCTGGTGTCGCGGTGCGATCGGGGGCACGCAGTACTCTGGCAACCCTCTGGCCTGTGGACGACCAGTCTACTTCAGACTTTATGGTGGAATTTTACAAGGAGCTAGCTCAATCGCAGGTGACTAAAGCCCAAGCTCTGCGCCATGCCCAACTTCAGCTACTGAAGCAGCCTAGATTTAGACATCCCTTTTACTGGGCACCCTTTGTACTCGTGGGAAATTGGCTTTAATGGGAGAGGACAAGGGGAAAGAATGCAGGCAACGTCTCTACAGGATTTTTGTTTATCGTATGGGGCGGCTAATCAACCGGATTTGATATGAGGAATAATTAATATTGTGCTGAATCACCCATCAATTAGATTAAAATCACCAGTAAAATCAGCGGATATCACGGAGACGAGTTTGGGGATAGTCAATAGTAGTCTCTAGGAGCTTTACAGAAAATTTAAACTTCTTTCCGATTAACCACCATAAACAAAAGACGGGTGCATCAGATAAGAGAGTTTTGGCAGAACAGCCAGATCTCTCATCAGCTCTCAGTCAATTAATGTTTATTAGGAGATCAGGCAGATTATGGTTTGGACTAAACTCCCCTACTATCTTGCGGCAACCTCAGCCACTGTGTTACTAGAACTTGTTACGATCCCCGCTTCGTTAATAATATCACAGGCACAGACTACAACCCCAACTCCAACGAGTCATGATTTCATGCTAGCCAGGACGACGTTTGAACCGCCTCCAGGTCAAGATGCACCGGAAAGTACGGTAGGCGGGGGAAGACGTAACGACGGTCAATGCCCACAGGAGCGTAA
>CBDTXL010001253.1:0-1862 GCA_965364435.1 uncultured bacterium
TTCTGCCTGTAAGCAGATAAGTGGTCATTTCCCCTTTGCCTTTGACCCGAATGACGCCCCGCTCTTCAAACAGATAGTTATCTCGTAATCGTTCATAAGTCTGTGCTGTGACCTGAATGGCACCGGGAATCCCTTGAGATTCCATGCGGCTAGCAGTATTCACGGTGTCGCCCCACAGATCATAGCTGAACTTTTTGATGCCAATAACACCCGCGACAACTGAGCCGGAGTTGATGCCAATCCGAATGCTGAAGGTTTCGCCCATCTCAGCGCTGAGGTTGACAATCGCTTGTTGCATATCGAGGGCCATTTGGGCGATCGCTTCTGCATGATCCGTTCGGGGCGTCGGCAAACCAGCGACTACCATATAGGCATCCCCAATCGTCTTGATTTTCTCTAAACCATGTTTCTGGGCAAGGCGGTCAAACTTTGAGAAAATCAAATTGAGGATCTCAACCAGTTCTTTTGCCGATCTCTGGGCTGAGAAGGCAGTAAAGCCAACAAGGTCAGCAAACAGAACGCTTACCTCTTCAAAGCTATCGGCAATCGTGCTTGGCTCTAGTTTCAACCGCTCGGCAATTGGCTCCGGTAAGATATTGAGCAGTAGTTTCTCCGTTTGCTCCTGTTGTTCGCGCAGTGCTTCTTGCGCCTGCTTACGCTCAGTAATATCCATTTGAATGCCAACAAAGTGGGTGAGGTTCCCAGCGCCGTCATAGATGGGTGAAACACTTAACTCGTTCCAGAAGCGCGTTCCATCTTTTCGGTAGTTGGATAAAACCACCTTGCAGTCCCTCCCATCTCGCAGCGCCGAACGTAATTCATTAAGGGCTGGTTGATTTTTGTCGGGTCCTTGGAGAAAACGGCAGTTTCGTCCAATGATTTCCTGAGCCGAGTAACCCGTGATGCGCTCAAATGCCGGATTGATGTATATTATCGGCATGTCAGGCTCTCTGGCATCAGCAATAACAATGCCATTGCTACTCGCCGCGATCGCTTGGTTCGAGAGTCGCAATTCATCCTCTTTTTGCTGACGCTTCCTAATCTCCTGTTCCAGCCGCAGATTTTGCTCAAGTAAGCTACGATTCAGGTTCCGGAGCGTTATGTGGGTTGTCACACGGGCTTTAAGCTCTTCTTCCTGAATCGGCTTAGTAAGGTAATCCACCGCACCCACATTGAACCCTCTGAGCTTATCCACCGTCTCGGAAAGCGCCGTCATAAAAATTACCGGAATGTCTTTGCTTGACTCATTGGCTTTCAACCGGCGACAGGTTTCAAATCCATCGATCCCCGGCATCATCACATCCAAAATGATCAGATCGGGTTGGGCAGATTCGACTTTTTCGAGAGCACTTTTGCCATCTGTTGCTAATAAGACGGTAAAGTTGGAATCACTCAGAAAAAAGAACAGCAACTCCAAATTATCAGGGTTATCGTCAACAATTAAAATGACGCCTTTGTTGGAACTTTCAAGGCTCATTCCTGATTCCTTCGATATTTTTGGAGCAACTAACGAATTCTTTCTTACTGAAACCATGGGGCTAAGACAGGGTACTTCGGTCGCAAACGGCACAAATCTCTTGGCCAACTGCTCTCTTTAAAGCAAGTCGTTCACTGATGCCCCCGATATCACTTATCATAGCCAGATATACCTGTGTTCGCTCCTATATTCCACCTTTGGATGAATGCCTTGAGGAGAGGAGCGATCGCGCTAAATTCACAATTAAAAATTCGCATCCCTCTTAAAGTAGAGATGCGACTAATCTTCGGTAGGAAAAGTTTCAGTTAGAATCTGTTGCCCTATTTATCCCTCTTTTGTTATTTCCAAGAAACAATCGCGATTTTTGTAGAGGCGATCGCATTCT
>CBDTXL010001254.1:0-1861 GCA_965364435.1 uncultured bacterium
TGTTAATTTTTACTTCTCAAAAGCTCTGTTGGCTCAGCAGGAGCAAGGGCAGGAGCAAGGGCAGGAGTTGAAGGACTTTGATTACTGGGCTAGTCTGTGTGACTTACTCAAGAATGAAAAAAAATATGCAGAAGCCCTTGCTGCTTGTGACCAAGCGATCGCGCTTAATCCCAAAGAGGCTGTAACCTGGACGAACCGCATCGAGTCGCTACTTGAGTTGAAAAAGTATACAGAAGCGCTGGTCTCGGCTGACCAAGCCCTCAAGCTAAAATCGGAGTATTCATTGGCTTGGGCTGATCGGTGCCAAGCCCTATCGGAATTGAGCAGATACGAAGAAGCGATCGCATCTTGTGACCGGGCGCTTCGGGGGAATGGAGATTGGGGAAAGCACTCTCCAGCTTTAGCCTGGTACAACAAAGGCTTGGCGAAGATGCAGTTGGGACAGTATGAAGAAGCGATCGCTGCTTATGACCGTACCGTTGAGATCAATCCTACCTATTCCCTGGCTTGGGCTGACCGATGCCAAGCCCTATCGAACTTGAGCAACTATGAACAAGCGATCGCCTCTTGTGACCGGGCGCTGCGAAGTGATGGAAATTGGGAAAAGGGCACACCGGCAGTTGCTTGGTATAACAGAGGAGAGATTCTCAGGAAGTTAGGACGGTATGAAGAAGCGATCGCCTCTTATGACCGTGCCCTTGCGATTAATCCCAATGATGCAACGACCTGGACTAATCATGGCGCAGTACTAGGACTGTTGCGAAAGAACGCAGAAGCAGTGACCTCGCATGAATGGGCGATTAAAATTAGTCCTAATTATTCTCTAGCTTTGGCTAACCAATGCGAGACGCTCAACAGATTGGGCAAAGCGGAAGACGCTCTTGCTTCCTGTGACAAAGCGCTTCAAGGTGATGGGAAATGGGATGGCGCGAGTCCAGCTTTGGCATGGGATCAGCGGGGTAATGCCCTAGCTAGACTTGGGAAGTATGAAGAAGCACTAGCGTCTCATGACCGTGCGATCGCGCTGAAACCAGACTACCCTGAAGCATGGAACAACCGAAGCGTCACCTTGTGGTATATGGGAAGGTACGAAGAAGCACTTGCCGCTAGCGATCGGGCTATTACCATCAATTCTGACTACTCTCAAGGTTGGTACAACCGAGGCAGGATACTTAAGACGTTAAAACGCTATCCAGAGGCGGTTCTCGCTTACGACCGGGCGCTTAAGAGTTTTAGTAACTTGGGCGATAACCTTGCCCTAGCTGATATCTGGGCTAACCGAAGTGCAGTGCTATGGCATTTGCAGAGATACCCAGAAGCTCTCGCCTCCACAGATAGCGCCATTAACCTCAACTCTAACTCCTTTCAGGCTTGGTACAACCGAGGTATTGTCCTGGCGGAGTTAGGACGCTATGAAGAGGCACTTACCACTTATGACCGGGCTATTCGCATCAATCCCAAGGACGCTAATGTCTTGGCTGCCCAAGGGGTGGCGCTAATCAAGTTGAAGAGACTCCAAGAAGCCCTCATTGCCTTAGAACAAGCGTTGAAAATTGACCCAAACAACACCCTAGCTAAGCAAAAGCAAGAGGTTGTGATGCAACAGTTAGAACAACAAAAAAAAGATAACCCACTACCCGTTCCGCCCCTTCCGCCTCCCCCACCTTCATAGACTTTAATTAGACCTCTTGCACGCAGTCTATCGAAATTAACGGACACATCCGATTTTATCTGTATTTATCTGTGTTCATCTGTGTTCATCTGTGGTTCCCAATCCTAAATTCTGATTGCGTGCAAGAGGTCTATTACCAGGGGCTACCAATCATCGTAAAAGCCGCCCAGTAGTAGGGATGAGCCAGAT
>CBDTXL010001255.1:0-1861 GCA_965364435.1 uncultured bacterium
ACACACCAGATTCCACCCCAAAACATTGCAGCAGCAAGGTTTTCTCTGATGAATGCCTATCCCTATTTCCCAAAGGGGACGGTGCATATCGCCGTAGTCGATCCAGGGGTGGGGAGTCATCGCAGAGGAATTGCTCTCCAACTCGATTCGGGTTTCCTAGTTGGGCCAGATAATGGGTTATTCAGTGGACTCTTGAATCAAAACCCTGTGGTTGAAGCGGTTGAACTAACAAACCCTAAATACTGGCGGACACTGACACCCAGCACAACGTTTCACGGTCGAGATATCTTTGCAAGCGCAGGAGCGCATCTTGTCAGTGGTGTCCCCTTAGAACAACTAGGAGAAATTATTGACCCAGAAACTCTGGTTCAGCTGGCGATACCTGAACGGACGCTAACAGCTTATGGTTTCGCTGGTTGCATCCAATATGTTGACCACTTCGGCAACTTAATTACCAACATCCCTGCTGCTGACGTTGAGGGAAAAACCTGGTCGGTTGCTGTAGGCGATTCTCCTACGGAGACGCTGCGTGAACGCATTATCCCAGGTAGTCAAACCTACAGCAACCAACCACTTGGAGAAGTCGTTGCCCTAGTTGGTAGTCACGGTTGGGTGGAAATTGCAGTCAACGGCGGTAGCGCCCAATCTGAGTTGCAGATGGATTTGGGGACAGTTGTGGAAGTGGTACTCACCACAGAACTGAAAGGTTAAAGTTGAGACAGTATCTAACAGACTGATAAAGCCTGCGCCCTATCCCGGCTTTATCATCGTAGCCGCGCCTTTGGGCATCAGGTATCTACAATAAGAGGATTTGTTATGACCTTACAACAGCCGTTGGAACCAGAGGTTTACCAGGGTCAATTTGGCGAATTTACGATTAACGAAAGCGATCGCACTGGCGTTATTGTCTACCGCACCAGCTTAATGGTAGCCGCCTTGAGCTTTGCGATCGCAAGTTGGCTGGTTTTATCCTCCAGCAACACCCCCACCGTTTTGACAGCGCTGACTTTCCTTTATGCCGTGTTCTGGGTAGCACTGGGCGTTAGCTTGGCAACCATTCATATTTATCTTGCCCCCTTGCACCGGCTACTTCAAATTTTTTGGGGTATCGGCGGTATTGCAGCAACTGTGCTAGCACTCTCTAGCCGCGAACCTCTTGCCCTATTTGTTTACAACCACCCGACTACTATCTTCGGAATCGGCTTTACCTTTGCGGCTTTGACAGGGATTTATTTCAAGGAAGCCTTTTGCTTCAACCGCCTTGAAACAAAGTTTCTCACTCCGCTAGTACCGATGCTGCTACTAGGACACATTGCTGGTGTCTTGCCGACCGTTGGGGAACAGGTTTTACTGGGACTATGGGCTTTTTTATTTTTAGTGTTTGCGCTGCGTAAGGTGGTGCAACCCATTCCCCCTGACATTGGAGATAAGTCGGTTTTTACCTATCTTAAAGAAAAACGTGCCGCTCATTCATAAATTTAGTAGGTAAGCACATGAGCTTGCAAAAAAAAGTAGCGATTGTTACAGGAGGTGGTCAGGGAATTGGGAAGGCGTTAAGCGAAGCTATCCCGAAGGGAATCGCTAAGCGCTTTTTAGAAGAGGGAATGAAAGTCGTTCTCGCTGAAATTGATGAAGAAGCCGGAAAAGAAACAGAATCCGAATTCAAACATCTAGGTTCTGTTGAGTTTATTCAAACTGATGTTTCTGACGAAGATTCTGTTAAAAATTTAATTAGAGAAACAAAAAGTCATTTGGGGGAGCTAGATGTATTAGTTAATAATGCAGCGCTAGCGGCTCCTAATAATTCACCGATAACAGAACTGAGTTTAGAAGATTGGAATAAAACTATTTCTATAAATCT
>CBDTXL010001256.1:0-1859 GCA_965364435.1 uncultured bacterium
ATTTCCGAGGTTGTAATCATTTGAATGTTGATTTGATGTTGAGCTAGTGCTTCAAACATCCGTGCGGCAACACCGGGTTGTCCTACCATTCCGGCACCAACAATACTGACTTTGGCAATGTCTGAATCGAGGAGAATCTCACCACATCCTAGAATTGGTGTTGCCTGTTGGAGAGTCATCCGGGCAGCTTCAGCGTCCGCTTGTGACACGGTGAAGGCAATATCACGGGTGGGAACGCCGTCAATCACACGGCAACGCTGAGACTGGATGATCATATCAACGCTGATATTTTGCTCTGCCAAGAGTCCGAACAACTGTGCTGCCATGCCGGGACGATCGCGGACATAGCGAATTGCTAGACGCGCTTGGTTGAGGTCGAGGGCAACGCCTCGCACGGGGAGAGAGTTTTGAGTTTTGAGGTTTGAGTTTTGAGTTGAAGAGTCTTTTGAGTCGGTTGCGATCGCCCTTTGGACTGGGGAACTGTTGATGTTGAAGGTTTGGCAGAGAACTGCGATCGCTTTGTCGCAATCTTCGGCATCAATTACGCAGCTGACTTTCACCTCTGAGGTGGAAATCATCTGAATGTTGACACCGGCATTGGCTAGGGCGCTGAACATCTGTGCTGCGATGCCGGGGTGTCCAATCATCCCAGCACCGGCAATCGAGACTTTCGCAATGCCTCGCTCAACCATCACCTCGGCTTCTTGGGCAATGCTACTGGGGTGGGTGCGAAGGGCAGGTGCGATCGCTTCTGCCACTGCTTCTGCTCGATTGAGAATGCCTTTAGTGACGGTAAAGGCAATATCGTTCGTGTTGCTCTCGTGAATTGACTGGATAATCAAATCCACATCCAACTCTTGACAGGCAATCTCACCAAACAACCGCGCTGCCACACCTGGACGATCCGGCACCCGCAGCAGTGCCACTTTTGCCTGATCCGTGTCAAATTCTACCGCATCGACAGGTCGCGCAATTTCCAAACCCTCCAGGGGACGAGGCTGAGGCGTTGGGGAAACAACCCTTGTACCGGGGTCATCTGTCCAGCTGGATAGCACCACTAAAGGAACGCCGTAATTCCGAGCAATTTCCACAGCACGAGGATGCAGCACCTTCGCCCCCAAGCTGGCTAATTCCAGCATTTCATCGGAGGTAATCTCATCCATCAGCTGGGCATCCGGTACAAGGCGGGGGTCAGCTGTCAAAATCCCCGGAACATCCGTATAAATCTCGCAGCGATCCGCCCTTAATGATGCCGCCAGCGCCACGGCTGAGGTATCAGAACCGCCACGACCCAGGGTCGTAATTTCCAAGGCATCGGTGCTGCTGATGCCTTGAAAACCAGCGACAACAACAACTTTCCCCTCATTCAAATGCCGCTCAATCCGCTCGGTGTGGATATTGAGAATCCGGGCGCGACTGTATTGTGCTTCTGTAACAATACCCACTTGAGCGCCAGTTAGGGAAATTGCCGGTTGCCCCAATTCCTGCAATGCCATAGACAACAGAGCAATTGAGACTTGCTCACCCGTGGAGAGCAACATATCCATTTCCCGGCGGCTGGGGTTAGAGGAAATGGCGTTGGCTAGTTTAACCAAACTATCAGTAGTCTTACCCATCGCGGAAACAACGACCACCAGAGAAGTGCCCGCGATCGCACTTTTCATAACGCGCTGGGCAACGGCTTGAATGCGTTCAACTGACCCAACGGAAGTACCACCGTATTTCTGGACTACTAGCGACATAATGTTTCTCCCACCACTTTTAAGAGTGACGCCTTGAACAGTTGAGGAGCAAAACCAGCCAGGGACGCCATGAGGCATTGAACATCAATTACCTTAATCAACTTATCAGACCCAGCG
>CBDTXL010001257.1:0-1854 GCA_965364435.1 uncultured bacterium
CCCATGTCAGCGTTTCTTCTGAGTTCGCGGATTGGTTGGAGAAGATGCTCGAACCTGCGATCGCAAACCGATTTCGCTCCGCCAAGGAAGCATTAGCCGTGTTGCAGGGTACACAGGTGCTTAAGAGCCACTCAGCACAAATATTCCGCCAAACCAAACACAGTCGGATTGCCTTGCTCAATTCTAAGAGTCGATTGGTAGTAGAGATTCCACCTGTCTGGCTACAGAGCGATCGCCTACGATTTTTCCGGTTTCTTACCCTGGTTTGCAAGGTAATTTTATTGCCGTTACTCTTAGCAATGCCAGTATTAACCATCTTTTCTTTATTAGTGCCACCTGTTCAGTTATTTGGCTACAACGTACCTATTTTGCTCGTTATCTCCTTGAATTTGTTTATTGTACCTAGCACGATATTCCTTGGTATTTATAGTTTGATTGGACTCTGGAAGCTAGGTTATTTTCTATTGCGTGCTACATCGAGCACCTACATCGAGATTGGTCAAAATAATTTTCGGATACAGTCTTGGTTGCTGGGACTTTGCTACTGGAAATTCCGGGGACAGACGAAGAACATTACTCAAGTAAAACTGAGCAGTATTCGTCTACCACTGATTAAAAAATCCTTGACAGTCTGTGTGCTTAAATCGAAGTGCCGTAAGCATTGGTTTGGTTTATTTTTGACCCAACGGGAGAAAGAGTGGCTGCTGGAGGAAATCGAGGCTTTTCTAGCCAAATAATATCATGTCCGGTAGCATCATTCTTATATAGTTTCGAGTGTTGTAGGGTGCACCAAAATCTTCATCCAGTACCTTCGCTGAAAGAACTAGATCTCAGTTTGAGCCATCCAAACCAAATCGCCAAGAATGCCCTCAACTGGCGGCAAGGGATAGACTGCCAAATCAATGAATACCGTCACACCTTCCAGCTTGAGGAATTGCCACTGGTTGCCATTGCTGATACTGCCATAAATCGTCGAAATCGGTTGTCCTTGTGCCTCATTGAAGCGTTGAGCAGCAACCATTTCGGCAATACATTGCCCAAAACCCAATTTGAGGTCAGTCTTTTTGGCTTCTACAATAATCACCGCTGGTGCCTCAATTTCCAATACTTCTTTTGAACGAGTCAACAAGAAATCACACATACCATTGAGTCCAACCGATTCATCAACATTGAATTCCTCACCGGAGAAAAGACTGACTTGGCGATTAAGTGCTTTTCTGACATCGACCAATATTGGATAGATAATCCCTTCAGAACGGGCTTTCTCACTGCCAGAGGTAGCCACAATCGGCAACGTTTCTTGTAAGTAGTCACAGAGAGTCGGCGAGGGAGCAACGGGAGGGGTTTGAGGCAAGAAGCGACTGCCTTCAATGATCGTCAGTTTGAAGGCAGCTTTGGCTTGAGCAATGGTTTTGAATTGGCTGTAGGGCATAGTTATACACTGAGTTCGATGAGTTGCGATCGCGCTTGCGCTGCCCTTTTAGGGCAATCGCCTTCTCCTGGCGATTGCCCTACGCAGTTTTCATGCCCATAGGGCTGTAGGGCTGTACGGTGAGTAGCAAGAATGGTGATTTAGATATCGTTAGTGAATTTCTAATACGGTCAGGACTTACGCAACTGTCACATGCGATTGCCTTTGGCACCAGCAGAGCTGATCGCAAACCGGCATCGGCAGGGGGAAGTCGGAAAGGGGCGCGAGTGCAGTAGTGGGGGACAGTTCAATCGTAATGGCAAAATCGTTACGGCTGATTTCTGGGTAAACGTGAAATAGTCTCACCCTGCAAGCGCCCTCAACTCTTCTAAAACCGCCGTTCATATTCCACAATTGCTCCACTCTCCCCAGACAAATCCGTG
>CBDTXL010001258.1:0-1852 GCA_965364435.1 uncultured bacterium
GAGATTTTTGTTCGGGGAGGGTAAGGGGGGGTTGGATTTGGGATTGGGAAGGCTGCTGTGCCCGTTTGACTCCTGAGTTTTAACAGCGGAAGCTGAGGATGTTAGTAACAATTCCATCAACTCTCGATAAACAGGTTCTACCTGTTCGCGGAAGTCAAATTGCAGCTCTTGATTGGCGGCGACAATGTCACCTCGAATGCTTTGCAACGTGGCTATAGCTTGTTCATAAGCCGCGATCGCTTGTGCGTTGGCACCCGTCGCTTTGAGAATCCGCCCTGCTTGCCACTGCCAGCGATACAGGCTATCCGGTGCGTTGAGCTGCTGGGAGGCAAACTGAGCTTTGCGAGTCAGTTCCATTGCTTTTTCGTATTCACCCGCTGCCTCGTGCAGTTGTCCTAAGCTACCGAGAGCAAAGGATTCTGCTCTGGCGTCGCCAATGTTTCTGGCAACTGTCAGTGCTTGCTCTAAAACGGTTGAAGGTTGAAGGGTTGAAGGTTGCTTTGAGCTTGCAACTTTCAACCTTCTAACTTTCAACTGTTGTTCTGCCAGGTTAATCAGGGCATAGGCTTTCTCCCGCGAATCCTGTATTGAGGTGATCAACTCTCTTGCCCGGTTCCAATTGCTAACAATTAAATCCTGGTCAGGTGTAGAGGATTGTTCTACCAAACGATTCAGATTCATCAATCCTCTGACCTCCTCCAGCTTTGCCACTCCTCTGGCTGTTGCCACACTTTCCTCAAAAGACTTTCTCGCCTCAGCCTGAGCCTGGGCGGCGGCTTGGGTTAAGCGGGCTACTTCTTTGTCATCGCCCTCTAAGTCAGCTAACTGCGCCTGATAGTCATACCGAGCGGCTCTGCTAACGTAGACATTGCCCAAGTTATTCAGAGCCGTTGCCATGTAACTGGCATTATTCAAATCCCCGGCAATTTTCAGCGTCGCCTGATGAGCTGCCAATGCCTGCTCATAGTCACCTAAAGCCCAGTGAGCATTGCCTAAGGCTCCCTGAGCAGCCGCCTCGGTGAGTAGATCTTGGTTTTTGTTGGCAATTTCAATCGCTGACTCTAACAGGGTAATCGCTCGCCGCTGCTGTCCCAAATCGCTGTAAGCCTGAGCTTGCTCTGTCAATAACCCAGCCAGGGGTTGAGGTGTCGCCTGATCGTCTTGGGAGCGATAAATTTGAATGGCTTGTTCCCACTGAGCGATCGCCTGAGCCAGTTGACCCGTTTGCCGATAAGCCAGCGCTAAGTTACTGTAAACAATCGCCCTGCCTTTTGCTGCTGAAATTTGTGGCAGGACTTGTTGCCAGATAGCGATCGCCTCAGTAAATTTACCGGCTCGATAGCGTTCAATCCCCTGCTGTACAGCAGGGTTATACGGCTCTTGAGCGCTACTAGGCGGGGAAGAGGCGATGAATTGCCTCTCTATAGCTGCTGCTGACTGATCGGCTTGTCCCACTGACCAAGCGTGGAAAACAAAGCAAAAGACGAGACTGGCTAAGAAGAAAAGACTGAACCGACGCCAACGCAACCAAATTTGGAACATTTCCGTCAAGTATCCACAGGTGGGTAATTGTATTTTATTGAGTAGATTTTAGAGTGTCCGTAAATCTACAGAAATTTTCTCAACTCGTATATTTACGGTTGGTCAATCCATGCGTTTTAAACCAATTCTGATCATTACAGGTTTGTTGGGTCTCAGCTGGAGTTCTGTAACCCTTGCACAACCCACTCCTGAGTCAAGTAATGAGTTACCCAGCACTAATCCAGAGTTGGTTGTTGATCACCAAGGGAGTGCTGATAGTCAGTTGCAGTTGAGCACCCAGAGCGTGTTTGAAAAGTCACCTAACCCCCCT
>CBDTXL010001259.1:0-1851 GCA_965364435.1 uncultured bacterium
AGCATCATGAGATTGGATATCTTGCCAGATCCAATCTCATGTGCTTGCAGTACTAAGCTGACGCGCATCTAAATTTAATAATTTAGCGTCTGAAACGATTTGCTGCCTTAGATTGTCCTGTAAAACTAGATGACGAACAGCTTACTTATCTCCAAAGCGCTGTCACTTATGCAAGGAGTCGAAGAAAGAGAGCGATCGCCTGGGACTGAATAAGCTGTTACGCATTTAATTTGCTTGTTGAGACGGCGGGGGAGCTCTCGGAGCTCTCGGAGCGGGGGAGAATTTAGAGATAAACTCTCCTGAGCATTTTTTTAATTTGCACGCATTGGGATGCTCCCGATCGCCAGTCCCACGCGATCGCGTTCAGGCTAAGCGGCTACTTAAAGAGTGGAACAATCCAAGCCGCAGTGATGCTCACCAACACGATAATTTCTAAAACTTTGAGGGGAAAGGACAGTTTCAACCACTCTTTAGCCAAAGTCGGTCGTAAACCATACCACCATTGAACAATATTTTCTCGCCACAAAGCGGGACTATCTTTAGGGCGGAACTGATAGCTTAACATGGACAAGAGAAGGGGAATTCCTCCTACCTTGGCACTCATTAACAGATGCAAGGCGATGCAGACAACCATCACCACCCATGAAATGAGGTGAGCATAATACCAGCCATGATTAAGCTCTCCATCGGGTAACCAATTTTCATCCATCATCTTGCCGGAGAAAACGGCAAAAGTCAGTGCCAAGATAGCAAGCGTGTTAATTACTCGATGTAGCGTGTACCACCCTATAGGTTTACCCAACTGTCCAAGTTTTGCTACAAAATCCTGCTGGATGAGTCTTTTGTGTCCACGATGGAAAGCGTATAAAGCAAATAGAGGGAATACAAGTAAGGCATATAGCCCAAACGTGCCATGAATTCCCTCTATTGCCTTTAACTCAGGCAAGGGAATTCTTCCCCATCGCCCGTCGTAGACATCGTACGTCCAGAATGCTGTCAAAATCGCAGCAATTACGAAAAGAGCAGTAAAGCCATGCAGAATACGGAGAAGAAAAGGTTGATAGGCGAGAGAGGGTTTTGTAGGCATGTTCAGACAATTACTGAAATCTTCTATACATCGTTCACTGATTAAATTGTCTAACTCTGCGATCGCCTTACATAAAAATTCATAACCTATCAATTTATATAGTGGTTGACAGATGCTTGGCACAGTTGTCGAGAGCGCGATCTGCGCTTCGCAGCGTTCGACTGAGCGTCTCCGCACTGAGCTTGCCGAAGTGTCACGCCGAAGTCAGCGCAACGCTCTCGCGATATTGGCGATCGCCTATTTTCCCTAGTCGTGATGCTCCCGTAGTGAAAAACCCCTTGAGGTCATCGGTGATGTACAGAGAAAGGCAGAGGGCTCTAAGGCAGAGGGCAGAAGGGAATAAAAAAGGGGAAAGCTTTAGTAGCAATAGGGTTTCAGACACTTTTGGGGAGATGTCGAATATTTAATTTATGGAGTTATGGAGCAATAACCGATGGGTTGGTCGCTCTAATCTATGGAAACGCTAAGAATTTCCAATGAAAAATTGACTGTTCTCTTGATTAGAGAGTGAGTAGTGATACGCAAATTAACGTATATTAAAAAAATCTTAAAGAATTAAATCACCCAAAAATTTGGAATCTCTGAAGACGTGGAGGCAGATTGTCATTTATATCTGCTCTATTGTGCTAAGGGTGATTCTGTTGACAAGGCAAAACGTCTGCCTTGCGATCGCTCAATCGTTCAAATCCAGGACTGTCCTACTATTGTGTCTGTCACTGTTCCATGTCAATTACCAATCGTATTAGTTTTAACAATGTGCGAGG
>CBDTXL010001260.1:0-1848 GCA_965364435.1 uncultured bacterium
AAATGGACTCGATCTGAGGTAAACCAGCTAGAAGCCGCATTAGCAGAAGTCAACCAAGAACTGGAAGCTGCCGCCGACGACACAACCGTTCAGCCAACGGGAACAGACGCCACCAGTAAAGCCGAAATTGCAATCCAAGACATCCTAAAAACGGCACAAAACGATCCACCGATTTGGGAAGACTGGTCAATTTTTTGGAAGCGATGCCAGGACGTTGTCGTTGCGATCGCCCATATCTATCATCCTGAAGAAAAGTATCCCCTGCTCAACATTTACGTTCCCCAAGCTTACGGACTGATTCGGGGAACAATGGATGATATGGATCGGTGGATGCAAAAGTTATCCCCTGCCCTTAATCAAGTTACCGTTGGGCAAGCCTACCAAGCCTATGAAGTTTACCGCAAACTAGAGCCAACCGCCCGTAAACTCTGGCAAGTCTGGAACTGGGCGCAGTGGGTATTAAATCCTGTAGCAGCAGTCGCAAGAGTCGCCAGTCAAAGTTCCAGTAACCAAGCAACTCAGCAATTGTTGGTGAATTTGGGTCAGTCCCTGCGGGAAGCGGCACTACGGAACTTATGTCGGCAAGCGATCGCACTCTACGGCGGCACCACCCTGCCAACAGCAGAATCCCCGGTTTCCACGCCGACGCTACCCAAGGCAAAGACTCAAACCCTCCGAGAAATCCTGACTCAAGCAGAACCTGCTGAGGAAGTTGAGCAAAAACCCGTCAATATTCTACTTGTAGGGCGAACTGGGTCTGGAAAAAGCAGCTTGATTAATACATTGTTTCAAGCCGATCTTGCAGAAGTCGATGTTTTGCCCAGTACCGATCGCATTCAGAATTACCACTGGCAGACCCAAACCGGAGACACGCTGACGCTTTGGGATACTCCGGGTTACGAACAAGTGAACCGTGCCGATTTGCGGGAACTCGTGCTGGACTATGCCACTAACGCCGATCTGCTGCTGTTAGTCACCCCTGCCCTCGATCCTGCCTTGCAAATGGATGTGGACTTTCTCAAAGACATGAAGGCAGACATTGAAGACTTGCCTGCAATTGCGATCGTCACCCTGGTAGATCGTCTACGTCCTATCCGCGAATGGGAACCGCCTTATGATTGGGAATGGGGCGATCGTCCAAAGGAAAAAGCTATTCGGGAAGCCACCGAGTATCGCGCACAGTTGCTCGACGACTTCTGCGATTTTGTACTACCTATCGTAACAAGTGAGAGCAAAACAGGTCGATCCGCCTGGGGAGTAGACGCGCTATCCTTGGCACTGGTAGATGCGATCGCGCCTGCCAAGCAACTCCGTCTTGCCCGCTTTTTGCGTAACCTGGAAGCCCGCACCGTTGCTGCTGCCAAAATCATCGACCACTACACCTTCCAGATGGCGACAACACAGGGATTAACTGCACTGCTCAAAAGTCCCGTCCTCCAGTTCATTGCCACTCTAACAACCGGGAAGCCAACCCTGGCTTATCTGCTGGCAGAGCAAATTCCTGCGGAACAGTTGCCTGTCGTTATTGGTAAACTCCAGATGGCATATGACTTATTCTCACTCTTGAGTTCGGGCGACTCCAAAACCATCAACTTTGACCTACTATCCCTTTGGCCGCTGCTGTTGGAAAACCCCGCCTCACCTGATCGCAACGCCTGGGCATTTGGTCACACCCTGGTGGAATACTGGACTCAGAATCTAACAGTTGAACAACTACGGGAGCGGTTCGAGTACTATCTGAAGCAGGTTTGATACCTAGTTGCTCAAACGTATAACTCTCTCTTTCTCTTCCCTCAGCGTCCTCTGTGCCTCTGTGGTTCGTTAAATTCTAACTCAGTATGAGTCGGT
>CBDTXL010001261.1:0-1847 GCA_965364435.1 uncultured bacterium
GTTGTCGCCCTTGTTCAAATTGGTGGGTTGGGCTATATGACAACAACAACCTTTCTTGTACTTCTAGTAGGACGCCGATTTGAATTGAGGCATAAAATAGCGATTCAACAAGATTTGGATCGACCCGGTCTAGAGGACAGTGCCTTAGTAATTCGCTCGATTATTGCCACCACGATAATTTTTGAAATCACTGGTATTTTTCTACTACTGCCGGTTTTTGTTCCAGATTATGGTTGGAGCAAAGGGCTATGGTTTGCTATATTTCATAGTATTAATTCTTGGAATAATGCAGGCTTTGGTCTTTTAGCAGATAATTATGTAAAATATCAATCATCAATTTTGTTAAATCTGGTTGTATCTGTATTGATTATATTGGGGGGGATTGGTTATCGAGTAATCTTTGAAATGTTCTTGTGGTTACGCGATCGCGTTCAAAAAAAACCAGAACGAATTGTATTTTCGCTTAATTTTAAAGTTGCAACCAGCACAACCTTGGCACTTTTAATTTTGGGGACAATAGCATTTTTTTTGACAGAGCTGCATAATCCAAATACTTTAGGTTCTATGAATTTTGCTAATAAAATAATGGCAGCGTGGTTTCAATCGGTAACGACTAGAACCGCTGGATTTAATACTATTGATATTAGCAAAATGACGACGACTGGTTTATTTCTTACCATTGCTTTGATGTTTATCGGAGCCAGCCCAGGTGGTACAGGGGGTGGTCTAAAGACAACCACACTGCGAGTTCTAACCAGTTGCACAAAGTCAATTTTGCAAGGAAAAGAAGAAGTTGAATTGTATCATCGTCAAGTCCCTGTTTCTCTCATTTTAAAAGCAGTCGGGGTATTAGTTGGTTCGGTTACAACGGTGGGTATTTCAACTATTTTAATTTCTCTTACTGATCCAGATTTTGACTTTATTCAAATCCTCTTTGAAGTTGTCTCAGCTTTTGCCACCGTGGGTCTTTCCACCGGCATCACGGCAAAAGTTTCAGCTGCTGCCCAGCTAGTATTAATTCCAACAATGTACATCGGACGAGTTAGCGTTTTACTACTAATGGCAGCTATACTTGGAGACCCTCGCCCCAGTGCGATTCACTATCCAGAGGAGAATTTACTGGTGGGGTAGTCAGGCTCAGCGCTATCCCTTGATAGGCTGGATATGAAGTCAATTTATCGAGTTTCTTATACCTAGCTATACTTAGCTAAAACAAAGGAAAAGGGCGTGAATCTGTCATCTTTAGGTTTTTTTCGCAGCCTGCGTAAAGAAAATCAACAGTTTGCCGTTATTGGGTTAGGCCGCTTTGGTCGCGCTGTTTGTTCGACACTACACAAACTTGGCTATGAAGTTTTGGGGACTGATGTTGATGAACGACTAGTTGCCCAAGTCTTGAAAGAGCAGATGGTTGCTCATGCCGTGCAGCTGGATTCTACCGACCCGACAGCCCTGAAAGAAGCAGGGATTTTTGAGTTAGATACAGTAATTATTGCAATTGGTAACTATTTGCAAGAAAGTATTATTACCACGCTGAATGTCAAGGAAGCGGGTGTTCCTCACGTCGTTGCCAAGGCTTCCTCGGAAATCCACGGTAAGCTATTGCAGCGCGTGGGAGCGGATCATGTGGTTTATCCAGAGAATGAGGCAGGTTGTGCCTTAGCGCGATCGCTTACTAAACCCTCAATCCTCGACCGATTTGAGCTTGACCCAAATCACAGCATTGTTGAAGTGCTAGTGCCAGAAGATTTTCATGGGAAAACGGTTGCGGAACTGGAACTGCGGAAGCGCTATGGCTTGAATCTTCTGGCTGTCGGTCAGAATGATAAGTTTGAGATTAACCCCGATCC
>CBDTXL010001262.1:0-1846 GCA_965364435.1 uncultured bacterium
CGCCGAGTAGGCAAGCAGGAGTTTCACCTGCAAGCCTCTCACAGAACCGTGCTTGAAGATCTCCCTTCACACGGCTCGTGTCATTCTTTGATAATTTGAACAGTACCTTCTTTCCCAGTGATAGAACAGCGTTGGCTTTTGTTGCTGGAGTGTTTGAAGTTGACGGGAGCACTTCATTGCCCCTTGTTTATGCTTTCGCTTCAGCCACTTTAGCAATTTGGTCTGTAGGTACAGCATCGTCTTGTCTAACTGTCTTTTGCCATACATTTCAAAGTAGTTCAGCCAGCCTCGCAGTTTGCTGTTTAGGATAGCTGCTATTTGTTCTACTCGTTGCGATGTATTGCGCCAGTTGACTGTTTCCCGGATGTTCTCTCTGATCTTCTTTTGATTCTCTTTGCTGATCTCCGGAACAAAGGCTGTGAAGTGCCCGTTTCCAAACTTACTCTGTGCCGAACGTGGCTGAAAACTGAAGCCCAAAAATCCAAACTGTACATGCTCATGATTTTGCCTGCGGCGATAATCTTTGCAGTATACAATCTTTGTCTTTGCTTCATTCAGTTGTAAACCTATCCGCTTCAGGCGTTGCTCTATAGCAGCCAGTAGTTGCTGTGCTTCCACCTTACTTTGGCAGTGGACGACAGCATCGTCTGCATAACGAACAAACTTTACTTGCGGATAATTTTGTTCCAACCACTTATCTAACCCAAAGTGCAGAAATAGGTTTGCTAATAACGGACTAATCACCCCGCCTTGTGGTGTGCCTTTCTTGGCTCTGTCCACGACGGTGCCATCCGCTTTCACTACCTGCATTTGTAGCCATCTCTGTACATACACTTTTATCCATTTTTCAGGCAGCATCGCTTCCACAGCTTTTAACATCAGGTCATGGTCTATCTCATCGAAGAACTTTGATATGTCCATGTCTATTACCCAATCCTGCTGCAAACAGTTTTGCCTTACCTGTTCTATGGCTTGCTTCGCACTCTTTAAAGGACGATAACCATAAGATTGTGGGTGGAAGTGTGCATCTATCCTTTGCTCCATGTACCGCTTCACAACCTGCTGTGCTATTCGGTCTCGTATGGTGGGGATGCCCAACGTGCGGGTTTTGCCATCTTTCTTCGGTATCTCTACCTCACGTACCCCTTGTGGAAAGTAACTCCCCGATGCCATCCGATTCCAGATAACATACAGTTGCTTCTCTGCTCCTTTGATTTCAAAGTCTGACCAGCTTTCATCATCAATGCCTGTAGCCTTACCGCCCTGCTTTACCTTTGCATAGGCTTCTACTACCATTTGGTAAGTAATTGGTACTGTTTTAACGACGTGTACACGCATTTTAAATCATCCTCTTTTAAAGTTGTTCAATTGCCTGTTCACTTAAATGACCGAAGCCCTTCGTTCCATGCCCATTACAGACATTTCTTCACTACTATGGCTTCGTCCGACTTCCGCAGGGAGTAAAGTATTGCTTTGACTCCTGGTCTGCGGATCTCCCATGTTCTCTTTCAACGCCTGTGTATGGTTCATGCTGCCTGTATAACGGTGGGCGCGCAGCCAGTAGCTCAGGTATCCGCTGCACTTATCCCTGTCTCCTTTGCATAAGACGGTTTTGCACCACAACTATGCGATTTCGTTACTTCATCGGCAGTTCACTCACGTTCATCTCCCATACACTTACCTGCTCCCTTTTATAGAAGCTTTTCTCTGACCGTTCACCACCACACTCTTACCAGTGCAGCAGCGCAGAGCGGTTTGACAACCCTGCCTGTACAGCGTTGCCAGAGTCCAGAGGTTGCCAACCCTCTTCTCCATCGTTGAAAGAGCTTTCATGGCACAAGCAAAG
>CBDTXL010001263.1:0-1845 GCA_965364435.1 uncultured bacterium
AGGCGGGTTGCCCAACTGCCACCTTTAAGCACTCGGTGTTGCCCATCGAAATAAGCTTGGGAATAGCCCTGGTAAGGGTAACTCACAAAGCCCTCGTAGCCGTCGAACCAACTTGATGTCCACTCCCAGACGTTGCCCAGCATGTCGTAACAACCATAAGCACTCTGTCCCCCTTGATAGGCATTCACTGGTGTTGTTTGACCAGCTGTATTATCGTGATTGCATCGCTGAGTTTGGGGTTCTGCTTCTCCCCAGGGATAGGTTTGACGACGCCCAGCGATCGCATTCCAACTGGCGGCTTTTTCCCATTGGGCTTCTGTCGGCAGTCGCTTGCCGACAAATCGAGCATAGGCTTGGGCTTCGTACCAGCTAACACCACAGACTGGATGGTTATCCCAGGTTGGGGCAGCTGACCAATAGAGGGGTTCTTTCACTGGATTCTCCTGAAGCCATTCCCAGCCTGCGGCTGACCACCAGCGGACGCTTTGATAGCCACCTGCTTCCATGAATACCCGGTACTGTTTACAGGTGACGGGGTAGCGGTCAATCCAGTAGGTGTCCAGATGCACACGATGAAGCGATCGCTCGTTATCCAGGGCGTCAATTGAGTCGTTCCCCATCTCAAACTCACCCGCCGGGATTTCAATCATCTCCGCCGGAGGGGAGAGGTCGGGTTGGAGATTTTCCGCACGAACCCTCACCCACATCTCCTGATGCCGTTCCCGCAGATGCCAGCGTTGTAATTGCAAAACAAACGCGATCGTTTCGCTGTGCTGGCTCTCATGCTGAAGCAGAAAGCGCCATAGGCGTTCTTGCTTATCTAAAGGTGCGGTTTCCAGGTAGGTGAGTACTTTGGTTCTGACTGTATCCAGATAATGGCAAACGTCTGCCAGTGGAGGTAATTTCTCGCGATCGCACTTTGGCAAACCGTCAGCGGCAAACAACTTGTGATATTCCGGAAATACTGGCGCTAAGCCAGCGTATCGCTCTAGTATCCAGTAGGCTTCTGTCAATGCAATGTGACCCAGGTGCCAACCGGCTGGGCTAAATTCTGGATGTGCCTGCCTGCGGAAGGTCGTATCGTCAATTCCTTCAAATAAAGCCAGAGTGCCGGTGCGACATCGATGCATCGCAGACGCAAGAGCGTCTCTACTAGAGTTGATGGCTGTGAACTTCAAGGTCTTCTCCCACACTGAGAATGCTATTGTTCGGGCAACTGTTCCAGTTTCCGGTGAACAGCGGTTCAGAAGCAATAATTACAGCATCTGGGTAACTTGGGTCATCCCTCAACCAGTAGAGTGTAGGGGCAGAGGTGCCGTAGGCATAGCGACTGGCGACGAGACGATGTCCATCACTGATGATCAGGTTGGCAGACAAGCTGACTTGATGGTCTTGAGCTAACTCGCTCAGAGTGATTAATGTAGCGTATAGTGCCTTTTCTATGGGAGTATCGGGGAAGACCTGCAACTCGTTGACCAGCAGGGCAAACATATGTTCGGAATCGGTGGTGCCATTGATGGATTGGTAGACTTCATCACTTAGGCGATCGCGTATGGGTCGATACAATGTCTTCCTGAAATTATTGATCAAACCGTTGTGGATACATAAAAGGCGATTGTCTCGAAACGGTTGACAGTTGCTCATATCCAGCGCCTGACCAGCTGTTGCACTACGGACATACCCCAACACACACCCCGATTCGATATAACGGCTCAATTCGGGGAGGTTGGTTTCGTTCCAAATCGGCAACGTGCTTTTGTAGGTGAAGGGATTAACATCCCGTTCGCGGTGGTACCAACCGATTCCTAACCCATCGGCATTGACTACCCCAGAGGTCATCTCCTT
>CBDTXL010001264.1:0-1843 GCA_965364435.1 uncultured bacterium
TTACATAAGTTGCTCTTGAGAGTTTTTCAGCTCTTGGTGAAACCCGCCCCTACAGCCTTATTAAAATCTGATTGACTTTTTCTCCATATTGTGAAGTAGTCGCGCTCTTTCTCCAACCCAACCACATCCAGCCAGCCGCATGCCAATGAAAACTTTTGATCTGCTGATTCTCAGGAATTGCACAGGCTGCCGATAGAGCTGGGACACTAATAACTATGCGATCGCTGGAGTACTGCCAGCCGCGATCGAGACACTCTAGTTGGTCTTGATATATGCTTCCCTGTGACAAAAGCGTATTACCCTAGGCACAGGGTTCCTCCAGTGACGCCACTTGGTCAGAGACCCTGCGAAATACAACGACATACGTTGCTGCAATTGGGGCAACCAGAGGTTTTTAATCAGTTGCTTTGACTGGTAGGCGACGTACCAGTCAAAGCAACTGATGGCATCATTACTTTATGAGTAAGATTCACGGACTTTCACCAAGATTTTTAATGAACATTTAAGATTTTTGACATCTAGTTGTGGAGCAGGCGATCGCCCCTATTGTAGAAGTTGGCAAGTATTGCTTCGGCACTTGTGTTCAGTCCAACTTGCAATCAGATCTGATTTATGAGCATTCTGCCCAACTTTCTTCGTTCCCTGGTTTTGACAATTCTTCTGAGCTTCGTTGCACCAATCGTCCTGATGACAGTGGTGTTAGCAGCTATCTCTGCAATCGGCTACGTTCCTGGCCTGGAAACCATTGCTCAGGCTGGCACAACACAGATGTTGCAGTTTTTTGCTGTCTTTGGTAGTGGCTGTCCAATCGAAGGAGTCATCGTCATTGGCTTGACCTGTAGCCTTGTTGGAGGCTTATTCGATACCTACGCCTTCTACCGTTATCAAATCCTAAACAACAATTAAGTTCAAGGTACGGTAATTAGCATAATTTCCTGGCAAGGAACCGAACCTACAGAATTTTTTGCCTTTGATAAGTTGATAACAGGTTAAACCTAATCATCCAAGTGGTTAAGCCCTTAGATGAGTCGGCTTGAAAACCATAAGATTGGATGAGAAAACAGTGATCTAAACCATAAGGAAATTTCACTATCGGAGGTATAAACTATGGCACTCATTCGTTGGGAACCGTTTCGGGAAGTCGAAAGCTTACAACGGGAAATGAATCGACTATTTGAGAGCCTCACTCCGTCGGAAAATGGCGGCACTGACCGAATTGCTTTCATGCCAGCAGCAGAAATGCACGAGACGCCTAGCAGCATTGAACTAAAACTGGAAGTTCCTGGTATGGAAGCCAAGGACATTGATGTTCGGGTGACAGAACAAGCTATTGCCATTACTGGTGAACGTCAGTCTGAGACGAAGACAGAAGAAGGCGGCATGACGCGCTCAGAATTCCGTTACGGTAAGTTTCAGCGGGTGATTCCCTTACCAGCGCGAGTTCAAAACGATAAGGTCAAGGCTGATTATAAGAATGGTGTCTTGAGCCTGAGTCTACCCAAGGCAGAAGACGAAAAGAACAAAGTCTTCAAAGTTAACCTGGGATAGGGATTTCGCCCTAGAACGCAAATGAATCAGTGTAAAGCTAAGCTTAGCTGATTAAAAATGAACAGCTCTGGGAAGTATCTCAGAGCTGTTTTAACGTCGTGGCAATTTTAAAACTTTTGAAAAACAAGGATTGAGCAATGGCATTTCACATTTTCAACCTTGGTTCATTGAGCGCTACCTTGCAGGAATATGCAGACAGTGAAGGACTTATCCCCGAAAAGGGCGACCTTTGGCAGGATTTTAAGTGGCCTCACAAACTACAAAAAACATTTGCCGATAAAGAGAATGGTGAAGC
>CBDTXL010001265.1:0-1843 GCA_965364435.1 uncultured bacterium
CTGGATTGGTGTACCTCTCATTTTGCCTGATATCCCTGCATTTAAAGATCACTTTGAACACCAGATTAACTGTTACAAGTTTGATGGTACTGTTGAGGGATTGACTTCGCTTCTAACTCAAATTTTAGATAATCTAGAACTCCTAACTCAAATTCAATCTCAACCTATTTTCGATTTGGATAAAAACATTTTTAGGAAACTCGCAGCTTTACCTTCAATATCAAAAGTTAACTCCAACTACGCATTGTTTACAAGGATACAGGAACTGTCTATAAATTCCAGTCAATTTGACGAAATAGAGAATAGCTCCAATCTTTTAAAATCAGAGAGTTTTAAAGCTTTATCAGCCTATAGTTTAAAAGTCCTGCTGAGGGCAATAGCTTGGAAAATTCTGAAACGAATGGCAGATAAACTATCCGCCTCAGAAGAAGCAAGGCTGTTTTTCAAAGAAAAATTAAAAAATATTTTTGCCACTAAATCTACATAAAATTCATTATAATTTTCTTGCAAGCTTGTACCAAGCTCAGAGTCAGATGACCTGTGCCTCTAAGGAGAGAAATTTTTTTAGTTATTTTAATTGCTTTCCACGTCCGAGAGTTCACAATTTCATTAAGTTCCTCAAGACAACGGTCAAGCTGTTGGGCTAATTCTTCTTGTTTCTTTCTAAATTCTTCTTGTTCCTTTCTGAATTCTTCTTGTTCCTTTATAAGGGAAGCATATCGTTGAGCTAGTTCATCTCGTTCTGCTGTGAGGCAAGCTAACTCATCCCTGGGTTTTACGCCTGGTGGTGGTGTGTAGCCTAACTGCTCACAAAGTTTAAACATCTCTACTGAGAGTTCTGTCCATGCAAGAGGTGAACGCCCATCTTTGACTTTGCCCTGCATTGACTGGCTTGGGTTGACTTCACAATTGAGTTCCTCTATTGATACCTCTTTAAGCCCACAAAACTTTTGCAAATTTTGCCAAACCTTTTTGGAGTCTAACCGGATTTCCTCCTGCCGAAGCATCATGTATGGAACGCCTGCATCATGTAGCGCTAGTGCATCGTAGTGAGCCTGAATGTACTCATTCTCAACGAATTTCAGATCCCGCCAGGCTGGGTACTCTTTACCTATAAACTCCATCATTGATGGGAGAGCTGTTGTCGGGCATCTAGCTACATGGATGTACCTTGCTTCTGGAAATACTTTGCGTAGGAAGTGCCACGGGTGATTTCTCCAGATTGCCTTCATCACCCAGTACGGTTCCTCTCCTGGGAACAGTTCGCACATTGTAGCTCTGGCAGCAGCGATTGCGCGGCGTTCACGCTCTTTTTGGTCACATAACGACTCCCAGTTCTGTGTCCACCAGCCCTTGAAAACATCGTAGTAGATGGCATCCACAATAGTGTTCTCCGTCAACAGCTTTAAATTCTGGACATCAGGATGATCCTGTAATGTCTTGACAACCCATGAAGTAGCTGAGCGACCTGCACCGATCAGCAAGATAGGAGATGTCACATTTTGGTAATTGGGCATATTAACTTATACAGTTATTCTTTATAAAATTTATCCCATAAACCGAGAAAAAAAATGGCGTCCCACAACATAGCAAAATCGGACTCAGGTCTTGCTTTTAAAGGCTGGTGGTTGGAAGGTTTCTCAAGTTGCTGATGGCTTTAACGAGAGTATTCAGACCTTGCGTCACTGCTCTGTTTGCTACTCTCCTAAATTCAAAACTCATTAGTGCCGTATATAATCAGGAATGCACACTTGTACACTCTACGCTCAAAGTTTACTCAGTGACTACCCTGGTGTCTATCATTATTTGCACAGCTGATCGCTATGCTTCCTTAAATAAAACT
>CBDTXL010001266.1:0-1841 GCA_965364435.1 uncultured bacterium
TGGTAAAGTATCCGGGTGATCTTTCCACCCCTTGGCTAACTCCTGCACTGCTGCATATCGCACAAGCGAATCATCGTCAGAAGTAGCCCATTGTTTGAGCATCGGTAAGGTATCCGGGTGATCTTTCCAGTTTTGAGCGATCGCCTGCACAGCAGACCGTGGTACATAAGAACTTGAATCGAGTTGAATACAGGATTTCAGCCAATTCAAGGTCTGTAAGGCATCTTGCCAAACAGTCGCGATCGCTGTAACGATTGCGGCAGCAGCTTTAGCATCGAATGTGTATGGAAATTCCTCTTCAACTTCTTTCTTAAGCGCTTCTAGTAGTCGAATAGCAATTGGAGCGATCGTGGTTCTGTTCCTAACTTCAGCAAGGCAGTTTGCTGCTAATAGGAGGTTGAATACTCCTTCCTCTCTCAGTCGTTGTCCAACTTCATCAAGAAACTCACGCTTGTCAATTTTCTGAGCCATCAGGTACTCGATGATTTCCCCAACAAATTTGGCATCAATCATCCCCGCAATCAGCCGCAGAACTTCATGCCAAGACTCATCCTGCCAATGCTTGCCAAACCCTTCCGTTTTGAGTTCTTCAAGCGTCAACCCCCCTTCAAGTCCCCGTTTCCCAAACCGCTCAACAAACTCTGAGGCACAGAAGTATTCTAAAAATGTCCGATGCACAAAACCATAGGAATCAGCACCCAGAAAACACAAAATAAAATTGCGACTCCGCAGTTGTTCAATCAGCAACCTGGCAACCGTTCTCGCCTGACTGACTTCTATGCTTTTCAAATAGCCAGTCAGAATCTTTTCTAAATCATCCCCCCGAATTAGATTGCCAGCCAAACCTTTATCTGCCGCTTGCATGTGGTAGGCAACCTGACGCAGCATTGCCTGCTTATCCTTATAGTCGATCGCTACCGAATCGATTCTCGGATTTTCTAGCAATTTCTGCTCCACATCCCATTGATGCAGCAGGACTTCTGAAGCTTTTTCGTAAAGTGTTGGTCTATCTCTAGGCAATTCTTGCTTGCGGTTCAAAATCGCCATCATCGTCAACAGCAGGGGATTTCCCGCTAGTTCCCCAATTGCTGAATGCGTTTTAATTGCCTGTTGCAGTCGTTCCCGCTTGCTAAGTTTAAGTGCCTCATCGGTGAACGTTAACTCATGCCATCGATGGATAAAATCCTGAATTTGGTCTGACTCTAAATCTTGCAACATGAAGTGACAAAACTCAGCATCTCCCAGTCGTTGCGGTTTGTAGCCAATACTACGAGAAGTCACGATTACCCCCACATTGGGATAATCATTGGTGAAGCGATGGATATCAGTAATCACCTCCTCCCGTTGCACCGGATCGAACACTTCATCCAACCCATCAAACATCAGCAAAACCTTGCCCGCTTTTAGGCGTTCGTGGAGTTCGTGCTGATTGAGGCGGCAGATGACACTGCCTTGGTGGAAGAATTCTAGAAAATCTTTGCATTGTCCAGAGTTGCGATCGCGAATGTAAGTCCGCAATTCAATCAGCAACGGAATCGGCTGAGAAATCACATTATTGAGGGGTGTCCTTGCCCAATTCAAAGCGATGTATTGCAATAACGTGGACTTCCCAGAACCTGGATCGCCCAAAATTACGATATACCGAAAAGAATTCACCCCCCCTAACCCCTCCTCACTAAAGCTCCGGTTGCTAAGGGGGGGAACAGGAGGAAAATCTTGCTCTTTTCCCTTGCTAAGAGAGGACGACTCTTGCTCCCCCCTTACTTTGGAGGAAATAGCAGAAAAATCTTGCTCCCCCCTTACTTTGGAGGAAATAGCAGAAAAATCTTGCTCCCCCCTTA
>CBDTXL010001267.1:0-1841 GCA_965364435.1 uncultured bacterium
TTGCTAAAGAAAATATGGCAGGGTCATAAATGTCTATTTCAGGGAGTTGGATCAGCTTTGCTAAAGTTTCGGAAGTGCTAATCTTACCCAGAACCTTTGCTAGGCTCTCTGTAAAAGAACTGTCTGAATCATTGAGGGCATCGATTAAGACATCCTCCCCTTGGGCATTGCCATTCTCAGCCAAAATCCATGCCGCCTTTCCTCTAAGCGCACTGTCTGAGTGTTTAAGGGCAGCGATTAAGAAATTCACTCCTTGGGGATTGCCCATCTTAGCCAAAACCTTTGCCACGTCCCATCTAACGTCACTGTCTGAGTGGTTAAGGGCAGCGATTAGGGCTTCCACCGCTTGGGAATTATTAATCTGACTCAAATCGTATATTTCTTGTGTTCTCCTACCCTCTGAGTAGTTGAGGACAGCGATTAAGATTTCTATTCCTTGGGGATTGCCCTTTCGACCCAAAGCCTCTGCTGCATTTTTTCTAACCAAACCATCTGAGTGCTTGAGAGCAGCGATTAAGACATTCACCGCTTGAGGACTTCTCATCATACCCAAAGTCCAAATCACATCCACTCTAAGCGGGTAATCGACAGATTGGTTGAGGGCAAAGTTCAAAACTTTCAGCCCTTCGAGATAGTTCATCTCAGTCAAAGCCAATGCTGCCTGCACTCTAAGGTAAAAGTCTGGGTGCTTGAGGGTAGCAATCAAGGCATCTACCGCTTGGGAATTGCCTATCGTACTTAAAGTCCATACTGCCTGATGTCTAACGCGATAGTCTACATCATCGTTGAGGGCTGAAATTAAAGCATCTACCGCCTGGGGATTGCAAATCCTACCCAAAGCAAACGCAGCCTTACTTATAACCTCACTACTTGAGTCTTCGAGGGCAGAAATTAAGGCATTCGTCGCTTGGGGATTGCCCATCTCACCCAAAGCCCATACTGCGTGCTTTCTAACCTCACTATTTGAGTCGTTGAGGGCATCGATTAAGGCATCCATCGCTTGGACACTGCCAATCTTACTCAAGGCTAATGCTAGATGACTTATACCAATACTGTCTGCGTGGTAGAGGGCAGCGCTTAAGGCATCTGTCGCTTGGACACTGCCAATCTTGCCCAAAGCTGTTGCCGCCTGCCATCTCACATCACTGTCAGAGTGCTTGAGGGCAGCAATTAAGGCGTCTACCGCTTGAGGATTGCCTACCTCACCCAAAGCTATTGCTGCCTGAAATCTGACATCACTGTCTGAATCGTTGAGGGCTGCTTGCAACTTCTGGAACATCTGACAATTCGCTTGACCGATCATCACAACAACCAATTCGATGAAACCAGCATTTGGGTAAGAGTGCCAAAACTTGTAGATTTTGTCGATTATCTCTGCAATCAAGGGGTGAGGATGCTCTGGACATTCAGCAATGCATCGACCTGCTAATAACAACAGCGTCGAGAAGATATCATCCTTTTGGGCAGCGATCGCTTGGAGCAAGGAAACTGGATTTTCCATCAATCCCGCCAGTAAACTTAAAGTCTCGTGCCATTCGTACTCCCAAAAATGTTCTCTTGCTAAAGCAATACCATTGCTGGCTTGCTTTAAATAACAAGCCGTCAAATATTCTTGGAACGTCCGGTGCAGAAATAGGTATTGGTCGCCATCCTCATACAACTTTTGCAAAATACCATCCTGTTGAGACAGTTCTGTAATTAGGCAAGAAGCATTCTTCTCTCTAAAATCGCTAGAGGCGTTCTCACTCCGCAGGTATTTATCAATCTTGTGACGGAGTTCGCGCAGGGTAAAAATCTCTTTGCCATCACAACTAAATTGATAGGCAAGTTCCTCAAGTAAC
>CBDTXL010001268.1:0-1840 GCA_965364435.1 uncultured bacterium
TAAGGCTGCAAGCTGAGGTGAACGGTAACTCTCTTACTCAAGAGTGGCAGAACTCCTCTCAGCCTTGGCATGATTAGGGCAGCTAACACCTGCCTTTCAAGATTATTTAATGACATTGCAGATGTAGAGTCCGCTCGCCAACATCCTATCAAGTGCCACCGCCCGATCGCCGCAGGATTAGTGAGTATCCGGGTAGCAATAGGCATGGCAATCGTCTTGTTGAGTGGCGCTTTGATCATAGGGTGGTTGCGATCGCCTAGCTTGGTAGCGACTCTCATTGGCTACACCCTGCTGCAAATAGCCTATAATCTCCAGCTTAAGGGTACTGTCATTCTAGACATTGTCGCGATCGCTACCGGGTTTGTCCTGTCTTCCTGCTTTTTGCTGTGTACAGCTATGCTGGCGATGTTTTTAGGAGTGGAGAAACGCAAAGCCGAACTGCGGTTGATGACTCTCAGAGGTGGTAAGCCCCGTTCAATTCTCAAACGTTACTCCCTGCCATTACTCACTCGCATGGAAAGTACAGTTACTAATGGAACTGTGATGACCTATGCCATTTGGAGTTCAGGTCCTCAAGTCAATGGAGCATCAACCCACTGGATGCTCCTGACACTGCCCTTTGTTTTGTATGGCATTTTTCGCTATCAGCTACTCAGCGACCCAGAGGAAATTGCACGTAAAAGCGATATAGGACTTGAACAGGGAGGAAGAAGTGAGCGCCCTGAAGAAATTTTCCTAACAGATTTGCCCATCCTTATGACTGTTCTGGGTTGGGTAATGACATTCTTCGTGATTTCTTTACTTAAAAATAAGGGATTAATCCAATAATTTTATGTTAAACCCAAAGGCTCGGTTGCGAAAAATATTCTTCTCTCCTACTTCCTTTCTTCGCTCACTAACACAGCCAGCAAAAAGCTCCTCTGTAAAGGCGATCGCGTACAACTTTCCTAGACAAGCCTATACACTTGCTTACATCGATGCTGATTTGCTAAAAAGTTCTGGTATTCAGGGTGTGATTCTCGATCTAGACAATACCATTGTGTCTGAAGATGATCGCTACTTATCCCCTGGTGCTGAAGCTTGGATAAAGCAGGCAAAATTACAGGGGTTTAAATTTTTCATTCTCTCTAACGGGAAGCGTCGGGCAAGGGCAAAAGCTTGGTCTCATCGTCTAGATATTTCACTTATCAATCCGGCAAAGAAACCCTTTCCTTTTGCCTTTCGGAAAGCCTTAAACTATATGCAACTTAAACCAAAACAAGTTGTAGTTATTGGTGACAGTCGCCATACAGACGTTTTAGGAGCATGGCTTGTCGGCTGTCCTAGCATCCAAGTTGCTACTCTTCCTCATCCCTTCCGGTGGTGGGAAAAACTTTTAGGAAAACGAGTACAAACTCCTTATCCTAACGGTCACGAACTTTGGGACAATGATTTTTATCATGAAACTTAAGATATTGCCATTATATTTTAGTTTTAAGTAAACTTGATTGGTCAGTAACTTATCCCGTGGTGATTGGTTTGACACTTGTCGTAACTACGTTTTCAGGGGCAATTTTTCTGAAGGAAGAGGTTCCTACTATCCACTGGCTAGTGCAGCGTGGCGAAAATAAGTGACCAGTCCAAAAAGGTTAAAAAGCTTATTGTACAAGCCTTTTTCCCTTGGAGCCTCCTGCCTCCTATCTTCTGCATTCTTACACTAGGAATTGGTCTAATGTTGAGTGGAATTTCCCCGATCGCGTTTGGCAAAACTTCCTAAGCCTTGATCTGTGTAATTGAAAGGAGCGTGTGAGGTTCACCTAGACCCTCGCTCATAAAGGATTTGAGCCAAATCGTTGCGTAA
>CBDTXL010001269.1:0-1837 GCA_965364435.1 uncultured bacterium
TAATAGGTAATGGGTAATTTACCTATTTCAAGCGTGCTAGATGACTTTGCGCTCTCCTCGGTGTCTGCTGGATTGGCACAGTCTCACCCTCAGTATCCTAATTTTGTTCCAGAGTAACAGAAGAGGGTCAGTGCTTTGAATTAAGATAAGCACTCAAGCAGAGCTATTACCACACCCTACTGGGTTCCTTAGACTAGCTTAATCTTCTTTAAAGCTTGGGTTCGGTCTTTAGAAAGTGTGGTTTGCCTCTCCTTTAAAAGGAGGTCTCATATGAGAGTGCCAAATTGAGAATCTTTAAAAAAAGGTTCTGATGTGACGATTACCGGCTGGGGATCGCCTGGAAATAGTTACTTCTGGAGATAGATGAGGGTCAGCGAAACTAAGATTTATTCTAAGAGAGTAACCAGCTTGACCAGGCAGATTGGTAGGCTTACGAATTTGCTTTACCACATCACCTTGTATGGACGCAGTATCAACAATCACTTAAAGGGGGGTTTATTGAGAATGGCAGCCCTTAAGAGCCAAACTAAGACCCCAAGCCAGCTTTCTAATCAAATACATTTTAAAAATCAGGAGCTCACAAAATATGCGGACTAACTCTTGTCCTTGTTGTGGTAGTACCTTGCTACGCCATGCGCGACGTAAGGGTGTCTATTGGTTTTGCCCCTCCTGCCACCAAGAAATGATGCCTCTGGTTGCTGGTCAGTTACCCACCTGTCCCGACACCATAGGAGCAAGCTCTGGCCTTCGCAGCAGTGCTTCGCGATCGCGTACTTTACAATCGGTAAACTCGTAGATGCTTTTTTGGTAGTGATTGAGAGTAATGCGGCGTTGGGGGAGGAGTGAGAGCGAGAGCGACCCTGCTAGAATCAGGTGGAGCCAGCGTTACCCGTCAGTTCAGAATGCTCGCCGCAGTACTCTATGGTCAAGAAGATTTACGTTTAGAAGAGGTTGCCTCACCGACACCTGCTGCCGGTGAGGTTGTTATTAAAGTAGGGACAGCAACGACCTGTGGCACAGACCTGAAGGTATGGCGTCGCGGCGGTCATGCTAGAATGCTGCGACCTCCGACGTTGTTTGGTCACGAGGTTGTTGGTGAAATTGTCTCCCTAGGAGAAGGGGTCACAGATTGGAATATAGGCGATCGCGTAGTGGCTAACAACTCCGCCCCCTGTATGACCTGCTTTTTCTGCCGTCGCCGCGAGTATTCCCTCTGCCCCAATTTGACCTTCAACAACGGTACGTTTGCCGAGTACCTCAAAATACCAGCACCGATTGTCGAACACAACCTGTTGGCGGTGCCCTCTGACTTACCCAATGCCCTAGCATCAATGACGGAACCGTTAGCCTGTGTACTGCATGGGGTAGCACGTTCTGATGTCCAACCCGCTGACCGGGTGGTGGTTATGGGCGATGGGGCGATTGGGCTGATGTTCGTCGCGGTGCTGGCAGCCTTCGGCAGCCAAGAGGCACGGGGCAAGAGGCAAGAGGAGATGAATTCAACCTCTCGCCTTCCGGTTGAGGTGTTTCTCTTTGGGGGTAATGATCGACGCCTGCAAATTGGGGAACAACTGGGGGCATCTCGGACTTTTAATTACCATCAGTTGAGTGATGTGCCCACTGTGGTGCGAGACTTAACAGAAGGATGGGGTGCAGATGTTGTGATTGAAGCGACGGGTGTCCCTGCGGTTTGGGAAAGTGCGATCGCCTGTGGTCGTCCCGGTGCCACGATTAACTTATTTGGCGGCTGTCCACGAGATACCTCGATTAGTATTAGTACCGAACAGCTGCATTACAACGAACTGACCCTCAAAGGCGTCTTTCACAACACACCGGC
>CBDTXL010001270.1:0-1836 GCA_965364435.1 uncultured bacterium
TCGCGCCATAATTTCTCTTGACACTGAGTTAGACGCCCGCAAAGTCGGGCAAAAAGCTGCAACACTATCCCAGCTGAAGCGTTGGGCCTACGCAGTGCCTACCGGATGGGTACTGCCGCCTGGGGATGACCCAGAACCCTTGATTAAATATCTTCCAGTCTCTGAGCTTGAACCCTTAGTAGTGCGTTCTTCAGCAGTGGGGGAAGACTCAGAACAGGCGTCAGCAGCGGGGCAGTATCAAAGCATTTTGAATGTTACTACCAAACCCGCCTTGCAGGAAGCGATTACTCAAGTCTTGGCTTCCTACAATAACCCAGCAGCTGTCCAATACCGACGCGATCTCAACCTACAAGACACGTCAATGGCAGTGCTGATTCAGAAACAAGTCCGGGGAGTTTTCTCAGGCGTCGCCTTCAGCCGCGACCCCATCTCCCAACAAGGTGATGCGGTAGTAATTGAGGGGTTGCCAGGGGATGCCACACGGGTAGTATCCGGGCGAGTGACACCAGATCAGTACCGAGTTTATCTCCGTGAAGAGGCAAGAGGCACGGGGCAAGAGGCAAGAGGAGAAGAACCTAACCTCTCGCCCCTAATTGAAGGCGGTGGTGATTTACCCCCTGCCTTAGTTCAGGAAGTGGCGCTCCTGGCGCGGGAGTTGGAAGACCGTTACCACGGTATTCCTGTGGATATTGAGTGGAGTTATGACGGTCAGCAGTTGTGGTTACTGCAAGCGCGACCGATTACAACGCTACAACCAATCTGGACTCGTAAGATTGCCGCTGAGGTGATTCCAGGACTGATTCGACCTCTAACTTGGTCGATTAATCGTCCCCTCACTTGCGGCGTCTGGGGAGAAATTTTTACTATCGTTTTAGGCAACAGGGCGCATGGATTAGATTTCAATGAAACGGCGACGCTGCACTACTCCCGCGCCTACTTCAATGCCACCCTATTGGGGCAGATTTTTCGGCGCATGGGTTTGCCGCCGGAAAGTTTGGAATTTCTCACCAGGGGAGCGAAGTTCTCCAAACCACCGATAAGTTCCACTCTGCGGAACCTGCCAGGGTTACTGCGGTTGCTGGGTCGAGAATGGCGTTTAGATCAAGACTTTGACTTGGATTACCAAGAAAAATTTGCCCCCACCCTGAGTCAGTTGACTGCTCAATCGCTGTCTGAATTGTCCCCACCGGCACTACTCGAACGAGTGGACATGATTCTGGAGGTGTTGAAACGAGCAACTTACTATAGTATTCTCGCACCCTTGAGTACGTCGCTCAGGCAGGCGGTGCTGCGGGTTAATGATATCGAACTGGATAACAGCCAGACGCCGGAGGTTGCCAGTTTGCGATCGCTCGCTCGACTGGCAGAAGATGCCCATCACTTGTTACCCCTGGAGCAAGTTGCTTATGAAAGTGGTGCCGCCCTCTTTGCTACCCTGGCTGAAATCCCAGATGGTCGAAGTATTTTGGAGCAGTTTGACCAGTTTCTTGAGCGCTATGGTTACCTGAGCGAGGTGGCAACTGATATTGCGGTTCCCACCTGGAAAGAAGACCCTCGACCTGTTCGGCAACTGTTTACTCAGTATCTCTCTTATAAACCACCGGCATCTCTACAACCTCCCGCCCAGGATTGGAAAGCTCAGCTTGTACAAGCACGTATTAATCTCAAAGGTCGAGTTACAGAAGTTTACTCTCAGCTATTGGCTCAACTGCGCTGGAGCTTTGTAGCGCTAGAGACAACTTGGCGGCAATCGAGTTTGCTATCTGAACCCGGAGATATTTTCTTCTTGGAATTTTCTGAAATCCGCCGTCTTGTTGCCGGTGCTGACCAAGAACT
>CBDTXL010001271.1:0-1835 GCA_965364435.1 uncultured bacterium
ACTCCTCAACGCCGATAGCCTATCACAACGGACAACCATGAACTACCCATACAAAAGCGAAAACCCGGCTATAGAAGCCGGGTTGTCCTTCAAGGTCTAAACGCAATTTCTCAGTCCCCTCACAATGAAGCGGTCTTCAACCGCTCTTAGTTCTACATCGATCTAACGTCCACTGCCACGATTGTCATCCTCGTCCTTGAAATCAACAGCGAGACGGCTGAGTAATAGGCTGGATAGTAGAAAGCTTTCACCCCAAGACACTGAACGCGATTCCAGGGAAATCGCGGTCATGTAGTTGCACATATGTAGATCTCCATGTCAGAGTTTCTACTGCCTTATTCAGAGCACAGATGCACCATCAGGACAAAATCAAACAGCAGACTCAGCTTTTGGGCACAACTTATCCTTACGGGTTTAGCCAAATTCGCTGTTAGTCTGAACTTCAGCCTGTAACCACTAGCCAAAATCTATAATGAAGCTTTGAAACCTGTCGGCAATCTTTGCCCGTAACTCACCATGACCACTTCTCGCCGTCGCTATCACATCACCACCTTCGGCTGCCAGATGAACAAAGCCGACTCTGAGCGCATGGCTGGCATCCTGGAAGATATGGGCTTCGAGTGGTCAGAGGACCCGAACGACGCCAACTTACTTCTCTATAACACCTGCACGATTCGGGATAACGCCGAGCAAAAGGTTTATTCCTACCTGGGTAGACAGGCAAAGCGCAAGCATGAAGAACCTGACCTCACCCTCGTGGTTGCCGGATGTGTTGCCCAGCAGGAGGGAGAAGCACTGCTGCGGCGAGTGCCAGAATTAGATTTGGTAATGGGACCACAACACGCTAATCGCCTCCAAGATTTGCTCGAACAGGTGTTCGATGGTAACCAGTTAGTCGCCACAGAAGCGATTCATATTGTTGAAGACATCACTAAACCCCGCCGCGACAGCAGCGTGAGTGCCTGGGTTAATGTAATTTACGGCTGCAATGAGCGCTGCACTTACTGCGTCGTTCCCAATGTACGGGGCGTCGAGCAATCGCGAACACCGGAAGCGATTCGCAGCGAGATCGAGGAGTTGGGGCGGCTGGGCTATAAGGAAGTAACTCTACTGGGTCAAAATATCGACGCCTACGGTCGTGACCTCCCAGGTGTCACCGACTCTGGGCGTCACCAACACACCTTGACAGATTTACTTTATTATGTACACGAGGTGCCAGGAATTGAGCGCCTCCGCTTTGCCACAAGTCATCCCCGCTATTTCACCGATCGCCTAATTCGAGCGTGTGCCGAGTTGCCCAAGGTGTGTGAGCATTTCCACATTCCCTTCCAATCGGGGGATAACGATATCCTCAAGGCAATGTCACGGGGATACACCCACCAGAAATATCGCCGCATTATTAATACGGTTCGCCAGTATATGCCCGACGCCTCAATTAGTGCTGATGCAATTGTTGGCTTCCCTGGCGAGACAGAAGAACAGTTTGAGAACACGCTGAAGCTGGTGGAAGATATTGGCTTTGACCAGCTCAATACGGCGGCATATTCTCCCCGTCCTGGCACACCAGCGGCTGTATGGGAGAATCAGCTGAGTGAGGAAGTAAAGAGCGATCGCCTCCAGCGTCTGAACCACCTCGTTGGGACCAAGGCAGGCGAGCGATCGCAACGCTACTTTGGACGCATTGAAGAAGTGCTGGTAGAAGACGAAAATCCCAAAGACAAAACCCAGGTAATGGGTCGCACACGCGGTAATCGCCTGACCTTCTTCACCGGCGACATCAAGGAATTGAAGGGTAAACGGGTATCCGTCAAAATCACAGAGGTGCGTGCCTTCAG
>CBDTXL010001272.1:0-1834 GCA_965364435.1 uncultured bacterium
TCTGATACTAAATCTGTGGGCATAACCCATGATTAACCTTACAAACCAAAAAGCTACAGTCGATGGACAAAACGCCTCGTAAGCTTCCACCGACGCACAGGGGGAACCGGAAGAAACGGTTCGACATTGTGAGCAATAGACGCTTTGATGTTGTGATAAAAGGTGTATCTCCCTCCCATTGGCGCGACCCTTACCATTTGCTACTCACCCTTGACTGGCCTCAGTTCATCGGACTAACTGTGGTGTCCTATCTAGCGACTAACGCCCTCTTTGCACTTCTGTACCTGGCAGGAGGAGATTGCATTAAGAACGCCCGCCCAGGCTCTTTCTTCGATGCCTTTTTCTTCAGCGTCCAGACGATGGCTACCATTGGCTACGGTGCAATGTATCCAAGCACTGACTATGCGAATGTGCTAGTCTCAATCGAAGCGCTGGCAGGTTTGACAGGGGTAGCAATGACTACTGCGCTAATGTTTGCCCGCTTCTCCCGCCCCACAGCCAGAGTCCTCTTCAGTCGTGTGGCAGTCATTGCTCCCCATAACGGTGTACCCACCCTGATGTTACGTGCAGCCAACGAGCGCCGTAACCAGATTCTTGAAGCCCAAATAGGGATAAGTTTACTGCGCGATGAAGTTACGGAGGAAGGTCAATTCATCCGTAGGTTCCATGACCTCAAACTGCTTCGTAGCCAAACGCCCATCTTTGCATTGAGCTGGATAGTGATGCATGAGATTGATGAGACTAGTCCTCTGTATGGAGCGACGCCAGAATCAATGGCTGAGGCGGAAATGGATATTTTGGTCACACTAACTGGTCTTGATGAAACGGTTTCACAAACCATTCACGCTCGTCACTACTACATGTCAGAGGAAATTTTGTGGAACATGCGTTTTGTTGATATTTTCTCGAAGAAGGGGGACGGGCGGCGCATACTCGATTTCACTCGCTTTCACGATGTTACGCCTGTGTGAAAGAGGGGGGAGTGTAGTCACCCCAATAGGCTAAACTTGTATCTGATAACTGAATTGACGACTTCGGAAATGACTAATTCGGAAATGACTAATTCTGAGCTTAAAAACCAGACCGAGATTGATTCATCAAGTTCAGAAATGTTCTCTTTACTGAAAATAGTTGAGTATTTGTCCCTGGCTGCTTTGGTTTGTGCATTAATTCTTTCCAGGGTTTTTCCAGACAATCAACTTATCGTTATTTGGGGAGCCGTTTTTCTCTCCCTTTTTATTTTCCTCTTCCTAACCAATAAAAAGGTGTTTCAGGACTCAAGGAAGGCGGCTAATCGTTTAAATATAGGGAAAAACGCTGAATTATATACTTGTTTATTAGACCCGAATAATCCTTCGGAAAACAAGCCGATAAATCGGGCAAGGGAAAAGGCAATAGGATATTGCCAGGAGTTGATTGACGACTATAAAAACAATCGAGAGACTTCGAGAAATATATACTATATTTTCCAAATGGCAACCGTTATTTTATCGGGAGTCACACCGATTTTAGTTTTGGTAGACAAATTAGAAGCAGGTCAAGCGTGGCTCAAGTGGCTGCCAGTAATCTGTCCGGCTATCGCCTCTATAGTCGCCAGTATAGTTACCTCCTTTCCTTTTCAGGAGAATTGGATTTCTGCTAACACGGCTGTTGAATTGTTAGAAGCGGAACAGGAGAAATTTATATTGGGAGTGACTCCTGCTTATCGTTGCTATGATGTAACCGACGACAGCCAACGTCAACAACAGGCAAAAATGGCAATCGAAAACTTTATTAATCAGGTGAATAATATTCATCTCAAGCAAGTCCAAGGCTCGGGTGATAAGGCGTTCAA
>CBDTXL010001273.1:0-1834 GCA_965364435.1 uncultured bacterium
AACTGTGAATGGCTCAGATTAGCACTCAGACGCAGAGAGTGCTAAATTTGCTAATAGAGACACGACGAAGCACAGGAAACAAATGGCAAAAATCGTTTCGTTTAGCGAAGAATCAAGACGGTCTTTAGAGCGGGGCGTCAACGCCCTTGCTGATGCTGTCCGCATTACCCTGGGACCAAAAGGTCGTAATGTTCTGTTGGAAAAGTCATTTGGGGCACCCCAGATTGTCAACGATGGCATTACCGTTGCTAAAGAAATTGAACTCGAAGACCCGTTAGAAAATACCGGCGCTAGACTCATTCAAGAAGTCGCCTCCAAGACCAAAGACATTGCTGGGGATGGTACGACTACAGCTACCGTTCTCGCTCAGGCACTGATTCGTGAAGGTCTCAAAAACGTTGCAGCTGGCGCGAATCCCGTTGCGGTGCGTCGAGGAATCGACAAAACCATTGCTCATCTGGTCAAAGAGATTGAAGCAATGGCGCAACCAGTTGCTGGAAGTGCGATCGCGCAAGTCGCCACGGTTTCTGCCGGTAACGATGAGGAAGTCGGCGCAATGATTGCCGAAGCCATGGACAAAGTTACCACAGACGGCGTCATCACGGTTGAAGAATCCAAATCCCTGACAACGGAACTCGATGTCGTTGAAGGGATGCAGCTGGATCGGGGCTATATTTCCCCCTACTTCGTTACCAACAACGAACGGATGAGTGTGGAATATGAAAACCCCCGCATCCTGATTACTGACAAAAAGATCAGCAGCATCCAGGATTTGATTCCAGTGCTGGAGAAAGTTGCTCGTGCGGGTCAACCTCTGCTGATCATTGCAGAAGACCTGGAAGGGGAAGCGTTGGCAACCTTGGTGGTCAACAAAGCACGGGGCGTTTTGAGTGCAGCAGCAATCAAGGCTCCTGGATTTGGCGATCGCCGCAAAGCGATGCTGCAAGATATTGCCGTTCTTACCGGCGGTCAGATGATTTCTGAAGAAGTCGGCTTGAGCCTCGATACTGTTTCCCTCGAAATGCTGGGAACTGCTCGTAGAATCACCATCGATAAAGACACTACTACTATCGTTGCGGGCGAAAGTACGGCAGACGTACAAAAGCGGGTTGCTCAAATCCGTAGGCAGTTGGAAGAAACTGACTCCGACTACGACAAAGAAAAACTGCAAGAGCGGATTGCCAAACTTGCCGGTGGTGTTGCGGTGATCAAAGTGGGTGCTGCAACCGAAACCGAACTCAAAGACCGCAAGCTACGGATTGAAGACGCGCTCAATGCCACGAAAGCCGCTGTAGAAGAAGGCATTGTCCCTGGCGGCGGTACCACGCTGATTCACTTAGTACCAAAAGTTGCCGAGATTAAAAAGGATCTAGATGCCGAAGAGCAAATCGGCGCTGACATCGTCGCTAAGGCATTAGAAGCACCGCTGCGTCAGATGGCGGATAATGCCGGTGCTGAAGGTTCCGTCATCGTTGAGAAGGTGCGGGAGAGCGATGTCAACATTGGCTATAATGCTGCCACTGACGTATTTGAAGACTTGATTGCTGCTGGCATTATCGACCCCGCAAAGGTTGTGCGCTCAGCGCTACAGAACGCCGGTTCCATTGCTGGTATGGTCTTGACCACCGAAGCCCTCGTTGTCGAGAAGCCTGAGAAGAAAGCACCAGCCCCTGATATGGGTGGCATGGGCGGCATGGGCGGCATGGGCGGCATGGGTGGCATGGGCGGCATGGGCATGATGTAGTCCACTGCCTTGTAAGTAAGAATCCTCAAAGCAGCTTGTCTTTCAAGGGCAGGCTGCTTTTTTGTTGCTGTTGCGATCGCTTATCTTTGC
>CBDTXL010001274.1:0-1834 GCA_965364435.1 uncultured bacterium
TTGGCAAGATCGCGGCTTTGGTGGCAAGGTTTCCAGTAATTGCTTCGGTGTTGAGCTGTAAAAAGATGTCGCCTTATTGAAGACAGTTTAAACCAACGACTGATCAAATTGTCTGCCAGTGAGCAGATAAGTGGTCATATCGCCCTTGCCCTTGACAGAGATAACGCCCCGTTCCTCAAGCAGGTACTTATCCCTTAGTAGCTCATAGGTAGCGGCTGTAACCTGAATGGCACCGTCAACGCCTTGGGATTCCATGCGGCTAGCAATGTTAACGGTATCGCCCCACAAATCGTAGAAGAACTTTTTGATGCCGATGACGCCTGCGACGACAGGACCGCTATTGATGCCAATCCGCAGCCTGAACGCTTCACCCGTTTCTTCGCCTACTCTTACCATTTCGGCTTGCATATCCAACGCCATTTGTGCGATCGCTTCTGCATGATCCGAACGGGGTGTCGGCAACCCAGCGACAACCATATAGGCATCGCCAATCGTCTTGATTTTCTCCAAACCGTGCCGCTCAGCTAGCTGGTCAAACTTTGAGAAAATTAGATTGAGAGCGATTACCAATTCTTTTGGAGATGTCCGAGCCGAAAACTCAGTAAAGCCCACGAGGTCAGCGAACAGAACGCTTACTGCACCGTAGCTTTCGGCAATGGTATCTGGGTAAAGTTTTAACTGCTGTGCAATTGGCTCAGGCAAGATATTGAGCAGTAGTTGCTCTGTTTGTTCCTGTTGATAACGCAGTGCTTCCCGCGCCACCTTACGCGCCGTAACATCAGAGATAGTGCCTTCATAGTAGAGTAGCGCCCCCGTGGAGTCACGAACCGCTCGCGTTTTCTCTGACACCCAAATAACACTGCCGTCCTTACGATAGACCAGAGACTCAAACTCAAACACGGCATTGTCCACCTGGATAGCGGCAATGAATTCATCTCGGCGGTTGGAGTCAACATACACTTGCTGCGAGATGTCTTTGATACTTGTGATGAGTTCTGTAGGCGAGGAGTAGCCAAAAATTCTGGCTAGTGCAGGGTTAGCGCTCAAGAAACGCCCGGATGGCGTCGTCTGGAAGATGCCCTCGATCGCATTTTCAACAATGCTGTGATATCTCTGTTCAGCAAGACGGAGCGCTTCTTCTGCCCGTTGGCGCTCACGCGCTTCTAGACTTAGGGAAACTAAATCGGCTAAGGAGGCAGCAAAGTTTTGTTCATCCAGTGTCCACTGGCGGGTCAAGTCAGCGTGTTCGTAACATACTACTCCCACTATCTGACCTCCCATCCGAATCGGCGCAGCCCACATCGCTGCCACACCGTAAGGACTGATAACCTTTTGCCCGCACGGCAGGTAGCATGCCTGCAATTCAAGGGCAATGGAGTTGGTATCGGCATCCTCGACGGCAATGGTAGGCTCTTGTTCCAAGGCTTTGAAGTAACCGGGGTAGTCTACTGCCGCCAACTCCATCCCCTGTGTATGACGGTTAGCACTGCGCTCAAACAGGTCGAGGCAATGAATCTTGGAGTGGTCAGGGCTGTATAACCACACACTCACCCGCGAAATCTCTAGAGTTTGGGCAGCTGCTTGGGTGAATTGCCTCAGGGCAGAGTGCAAGTCCCCGTGGTTAAAAGTTTTGCTCTTGGTTAGAGATACTAGCACTTGGTTCTGTCGGCGCAGCCGTTGATGGAGTTGTCCTTGCCCAATTGCAATCGCGATTGGCGTGGACAAAGCTTTTAGTAAATCAACCTCCAACTGCTGCCACTGCCGTGGTTCGTAACAGTGATGGGCAATCAGCAACCCCCACAACCGTTCTTCTTGTAAGATGGGAACCACCAAG
>CBDTXL010001275.1:0-1833 GCA_965364435.1 uncultured bacterium
ATTACCCATTACCCATTACCCATTACCCATTACCCATTACCCATTACCCATTAGCTTTTGGTCAGCTTTTTAACAGTACGCACGAATTCTTCCTGATCAACAGGCTTAGCGAGATAGGCATCTGCTCCCTGTTTCATGCCCCAAAATTTATCCATCTCACCGCCTTTGGTTGAACAGATGACGACTGGGATGTGGCGTGTCGCGCTGGCATCTTTAATCTCACGACAGACCTCAAACCCACTGCAACCCGGTAATACGACATCTAGAATGATGACATCCGGTTTGTGGCTACTAAGTTTTGCTAGCGCTTCTTCGCCGCTGCTGGCAGTCAAGACATTGAGTCCCCCTTGCTGCAAACAGCTGATGAGAACTTGCATTTCGGTTACGGAATCTTCAACAACTAGGGCAGTAGTCATGGCTTTTACCTTGTTAATAAACAACAGAAAGTGGTTAATGAAGGGTTACAAGTTGGCAGGTTGGCAGGTTGGCAGAGTTTAATCAATCTTCAAACCTTCAACCCTTGCGTACCCTGCTCCAAGTGCTTACGGATGACGCTTAGCACTATCCCCGCATCGACGGGTTTATTGAGAAAATCTGACGCGCCGACAAGCTTGGCGCGAACTCGGTCAACGATGCCGTCATTCCCAGTCAAGATTAAGATTGGGGTATTACGGAAAAAGGAAAGCTTGCGTAACTGAGCGCAAATTTCATACCCGTTGGTATTGGGCATCACCAGATCGAGAAAGATCACGTCCGGTTTACGGGCTAGCATGGTTGCGATCGCTCGTAGACCATCCTCCACACCAACAAATCGATAACCTGCTGCTGTGAGTAGCGATTGCATCGTTTGGCAAACCAAAGGACTGTCATCCACACAGGCAACCAGTGGACTGCTAGGAGCAGCCGCAGTGGCAGGTGTCTTAGAAACAGGGGGCAAAACCGGAACGGGTAAATCGGGGAGGCTAATCACTTCTACCAACCTCGATTGCATGAAGGGTAGAAGTGAACGGGTTACTTGCAAAACATCCCGCTTCATCAGCAAGGCTACGTCACGGAAAGTGCGTTTCCCGTTGAGTAGATAGGTCAGAGTTTGGTAAACCTGTACTGATGTGCGTTCTCTCAGATGCTCTGGTTGCGTGATTACAGGGGCACTGTTGGGAGAATACTCAGCAACCGGATCATGGTGCCAAACTTGCCAAAGCTTTTCAGCTTCTGCGATCGCTTCCTGCACATCAACCAAGGCAAGTTGCGTAGACAACGAGTTATCTTGCTTGATTTGATAAGTCGCACGCATCGCTTGCGCTATGTCAAACAACACCTCAACAATGACAGCTCGAATTAGGTTTGCTGCTTGTTCAGGAGTAATTTTTTGCTGCGCCACCCATAAGCACAACAGTTGATATTGCCAGCAAGTCTTGGAGGCAGCAGGCGGGATAATAGCCAGATCAGATTGCAGTGCACAGCTATTAGCTGACATCTGAGGGCAGTAGGCTGTTAAGTTTCTCTGCCACCGTCTCACTGGATGAATTCCCCCAGTGGCATACATGATGCTACCTAGGTGTAGATAAAAGCTCCATTCTTGTCCCTTGGGATCTGTCAATACCAGTTCCCCACTGAATCGAAGCCGTTTTAACGTTTCGAGAAACTGAATTTGTTTCGATGCCGTAAACAGGTTAAGAGAGAGAAAAGGGGGAATTTCTTTAACAGCTATCACCGCGCCATCTCCATGACTAATTGACTGACAACAGGCGTAAACCTAAAAGATTTTAGGATTTTAAATAAGCGGAGATGCACTTAGTCTGAATACTGGGGAGCTTTGGCGTAAAATTTCAA
>CBDTXL010001276.1:0-1833 GCA_965364435.1 uncultured bacterium
AATGGGTAATGGGTAATGGGTAATGGGTAATGGGTAATGGGTAATGGGTAATTGGAGAGTAAGGGCGGGTTTTGAATGAAAGTTATCTTCAACAAGTGAAAATTGATCGCTAAACCCGCCCCTACATAGCCTCATGTGGGGTGGGCATCTTGTCCGCCGGAAACAATTGCGTCGGGTTGCGCGTATTCGACGCGATCGATTTTCAGTTCTCGCCCAGAGCGGATGTTTTCCATTGGTGAGCCACAGTCTGGGCAAGCATACTGAATGCCGATTTCGGGACGATATTCCTGCTGGCAGCGATCGCAAAAGGCAATCAATGGAGTTTCCCGAATCACCAGTTTTGCTCCATCTAAAAAGGTTTTGCGGGTCTGAACTTCAAAGGCAAATTGCAAGCTCGCGGGTTCTACACAAGTGAATTGACCTACTGTGAGATGGACGTGGGAAACTTTGGGTCGTTCTGGTTGTGCTTCCCACCAATCCCGCACGGTTATAATTAACGCCTTAGTCATGTCAGTCTCGTGCATCGTTCAAGTCCACGCTACGAGTTCGGGCTGTGACTCTGGGTAAATGTAGGCAGGTTTCTCTTTGCGAGGAAGTTGACCGGATAGCACCAGATGCGCCATCGTGTCGCAGATTACGCGAGTTGCCATGAGAGAGGTGATATCGCTGATGTCATAAGGTGGAGAGACTTCCACCACTTCCAACCCGCAAACGGGAGCTTTTTGCACAATCTTGCCCAGCAGATGGAGGGCTTCGCGGGGGAGGAGTCCACCTGGTTCGGGCCAGCCTGTGCCAGGGACAAAACCTGCATCAATGCAGTCAATATCGAAGCTGATGTAGACGCAATCGGTACCATCCAGTGCCCTTTCGAGGGCAAAATCTACGGCGGCATCTAACCCCATTTCTGTAATGTCAGTTACAGTCAGGATATTATTACTTGCCCGTTCCCGGTAAAATTTGACGCCCTCGCGGGGGCATTGCCAACCCCCAATCCCCAATTGCACCAAGTTCTTTGCCGGGGCGTTCTTCATGTTTGTGGCATGGAACCAGGGGCAGGTGTGCATCCGCTCATCTAGGTCGGTTTCCTGCGTATCGACGTGCCGATCGAAGTGAATAATCCCAACTTTCTTGTCGCCTAAGTGCCGACAAATACCCCGAACGGTCGGGAAACCGATGGAGTGGTCGCCCCCTAAAATAATGGGGAATGCTCCAGAGCTGAAGATGTGAGCAATACCCTTGGAAATCTGGTCAAATGACTTTTCGTTGTTGGCTGGAATCGTGAAAATATCACCCACATCACAGAGAGTGATTTGTTCGCGCAGGTCAATTCCCAACTCAAAGTTGTAGGGCGTATACAACGCAGAAATGCGGCGAATGCCTTGGGGACCGAAGCGAGTACCGGGGCGATAGGTCGTACCCGAATCATGGGGGACACCCACGATCGCTACATCATATTCTCCAACCTTGCGAACATCTTCGACATAGGGGGCTTTCATGAAGGTGTTGATACCTGCATAGTGAGGTAGTTCGCCACGAGAGAAAGTAGGAATTGTGCGATCGCGAATACTCTCTGCCGCTTCCAGCCCATATTCCAATCCCTTGGACACCTCCTGCTGCCAACCCGTCTGCGGCAGTCGCGCTTCAAGATCCAGGGCACGTTGCGCCTGAGTCGGATAATGCCCATTACCATCTGGACTTTGAAACAGAGGGTTTTCAGAATTATTTTCAGTCATTTGCACTCCTAATGAATTTTCAACACATCAACATGAGCTAGTTAGATTGATTAGACCTCTTGCAAAAATGCTTATTTTTGATTTTTAACCACAGATGTAG
>CBDTXL010001277.1:0-1832 GCA_965364435.1 uncultured bacterium
AATTCCCAACCCGTTGATTTAACTGTTTAACAGTGTTCATCAACTCCGGCATATTTCCAGAGGGCTGATGCTTTTTAGACGATCGCCAAACCACAGCCGTACTCCCACCTAAAATGCGGCAATTCCCCAGACGCTATAACCGAGGCGGATATATCGAGCGCAGCGAGTACCGCCAATGGCGAGAGCGTCTGGGGAATTGCCGCCAACTAATAAATTGAGCGGTAGCGAATCCTTTGATTCAAGATGCATATTCATAGCCGTCAGCCTTATGAATAGTTTTCAAATATTTCGGATGCACGTCAAAACTCTTATCTCTAGTTGTTAGCTTGAAACTCGGTTTGAATCGAATAGCAATTCGTCCTGTGTATACGCCTGCATATTTGCCTGTTTTTACATCAGCTTTCACCAAGTCTCCGGTTTGGAATCCCATGAAGAATTTAGCTTTTGGGGCATGACGAACGGCAAACCCAAATTTATCTGTACCGCATCGCTGTCTTCTCCCGTGACCTTTAGCTTTGATGAGCAAAGGTCTAATTCCATTGAGAAGGAGTTTTTCGGGCGTTGATGCTCCGACACAAGCCGCATCAGTCCAATGAGTTTTCTCGATTCTTCTGGTTTTACGGTTGAACTTTGTTCGACCCCCAGAACCTACTTCTACAGGCAAACCAGTTGATTGCAGTCGTCTGTACAATTCCCATCGGGTAGTATTAACAGCCGTCGCATCTTTAAGAGGTGTCTTGGCTTGAGCCAATACTCGCTTGAGAACTTCAGGTTTTTTCTTCAGAAACTCTTCGACTGGCTTATTTCCTTTAGCTTGATTGCAGGAATGACAGCTAAGGCAGAGATTACTAACCCTGTTAGAACCTCCTTGACTTTTTGCAAGGATATGTTCTATTTCAAACGGGACATTTTCAACACCACAGTAAGCGCAAATTCTTCCCCATTTTGTCAAGATGTACTCTTTAACTTCAAAACCCAACAACTCGCCTCGCTGGTACTCTACGCCGCTAATTTCGGGATTTTGTATCTGTTGCAAATCGAATCTTACTAGCTCTTGAGAGATTGCTGTAACAGGAATTAGTTTTCTGATTCGTCTCACCCAAGTTTCGATATTAGAAATTCGACTCTCAAGCGATGGTGGTAGCCAACCCTGTCTCCGAGTTCTATTTAAGAAACGAGGCTTACGGTAACGTGTCTTGCGATTACGGCGTCCTCTTCTCAATGCCCTACGAGACTCAAGAGAATCTTTGATTTGCTGTCCTCTGTGAGAGATTTCTAAGGCGTTGGTAACACGCCCTGTTTCTTCTTGGACAATAGCAATACCAGTTGTTTTGCTACCAGGGTCTATTTTGATTCTGTGAGGATGAGTTACTAATTTCTCAGCAATCCTATCCGGCAAAACAATAGTGAACGGATAGCGTTTGAATACTCTAGCCCTCCCTTTGTTCAGTAGTTCTCTCGCCCGTGCTGGATGGCAAGGGTCAAGAGGATTCAGGTTTTTATCTAGTACGAAAACGCGCATTACTGCACCTCTCATTACTGGTTAAGTTTGCCTCGACGGTGTTAAGACTCGGTACTTTCTGAGTAACACTGGCTTTCCCTTAATGACCTGTTTAATTACCCAGTTGTAGAGCAAAGAACTGGCACGTATTCTTTGGTACGAACTTTAACTCTTAGTCTTAACGGCTGCTAGACTGAGCGAAGTCGAAGTCTAGCCGTCTGGTCAACAGGCTTTTCAAGCCCACACTATACCCGTAGGGTTAGTGTGTGGTAGTTGACTTGCTCCTAAAATCACAGCTAATGGCAGAATCACACCGCTTCGAGTAATCTCT
>CBDTXL010001278.1:0-1829 GCA_965364435.1 uncultured bacterium
ATGACCAATCCACTGATTCTGGGCATCACTGGTGCCTCCGGCTTAATCTACGCTGTACGGGCATTGAAGTTTTTGCTTGAGGCGGACTATGCCATTGAGCTTGTTGCCTCGAAATCGAGTTATATGGTCTGGCAGGCAGAGCAGAATATTCGGATGCCCCCAGAACCAGACCAACAGGAACAATTTTGGCGTCAGCAAGCGGGGGTGTCTACCGGCGGCAAGCTGATTTGTCACCGATGGGGGGATGTGGGGGCAACCATTGCCAGTGGCTCCTTCCGCACATTAGGGATGGTGATCATACCCTGTAGTATGAGTACCGTAGCAAAAATTGCTGGGGGCTTAAGTTCCGACCTCCTGGAGCGCTCAGCTGATGTCCAGCTCAAAGAAGGGCGTAAACTGGTGATTATGCCTCGTGAGACACCGTTTAGCCTAATTCACCTCCGCAATCTTACTACGCTGGCAGAAGTGGGGGTAAGAATTGTCCCAGCCATCCCCGCTTGGTACCATAACCCTCAAACCATTGAGGATTTGGTGGATTTTGTCGTGGCGCGTGTCTTAGACCAGTTGGATATTGACTGCATTCCAATTAATCGGTGGCAGGGACATTGAAGGTTGAAGGTTAAAACTGGCGACCTTCTATATTGAAGGTAGTAGTTAGTGGAGCGAGAAATTCATTCTTAGTTGTGAACGTTGGCGATCGCACTTCGCAAGATGGGCGTCTAACCTGTAACCCTCTAACCCTTAACCTTCAACTTTGTTATTTATGCCTGTAATTCGGATTGCACTGCTATTTTTAATGATAGGCGGACTGGTCTTATTTTCCTTTTCCAATTTGTCGCCAGTGCTGCCGTTAGTGTTTTTGGGGATGAAGACGCCTGTCCTGCCTCTAGCGGCGTGGATTGGAATCGCGATCGCTTCTGGAGCGATAACCAGCTTCTTTTTGCAATTCTTGAGCTACATGCATCGGGGTTACTCGACTCAGCGTCTTGAACAACCGGACGAGGTGCCGCCCCGAAGCCGCTCTTTTCGTCGTAAAAGCCCGGAAGCCCCTGCTCCTGAACCACAAACTCGTTACGCCCCGCCGCCTCCAGAAACGCCCAAAAACTGTGATGGCTCAGATTGGGAGGAGAGGGTTGACGAGGACTGGGACATCGACGAAGAGCCAGCTGCACCAACATCGTATCAGCAAAATTTTGAGCGCGACCGCTCAACGGGCGCACCTCGAACTGAGCGCACAAGCTATGAAGTAAAGCAGGAGCCGAAAACTGGCTCCAAAACCGGCTCTGTCTACTCCTACAGTTACCGAGAACCGACTGAGTCAGGCGTTGGTCGAACTGATGATGTCTACGATGCCAACTATCGAGTGATTACGCCACCCTATCAGAAAGCGCCAGAGCCGGAGGAGGACGACTGGGGATTTGAAGATGACGAGGATTTTGATGATGAAGGCGATCACAAGCAAGGGAAGTGATAGTTCGTGCGTGCTGCTCTCCCAACTTGGACAGGAAAACCTATGACTGTACCAGTTCACGAGACTGTTGCTTTACATGACCTGCCATTGCAGCTTGCTGTAGACGCATGAAAGCCTTCAAGTCTTCTCGATCATACTTTTTGCAGAGCATTTGGCGCAATTGCTCTTCTGCTTCTATCGTCAAATACCCGGTCGAAAGCGCTTGTTGGACAACGTTACGAATCAGGTGCATGTGAGTTTTAACCCTAATCGACAGCAGGAAAGAAAATCTTGAGTATTGGGAGCTTTTCAGGAGATTTACGGGACTCCCCAACCGCGCTCCATAGAGCTGCCCCATTAGCAGATGCCACCACAACAT
>CBDTXL010001279.1:0-1826 GCA_965364435.1 uncultured bacterium
TTGCGCTCATTTTTGTCTATGCCTACCAGATGGACAAACTTGACCGTAAATATCTGAGGAATAATGCGGCTCAACCCGAGCAAAAACCAGAGACAACGGACCTCCATCAGCCTTGAATCGTTGGGACGACGCAAATAAAGTGAGTATAAAGCTCAAACAGGGTTAAGACTGAGTCGTGCATCGGAGGTTTAACAATGTCAGCAGAGGCTTGGACTATTGTATTAGTCATCATTTCCTTCATCGTCTACATTTATATCGGCTGGCAATCGCGCGTCCGAGATACAAAAGGCTTCTTTGTTGCAGATCAGGACATTCCTTCCCTTGCCAATGGTGCTGCCACCGCCGCCGACTGGATGTCTGCTGCTTCTTTCATCTCAATGGCAGGGATTATTTCGTTTTTGGGGTATGACGGTTCCATCTTCCTCATGGGTTGGACGGGTGGCTACGTCTTGCTAGCGCTATTGCGTGCTCCCTATCTCCGCAAATTTGGCAAGTATACGGTGCCCGACTTTGTAGGCGATCGCTACTACTCGAATGTTGCCCGTCTCGTTGCCGTCATTGCGGCCATTTTCATTTCGATGACCTATGTTGCAGGGCAGATGCGGGGAGTCGGCATCGTATTCAGCCGATTTCTGCAAGTAGACATCAACACTGGCGTGATCATCGGCATGGTGATTGTTGCCTTTTTCGCCATCCTGGGTGGCATGAAAGGAATTACCTGGACTCAGGTGGCTCAGTACGGTGTGTTGATCGTAGCTTATCTAATTCCAGCGATCGCTATCTCGTGGAAATTGACGGGCAACCCGATTCCTCAACTCAGCTTCACTTTCAGTGACATTGTCGATAAGCTCAATGGTATCCACACTGACCTTGGGTTCAAGCCATACACCCAAGCCTTTGCCAACAAGCCGATGATTGATGTGCTGTTCTTCACCATTGCACTGATGGTGGGTACAGCGGGTTTACCTCACATTATCGTCCGATTCTACACGGTTCCAGATGTCAGGGCGGCTCGTTGGTCTGCGGGTTGGGCATTATTGTTTATTGCCATTCTCTACACCACAGCGCCAGCCTTAGCTTCCTTTGCTCGCTACAACCTGATTGATAGCCTGAACAACAAAACGGTTGCAGAGGTGCAACAACTTGACTGGGCGACCAAGTGGGAAAAGACTAAACTGTTGAAATTTGACGACAAAAACAAGGGTCAACTACCTGCACGCTTGCTAACGCTATAGTGCAGGCTTGTGGGAAGCTGCAAGCCTTGTTGACCAGCCTAAGTCCCCTGCGGACTACGTTATATCTGAGCGTTTAAGTTCGTACCTTGGGATGCGTGCCAGTTCCAAGCTCTGCAACCTCACAGTTAAACAGGCTATAGGGAAAAACCAGTGCTGTGAGGAAAGTACCGAGATATAACATTGGCGAGGCAAACTATACCCCGAAAGGGAGTGTTGGCGGGAGTAATCCCAACCCCTATGCGTACAGGTTGAAAGCGTGAGCTTGTAACTGTCAAGCGTGAAAGGTGAACACAAAACATCGAACGCGCTAGTAAATCCAAGGCGGTAGGGGTATGCCATTTTCAAGAAATTACAAGGATTCGCTTATGCTCAATTTATTTACTGGCGACAATTCCCCGTGCCTCCAAGCTAACGCTATGGCGGCAGTACCCTTGTCGCATCTACGAGATGGGCGTTTTCAACTCACCCCCGACAAAGCGACAAGCGAGATCGAAATTGACCGAGACATCGTGGTACTCTCGACGCCTGAGGTTGCTAAGCTAGCCCCCTGGGTGATTGGGTTGGTTGCAGCCGGAGGACTGGCAGCAGCGC
>CBDTXL010001280.1:0-1820 GCA_965364435.1 uncultured bacterium
CTAAAATCTCATTAGGGTGCGACATCCGTCTCTCCCATACTCCCATTCCAAGTCTACGACTAGGGAATGGGAAAGGGAAAGGGAAAGGGAATCTGATTAGTTGTTTTTAACCAAAACTCCTGGTTCTTTCTGGATAGGGAGGATATCCAAAGTATCCGTCTGGGCGCAATATTTCAAATCTTCGTGGCAGTCTAGACGCAAAAGGCGCTTTCCGTGGCTGGCATGGTGGAACATGCCTAATAAATCGTCTTTCCACTGAGAGTAAAGAGCGATCGCATCTATCACTTCATCATTCCCTGCCAGTTCGTCTAATGAGCAATTGAGTTGTGCTAACAGGCTATGAGCGATCGCGCCCGCACAAGTCGTATCCTCTAAGGAGAAACTGCCTTCCCAACCTGACCCCACAAGCCATACCGTCTCCGGCTGTTGGTCTAATATATACTGCACTGCTGCCTGACGATTCACCAAGGCTGCTGCCAGAACCACTGGGGCATCCTGCACACACTGTAAGGCACGGGTGCCATTCGTGGTACTGATGAACAATCGGCGTCCCTGCACTAGCTCTGGTGTGCAATCGAGGGGAGAGTTTCCCAAGTCACAGCCAGTAACCATCGCACCGCCTCGTTCCCCAGCTCGAAGACGTTTGTCAGCGGGCCACTGTTGGCTGACTTGCATCAGCTTTTCCATATCGCTGAAGACTTGAACTGCCTCTGCACCTGCATTTAAGGCTGTAGCGATCGTGGTTGTGGCTCGTAAGACATCGATTGCGATCGCACACTCTGGCACCTTATCTGTTGGAGTTAGTTCGGGGGTGTGGTAAATAAATAGCTTCACTGGCTGGCTACACCTGGTTTTTATACTGCCGAAATACCATTCTATGGGTCAGTGTTAACAAATCAAGAGGCAGAATGATGCGATTTTCCAAGGCGGGGTAGCCAGCGTACTCGATCCAATCCAGCCGGAGCTTGGAGAGGTATAAGAGAACAAATACTAAATCGGCGCGGCTGTCAAATGTTCAATCAAGATTTTGCTGCCAATGAGAATCAAAATTAAACCGCCAATTATCTCAATTTTATTTTGAAACAAGTCCCCAAACTTATGCCCAACAAATACCCCAATAAATGACAAAAAGAATGTGATTAATCCAATAGCCGTGATCGGGGCAAAAATCGAAGTTTTCAGGAAGGCAAAGCCAATGCCAACTGCTAAAGCGTCGATACTCGTCGCTACTGATAAAGTCAACAACGTATAGGTATCTAGCGGATTGAATTTTTTTTCACTGATTTCATCTTGAGTCGCTTCATAAATCATTTTGGCTCCTATAAAACTCAGAAGCCCAAAAGCCACCCAATGGTCAATTGGTGAGATAAAATCGCTCAAGCTCAATCCTGCAATCCAACCGATTAACGGCATCAAGGCTTGAAAACAACCAAAAAATAGGGCAATTTTCAGAGCTTTATTGATTTTCATGTTTCTGATTGCTAGACCACTAGACAGAGAAACTGCAAAAGCATCAGCTGCTAATCCCAGAGCAAGCATCACATTCGTAACTGGAGCCATTGGCTAAATCAGTTTGATAATTATTTTACGATTCAAACTTCCCTTCTTTATTTTTAACACTTAGCGTTTCTTAAGTCGAGCCATATTATTTCATATTTAATTCATTTTTAAATCATTCTTGTTTCATAATTATTACGGGTTTACCTGAGATAATTGGTTCGTTTATTATCATAAACAATATCAAAAACCTCAGGACTGAAGGGGTGCCCTATTCGGTCAGGCTTAGAGCTTTGATATAAATCTTAATAGCTTTGCTTGCT
>CBDTXL010001281.1:0-1817 GCA_965364435.1 uncultured bacterium
CAGGGTACCACTGAAAGGATGCTGTATCTGTCTTTCGGCTTGATTTGATCCCGAATGCCAGTGTGATTACACCTTGGGAACATTCCCATTCCTCTCCCATCTCACTCAAAACGGCGTATCCTCGCCTAGAAGACACAGCTGTTAGGAATTTCGCGTTGCAATCAGTTAAGGCTGTTATTTTTACCTGTTTGCTGCTGTTTGCGCTTCAATACGGCACCAGCACCAAAAGCCCCAAACACCAAGACACCCAGCACCGAACCCGGTTCAGGCACCCTTTCAACTTCAACTGTAAAGGAACCGGAAGTGTAACCGCCCTTGTCATCAGAGACTCGCAGCCCGACTTTATATGTGCCTGCTTCCTCAAAAGACCACTGCCCACTTGAACTGGTGAAATCGGGTATGCCGTCCATATTAAAATCCCACTCAAAGGTGAGCGGATCGAGAATTCCTGGGTCAGTCGCGGCGGCAGTAAAATCAAACAACTCCTTTTGCTTAACAATCAAGTTCTCCGTCAGCTGAGTAATGGTCGGGGCAACATTCAAGACCTTTAGCGTCCTGGTGAGGGTATTACTAAAAGCATTATCTTTATCCTGTGCTAGACCCGTAAATGTATAATCACCCACATCGGTAAAGGTACCTAGGTTAGTGCCTACAGCACGGATTCCTGAGGTATTAGGATCAGTGCCAACAAAATTGCCGTTAACAAAGAAGTTGATAGAGTCTGCGCCTGGATCTGTGGCATCTAGCGAGGCAGATACGGATTGACCTTGATAGATCGTGTCACTTGACAGGTTGAATTCGGTGAGAGTCGGAGGCAAATTCAAGACCGTCAGTCCACTGGAGGCAGGATTGCTCCAAGCACCATCTTTGTCCAAGGCATAACCCGTATAGGGAATGTAAGTATTATCGGCAAAGTAACCCAGGTTTGGACTCAGGGAACGGGTTCCTGAGGTATTAGGATCGGTGCCAACATAATTGCCGTTCAGGAAGAATGAGATTGAATCTGCTCCTGGATCGGTGGCAGATATGTAGGCTGATGCCGATTGACCTTCGTAAATAGTGGGGATGTAGAGATTGGTGACCGTTGGAGCGACATTCAAGACCGTCAGTCCACTGTAGGCAGGAGCGCTCCAAGCACCATCTTTGTCCAAGGCATAACCCGTATAGGGAATGTAAGTATTATCGGCAAAGTAACCCAGGTTCGTGCTTACTGCACGGGTTCCTGAGGTATTAGGATCGCTGCCAACAAAATTGCCGTTCAGGAAGAATGAGACTGAATCTGCTCCCGGATCGGTGGCAGATATGTAGGCTGATGCCGATTGACCTTCGTAAATAGTGGGGGTGTAGAGATTGGTGACGGTCGGAGCGAGGTTTAAGACTCTCAGCGTACTGGTAACAGGAGTACTATAATTCCCGTTCCCGTCCCTCGCCTGGGCTGTATAGGTATATTCACCATTATCAGCAAAGTAACCCAGATTCGTGTTCACTGAACGGGTTCCCGAACGAGTGAAATCCGTGCCAAGATTGCCGCCGTTGAGCAAGAATGTAATCGCACCTTCACCTGGAGCGGTGGCGGACACAGATGTAGATGCCGATTGGCCTTCGTAGATGGTGGGGGCTGAGAAATAGACAGTTGGGGGAACATTCCTGACCTCTGGGTCTCTCGCCTGAACGGGATTACGAGTGCTGCCGCTATCGGTATCGGCGCGAAATTTCATCTTTCCTGCAAATCCGCTTGTCCAATAGAGTGAAAGCCTTCCATAAAGGTCTCCTTCTGAGATGTCTATTGGGTCAGAGTAGGTAAAGAAATCTGGGCT
>CBDTXL010001282.1:0-1816 GCA_965364435.1 uncultured bacterium
CTAAGGAGAAGGGGGGTAGAGACAACATCACAGTGGTGATTGTTGAAGTTGACGACATCAGTTAGAACTAACTTCTCCTATTGAGATACCTGCTCCTCTTGGGATTGAGGGGAGTGGGGACCGGAGATGAGAGTCAGGAGGGAGTAGGGAGTAGGTGAGTCTCCACAGTTGTAACCGGGGGATTCAACAAGGGCTTTAGGGGGAGTAGGGAGCAGGGAAGAAATTTTCCCACTTACCACTCCCTTTAACGAATGAGGGGGTTCGGGGGAGCGATAATTCCCACGCCATAATTTTCAATTTGGCGTTGGGATACATGGACTCCCCCAAGCCAATCAAAAGGCTCAACGCCTTGAAAATTGCCAATTTACCGATAGCACTAAGGCGCGGTAGAATAGCTCCATGCTGATAATGAACTTCACCTACAGGATTTACCCAGACGCAAGCCAACAGCAACTCATGATCGAGTGGCTGGAAACCTGTCGCCAAGTCTACAACTACGCCCTTGGTGAGTTGAAACATTGGGTTGCCTCTCGGAAATCTCCGATTGATAGGTGTTCGTTGAGTCGGGAATACATCATTGGGGCTGATGTCCCATTCCCCAGTTATCAGCGACAACAAGACGCGCTGCCCAAAGCAAAGAAGGAAAATCCAGAACTGGCACAAGTTTATTCTCAAGTTTTGCAAACCACAATTCGTCGGTTGCACGATACTTGGGAAGCCTTTCAAAAACGAGGGTTTGGGTTTCCTAGGTTTAGAAAGTTTGGGCAGTTTCGCTCGTTTGTTTTTCCGCAGTTCAAAGACAATCCCATTACGGGGCATCACATCAAGCTTCCCAAGATTGGTGTTGTGCCCATCAATATGCACCGACCAATTCCAGAAGGATTTGTGGTGAAGCAGGTTAGGGTATTGTCTAGGAGCCGGAATACTCAATGGTATGTCGTGGTAACAATCGCCTCTCCCGTCTCGGTTCCTTCAACTCCCGTACATGGCAGAGCTATCGGCATCGACTTGGGACTGGAGCGATTTTTGACGATCTCTGATGGTTCTTCGGTTGAACGCCCAAGGTTTCTCAGATCAATGCATAGGAAGCTGAAATTGCTCCAACGCAGAGCTTCTAGAAAACAGAAGCGTTCTAAAAACTGGGAGAAAGCGCAAGTCAAGGTAGCCAAACTGCATCACCATATTGGAAATACTCGTAAAGACTTCCATTTGAAGACAGCGCATAGTTTGTGTGACCAAGGGCAGACCATATTTGCTGAAGACCTGAATACGGTTGGACTCAACCGAGGAATGCTTCGCAAAGAGTGTATTGATGCATCCTTTGGTGCATTTTTGTCCTTGCTGGAGTGGGTGTGTTTCAAGCGTGGGGTGTACTTCCAGAGAGTCAACCCCAAGGGTACGTCTGGGACCTGTCCGGAGTGTCAAGCGACTGTCACCAAGCCCTTGAGTGAGAGGACGCATAGTTGTCCAGAGTGTGGTTATCGGACGCATCGCGACCATGCGGCTGCTCAAATGGTGTTGCTACGAGGTTTGGAATCAGTATCCGAGGACAATCGGAGAATGGAAACTGCCTGTGCAGGCGTACTAGCGGGGGAGGAAACTCCTAGCCAAGTGCCGAAATCCCGTAAGGCTTCAGCCGTGAGCTTCAGCGTTCGACTGAGCGCTCACGCCGAAGTACGAACGGGAAAAACCAGGAAAGCCAAATCGTGAGGTTTGGAAGCCTACGCTGTAATCAAAGATTACAGCGTAGGAGGATGTCACTCAAGTACTCAGGGTAATAACTTATACAAGAATCCTTCGGGAGGATGAGGCAGAT
>CBDTXL010001283.1:0-1814 GCA_965364435.1 uncultured bacterium
CTGCTGCTAGCGTGGAGGTAATGATAAATTTCCGGCGAGTGAAATCAGCCATCAGTAGTTTTCTCCAAGTCATCCACAAAGGATTGTAACCGAATGGCACGAAGATAAGCGCGATCGCTCCCATCTATGATGCTGGGGGTCAGGAGACCTCTTGCACGCAGTCTAAATTTAGGAGTTGGAACCACAGATGTAGGCGAAGCCTTGCCGAAGGCTACACTAGATTTATACAGATGAAATCGGATTGGTCTGGTACGGGTAATGGAGGAGCGTACCATCAGCCGCTATGTGCTTGACCAAGATACAGGAGGCGCGATTAAGGGAGCGGGTCGTGTGGATTATTTTCTTCTTAACTGGAGCGATCGCGGGTGAGCGGGCTGGGGTTACTGTAAGCTTTGGACAATTCTATTATTTGCTGCTCCAGAAATAAGCTCAACACCCTTAAATCACTACATCTGTTGAAGTTTCTTTATAAAAATTACTTTCCAGCTCTCTACATCCTCCCGTTTTTGTACTCTTTGTGGAGTTGAGATAGCTCTCACTTCATCAAAAAATACTTCAGACTTGGGCAGAGTCAGCGAAGTCGTTAAATTTTTCTTTGTTTCCTCGCTCATCTGTTTGTAAATTAAGCTCAAGTGGGGATTAAGCTCAAAGTTAGATGAATTTTTTGAGCGGTTTTGCAGGTTTTGTGATATCTTACTAAGAATCTCACTTGACTGAAATTGCACGAAGAACGTCTTTGTAAATTCGTCTGTATATAAGAGCTTATCGACTTTTAGAATAAAAGGTTGAACTTCCTGTGTTACCTTTTCAATAAGTTCAGCGGGAGATTCATCGGGGGCGTATTCACCCGAGTAGATAGTTACATGCGGGGTGAAAGAAGGAGCGTCATATTCTCGTGAAAGAGTATCTATCATTTTCTGAAAAAATACTCTGTCCTCTTCTGAAGGAATAAGCCAGAAGGATACTTTAGTTTTCAATTTGCAACTCCTGTAGAAATCGTGTTCATTAGACCTCTTGCACGCAGTTTAAATTTATGATTGGGAACCACAGATGAACACAGATGAACACAGATAAATACAGATGAAATGGGATTTGTCTGTTGGTTTCGATAGACTGTGTGCATGAGACCTCCATGCACTTCGCACACAACGAAGAATGAAAATCTCTTTCCCCGACGCCCTATTTTCAAGACATCTATTCGCCGCTGGGTTCTACTGGCGCAGCTAGCGTCCCATCAGAAAGACCAGCTTCACGCAAACGGTTGGCACCGATATTCCGACTGAGTACCGCTAGTCCTGCCAAGTGCGCCTGTAAGCCCGCCGTACTAGCGCAGCAATCAGTAAGTACGATGGGTTCAATGCCCATGTCGAAAAAATCCATCGCCAGTTTCAACACACACATATCGGTGTCGATGCCAACTACGAAGACCCGTTCAATATGCTGTTCGCGAAGGTAGGACGCGAGTTCGTCTGGCATCCCGCACAGTCCCCGCTTAGAAAACACTCTTTCCGGTTTTACCCAAGGTTCTAGTTCTGGGGCAATGTTGATTTCTGGTTCACTGTCGCAGCTGTGCCAGTGCAGAAATCGTTGGTATGGTCCATCTGCTGCATTGATGAACCGAGTAAAAAGAATTGGTGCATACTCTTCTCGCTGGATTAAACGGGCAATTCGTTGCGGGATGTGATGGGTAAATTGGTTGATAAAACCTGATTGCACACAGGGGCTACAGTCACAGCAGTGTAAAAGAGCTGACTCTTACGCTGTAGGCGTAGTGTCCACTCCCGTACCCCTTTAGAGACGTGTAGTTGGGCTAG
>CBDTXL010001284.1:0-1814 GCA_965364435.1 uncultured bacterium
CAGCGGCAGCAACTTCAACAAATGCGGCAAAGTAGGCAACAGCAGCGGCAGCAGCTGAACCAGTAATCTATTATCAGATTACTTATCAGTAGTTGGTTGTTAGTGGTTAATTCCTGCTCTGAAAAACCTATCTAAACCTGGTCAGACCTGACTTAGTGTTTTCTTCCCGTATCAACCAAGGGTGTCGGCACCTTCTTGTCTCCGGGCGTAAATTCCGGTCAAGCCAACCGTACTCTATCATCAGGAGCCTTCTCAAGATTAACTGACGCATTTTCGTCACGGTCTTGGGAATGCCCACAATTTTGGCAATTAAACACGCGCTCAGAAAGCTTCATGTCTCGTACATGCCCACAGTTGGAACAAGTTTTAGAGCTGGGATACCAGCGGTCTACTAATTCTACTTTGGTTGCGTAATGAGCCTGCTTGTAAACGAGCTGACGGCGTATCTCGTAGAAGCCGTTATTACTAACAGCACTTGCTAATTTGTGGTTGGCAATCATCCCCGAAACATTTAGATCTTCAATCCTTATGTTGTGGGCTTTGCGGCTCAAGTCGGTTGTCATCTTCTGGATTGTATCTTGTCGGATATTCCCCAGGCTTTGATTCCGGCGTGCTAGCTGCAAGTAATAACGCCTTGCCTTGTTTGAAGCTTTGACTTTGAGGCGACGGTCTCCGAGGACTTTGTTCCGGTTGCGCCACTGTAATTTACCAAGCTTGGTTTTCGCTTTTTTCATGGTAAGTGGCATCTCGTACCGAGTTCCATCTGAGACCGTCGCTAAACATTTTACCCCCAAGTCCACACCAACTCTTTGCAGAGGGTGAAGGATTGGCGGTATTTTTTCGGCATCGAGAACAAAGCAAACGTACCAACGGTCTGCAACTCTAGAAACTGTAAAAGTTTGAGAGCTACAGGTAAATTTGATTCGTTCCTTGAGCCGAACAGTTTTTAAGCCGGGAAGCTTGATACGCTTACCTGGCTCAATAACAACCCGATTGGTAAAGGGTAGAGCGGGCTTTCCCTTTTCAGGATAAATCCCAGAAGTCCTGTAGACGGTAAACGAGTCACCTTTCTGCTTCGATTTCTTCCTAGGGAAACCTCCCAAACCTTTGCGCCAGCGAACAAATGCATCTTTTACGTCCCTGAATGCAGATTGATACACCGTAGACGGGTATTTCTTCATCCAGGCATTCTCAGGTTTGTGCATGGCAACCTGAGTAAAGACCTTCTTGATCGTATCGATTCGCTTAGAATCAGAGGCTTTAACATCCTCAAATTCCCAACTGGCTACCAATAGGTTGATGCAGTAGTTATAGATGTAACGCTTGAAGCCAGCTATGCCACGCATCAACGAAGTCTCTTTGTTATTGAGTTCGAGTTCCCGTTTTATTGCGTACATAGCTATAACTGCTATCTAAATTCCACTATGTAAAGAAGTATCGCTCATTCTGAACAGGGATCTTCCCCATCGACAAATTTCTTTACTTTGGATTTATACTTACGCCCTTCTTTTTCCCATCGGCGCTGGGTTGATGTTGACACGCCGATGATTTGTCCAAATTTTTCCACTTTCCACATCACCAAAACCTCACCCTAATGCGAAATTATCGGGAGGTTTGGTTAGGTTTTTAGCGATTTAATTTTGATCTTTCTAGCAACTGTAGGGGCGCCAAGCACCTCCTTTGCGCCCCTACTAACTAACAAGTATTTACATTAAATAAAGCTAAATCAATTTCAAAGAATGTATAGTATTTTGACTTTGGGCGAAAATTATGGTATTTTCAGGAGACTTTCTGCATGTAACTGCCCGGAATTT
>CBDTXL010001285.1:0-1812 GCA_965364435.1 uncultured bacterium
AGGGCTTGGGAGAGAAGGCTCACCGCTTGCGACTTTTGATCGGTAGCGGCTAGTTCGCCAGCGATCGCCGCCAACACTTTTGCTCGGAAAAAGGCGTTTTTAATAGTTTGGGCTTTCTCAAGGGCTTGGTCGTACCGAAGAGCGGTGGCATCATCGACGGCACTATAAGCCAACGCCGAATCTTCTCCGATTACGAGCGAATTAGAATCACTCCGTTCTTTTGTATTGAAACCGCATTCTACGGTATTTCCTCGCACGATTGGATCGGCAGGGCGCGTTATTCCAAGAGAGTTGGCTTCGCAGAAGATCCTTACCGTCAAAATCTCACCCGCTTTTCCAGTCGTTAGGAAAACAGCGGAGACATAGCCCCTTGGCTTCTGATTGTGAGGAGTCGCATAGTTAAATACTGCTAAGGGCGTGGCGCGAATTGAATAGTCGTAGTTTATTGTCTGAGGTTTAATCCCAATACCCAGCTGTGAGAGGTTTTCCGCAAACTCTCCGCTCTCTAAAAAGTAAGCCTCCTGAACGCGGGCGATCGTCCAAGTATTTTGTCTCGCCTCCACCCCAATAGAGGAACGGTGGTAAACCCAAAAATAGGGTACAACAAGAGAAAGAACAAACAGAGCCGCATATTGAAGTAACGCTAGACCTCCGATGCGACCATAATGCGCTTTTGAAACAGTTGCTTCACTACCACTACTGTTAGCTTGCAAAGCCGAGAGGGCTTGACGTGCCTGGGAAAAGCGCTGTTCGGGAGCCGGATCAGTGCATTGTTCAATCCAGCGAGCAAAACTGGGAGTTAGGCTGACTTTATCCTTAAATTGCAGGCGCATCCGGTGCTGGGGTAAGTGAGCTGGGGCAGTACCAGTTAACAAATGAATCAGCGTTGCCCCCAAAGCATACAGGTCACTTGCACTCACGGCACGTCCCCAAAGTTGTTCCGGTGGAGCATAACCGCCAGTGCCAACTACCGTGAAAGTAACTCCCTCTGCCTTGGCTCTGTCCTGCACCGCACCAAAATCCACGAGATAGACTTGCCCATCTTTTCCGCAAATAATGTTGCTCGGCTTGATATCGCGATGCAGTACTGATGGACTCAACTCGTGCAAATAAATTAGGATATTGAGCAACTGAGTCGCTATTTCTTTCGCTTCAGCTTCTGTAAAAATTTTGCCGCTTTTTAATAGCTCCTGCAAAGAGGAGCCGTTGATATAGTCTTGCACTAAACTAAACCAAGGCAAGCCCTCGTCCGCCTCTTTTTCCACGGAAAAATAATCGCGATAGCGGGGAATTCGGGGATGATTTAGATGCTTCAGAACTTGCGCCTCCCGCTCAAATAACTTGAGGTCATCCCACTGCGTTTGAGGACGAAATGGAAGCAGTTTGACAGTTACTGACTGTCTGGGTTCTGTTGCTAAATCGAGAGCTAGCCAAGTTTGACGACCGGGATTATTTCCCAGTTGCTGTTTGAGTTGATAGCGTTTCTGTAAAATCTGTTCTGCTCGCATAATTTTTTGTCCTTTTCATGCTTCATTTTCCAACAACCAGTCTTGAATCTCCTCAACTAACCATTCGCGTTCAGCTTCAGTTAGTTCCTGACCGACTATATATTGCAGTAATTCACAATGAATGACTATTCCTTGATAAGGTCTTGATTCAAGGCTTTTAAATTTTGATAAGCTATACCAATTTGCACTCCATGATCCAGGGGTTTTAAGCCTAATAAATACAGAATTTTTATTTCTGGAGAAATAGAGAGCCTTAATTCCCAAGCAGTTGAAGCAGGCTTGGTTAAAATCTTGGTAAACTCTA
>CBDTXL010001286.1:0-1811 GCA_965364435.1 uncultured bacterium
TGTGTCTTTATGCTGCCTGCCGTATCAACGAAGCTTGCTCCAAACCGCTTTAATGTTATTCGTTGGAATTGACGCTCGAAGAGCCATCTTTATAAGACTTAGGTAAATATATAGGCGAAAACCCTCCTTAGCTAATCCAATTCACTTCGAGGCTGCCGGTGCATCCTGAATTGAGAAGGTAATCATTGGCAACTCCTTATATTGATCCATTCGTGAGTAGTAACTAACTACCACCCACTGGCTTCCCAGATCACCTTTCCATACCAACCTGCTACGAAGACCAACTTCCTTAGCCTCGACCAAAACTATATGTTCCGTCCTAGCTGTCACAGCGAACTTTCCAAGACTTTTCGGCTTAGGATCTGAATCAGAGACCGCTTCGTTAGCTAGGCTTGTTAGCTCATCTTCGTAGATCACCTCATTATCGAACAGGATTTTTAGAGAGGTATCTGTAGAGTGTTTCCAAACTTGAAGATTAACCCAAGAGTGACTTGATTGCCTATTTTCAATATGTTCACCGGTTGCAGATTTCATCCCTATGTTAATCATGATCAATAGAATGATTAGCGCAGCAACAGATGTAATAGGAATAAGCCATTTTTTCATGGTTATTCTCCCAGTAAAGAAGAGCTGAAGACTTTTTAAACGCGCCTTATCTGATTATTAGGGATTCATGTGTTATTGCTTTGTTTTCTGTTGCTTTGCTTTCTTAGTAGAGTTCCAACTCCTAGAGTTAGAGATAAGCCAAGGAGGGTTGAGGGTTCGGGAACTTGTTGGGCAGGGTTGAGGTTAATCTCCTCTTTGTTCAAATTATAAACTGAAGCAATAGCCAGAATATCTGCATCGGACTGTGTAGAGCGTTCACCTACACCAAAGCCAGGTACAGCCATTAGACCGCGATCGAAAAGATTAGGCACACCATTTACTGTAGCATTACCGTCGAAGTGCGTTCCAGTTACGGGAATAGTTGTCAGAGGAGACATAAGTGCTGCATCAATATCAATGTCACCATCAGCTGTTTCCGCTAAGTAAAGTGTTCCATCACCACTTAGTCCCAAAGCATGTCCAAGCTCATGCTTAGCAACAGACAAAAAGTCCCATTTATCCACTGCTCCTTTTCCTGCAACAGCCACACCTTTACGTCCTTCAATAACACCATCTCCATCCTGATCAAAATCTTTGATATCATCGAATTCTTCATTAGAGCGAGGCGTAGGATCGAAGAACCAATCTGTTTGCGAAGTTAAATCAAATTCAATCTTAGATTTTTTGATAAAATTGGTGGTTGGATCTTCCAATAGCAAAGTGTGTAGCCCAACTGCACCGACATCTGTCAGACTAGCAAAGGTAAACTGGATTTCTAGGTCGAAATCTTTCAAAATAGCTGCTTCCCACGAATCAATCGCAACGTTGATGTTACTCTTCACCAGTTCTGTAACATCTGTCCCGTCTGGAGTGCCATCCTGGGTGATTGTTCCCAACATTGAAAAATCTGGCGTGATAGTGAGAGCTGATGCCGGAGAAGTAGCAATAATTAAACTGAGTACAGTTAAGGTTGTTGTCTTTTTCATGATTTTATTCCTTAAAAGAGCTATTCAGGTGGTTATGAAATTCAAGCTTTTACTAATGTAATACTAAATTTTGCATTCATTTATAAATTATTTATGAAGAAACAAAATTAGTTGTGAAGCTTTGATGAAGTTGAAGCCCACCTTCCGCACCCACAACTGTCACAAGAATGGCTGTAGCTACTTTCATCGGTGGATTAGCTGAGCAACTGTCCGTTTAACAATTATCCACTGCCATCAAAT
>CBDTXL010001287.1:0-1811 GCA_965364435.1 uncultured bacterium
CATCGCCAAAAACAGACAATGAGTCAGAGGACAAATCGCCCGTGGTAATGCTGCCCTTTGCAGCCGAGAGTATGATGTCCCCTCCATTCCCACCGTTGCCAACAGAAGTATCGATATCACCAACAGTAATCCCCAGTGGCAGCCCTAAAGTAGCCGTGAACCCTGTGCCTCCAGCATTCTGAGGAAGGTTAGGAGTGTTGACTGAGGCTAACCCTGCCCGTAAAATCACTGATGGACTACCTGTGAGTGTGGCGAAATCTGGATCTGTGGCGGGAATTGTGGTACCGGGTCCCGTAATCCTGATATCCCCACCCTGAATACTGCCCGTTGCTTCAACCTTAAGAGCAACCCCTGTATAGTTCCCAAACAGAACATCCCCATTCGCTGCAATAATTGAATCAAACTCACTGACAAAGTTACCCGGAGTGCCTGCCAACGTTAGCATCGACACGCTACCACCACTCTCAAAGTGAGCATCCCCAAAAATATCGCCATCACTTACCAGATTGAGATTTCCCCCACTCCCAATCTTTGAGTGGGAATGAGAAAGCGCCAAGATATCAACAATCTGGTTGCCTTGAATGGTCAGATTTCTGGCAGAAGTAGCTATGAAAGGGCTAGTGATTGTATCTCGCACGTACACAGTGTCCTGCGCTTGTAGCCTCAAATCTCTGCCAGCAGCAAGCTGACCCTGTAAGTCAAGATTACCTGCTGCTAGGGTTAAATCCTGCCCCACCGCTAAATTTCCAGTACTGGTGATTGTTTCCCCAGGACGAGAGGCCCCCCACTGCAACCCTGGAGTTAGATTAATCGTCAACAACGGTGGCGCTTGTGGGTTGGTCGCACTAAACTCACTGCCATCGGAAAACTTGAAACTGCTTGCCGTACTCGCAAAAAACGACCCACCTATATTTAACTGAGCATTGGGACCAAAAATAATCCCATTCGGATTGAGGAAAAACAAACTCGCCGTCCCGTTGGTACGAATCAACCCATCAATATTAGAAACCGAGTTACCTGTAACCCGACTGAAAATATTTTGAATCTGCAAATTATTGTTGAAAAACGCTTCACCACCCGTAGGGACGGAAAACTCGCTGAAGCTGTGGAACAAATTGACGCCCCGAATTGTTCCCCCGTCAATCGTACAAATCGTGCATCCTGGTGTAACCGTAGAATTCACCGGGAGGGTATTATCTGGAACAATTTGTGCAACAGAAGGACTGACGGTTACCAGACAGCCAAGGGCGATGCTGCTAGCCATCCACAGGCGGGGGATAACTTGGTTCATCATAGTTTTTCTTGCAGTTGGGTATTGTCCCCCCCTTGTTAAGCAGGGCTGATTCATTCTCAAGGAAGCGCTCATCCGCCAGGGGGTGAAACCCCTGTCTCATAGCTAAAGTCCTCTCAAGAGGACTAAGAATCAGTAGTTGAGTCGTCTTTAGACGACTTGGGCTATGACGCAGGGACTTAAGGATACTGTTGGCGAATTAACTGATGGGTCTGACCCCTCCCCAACCCCTCTCCTCTTAGGGGAGGGGCTTCCGGACTCCCCCTTCCCGCTAAAAAAGTTTTTCCTTTTCCCTCCCCTTGTAGGGGAGGGTTAGGGAGAGGTGGGAAGCCGGAGCTTTAGTGAGGAGCTGGGGGGTTAGGTTTTCCGAACAGAGCCAACAACATCTTTAAAAGGGGGGCTAAGAAAAGTGAAGGTTTGCGCGACTACGAACTGCCGTCTCGCTAGTTCCTCAGGGGTGCATTGGCGATCGCATCCAGTTCACCTGAGAGCAGATCCAGTTGACCTAATTGCAACAGTT
>CBDTXL010001288.1:0-1807 GCA_965364435.1 uncultured bacterium
ATCCTGCTTAAAATGCAGGTAGCCACCCGAAGGGTTACAGTTGCAGTTGTCCTTAGTGACATCCTCCTGCGGCAAATCGAAGATTATGCCGCAGGCTTCCCAAGACTCACGACTTGGGTTTCCTGGTTACTCTCTTAAGAGATTTCGACACTTGCCTAGACTGAGTTTCCCCAGCCCCCGGTAGATCGTCTGCACAGGCAGTTTCCTTTCCCGTCTGTCCAACGGTACTGATTAGTTTAATTCCTCGGTTTCTGATATTTTGACCTGCTGCTATGTCCCTATCAGTTTTGTACCCACAGTGAGGACAGTTATGAACTCTAACACTCAGGTTTTTTTTAACTTCACCACCACATTCAGGACACTCTTGAGAAGTCCCAAAAGCATCAACTTCACTGTTAGCGAAGCGGGCGCGCGTCTTCGCGCGACAGAACTTTCCACGCTTCCAGCACACATATTTAACGATAGTTCTAAACTGACCAAAGGCAGCGTCAAGCATGTGAAGCCCGAACATTCCTTTAGCGCTTATCGAATAGTCCAAGTCTTCCATGAAGACCATATCGCCAGCATCACAAAGGGCATGAGCTTGTTTGTAGTGAAAGTCCTTCCTGGTGTTGTCGATTTTGTGGTGAAGTCGTGCTACCTTGAGTCTGGCTTTCTCGTAATTACTAGACCGTTTCTGTTTTCTAGAAAGTCTACGTTGCAGCACTTTCAGCCAACCTTGCAGCTCTTTAAAAAACTTGGGCGGCTTTACAAGTACACCGTCACTGGTTGCCAAAAACTTCTCCAGCCCTAGATCAACGCCGATAGGATGTCCATGTGGGGTTGGATCGGGAACATTGACATCACATTGAAGAGAGATAGATGCATACCATCGGTCAGCTTTCCTCAAGATTCTCACCTGCTTGACCGCAAAACCGTTAGGGACTGGTCGATGCAGGTTGATTGGAATTGCTCCAATTTTAGGCAACTTGATGTGCAAGTTCGTTACTGGATTCTCTTTGAATTGAGGAAACAACAACGACTTGAACTGTCCGTACTTCTTGAATCGAGGAAAGCCAAAGCCTCTCTCTTGAAAGTATTTCCACGCTACGTGCAACTGCTTAATCGTTTGTTGGAGAACCTGAGAAGGAACTGCACCCAATCTGGGGGATTCCTTCTTGGCTTTAGGCAAGTTGTTAAGTTGTTGAATTTCGTTCGGAAACTTCAGTTCAGGAGAGAGGATGTACTCTTTCTCAATGGAGCATCTATCCACCAGACACTTCCGACTATCGCACCAATCTTTTATCTCCCGCAGGGCGTAGTTGTAAGCGCTGCGACAGATATCCATCCACTCAATCAGTGTTTGTTTTTGAGCGGTGTCTGGATAGATTCGGTAGCGGTGACTGATAGTCAACATTTCAGTATTATACTGGGTTTACCGAACACAATTCAACCTTTAAATGTTAATTTAAGGTGTTTAACACCCCTTAAATTAACATGGGGGAGTCCATGTATCCCACGCCATAATTTTTAATTTGGCGTGGGATACATGGACTCCCCCAAACCCCCACGAAAAGATAATTTAAGTCCTATCCCAAAGCCCAAAATGGCATGAACTATATCGTCAAAAATCCTGGGATTGTTTTTGGTTTGCTGCTAGAGCATCTACAGATGACAGGCTTAGCCGTAGTGATTGCTATAGCGATCGCTCTTCCCTTAGCATTGCTGGTGACTCGCTACCACTGGCTAAGCGTTCCAGTGCTGGGGTTACTGGGAACGCTCTATACAGTGCCGAGTCTGGCGCTGATTATTCTGCTGGTGCCGATTT
>CBDTXL010001289.1:0-1805 GCA_965364435.1 uncultured bacterium
GATGAGCCGACAGAAGCTCAAATCAATTCTGTGATTTCTCAATTAGAGCGCTCTAATGGCACAGAAATCGCCGTGGTGACTGTACCCGAAACTGCCCCATCTGCTTCTCCCAAGGAGTTTACAACGGCGCTGTTTAAATACTGGGGGATTGGTAAAAAAGGTCAGGATAATGGGGTGCTGTTCTTGATTTCAAAAGGCGATCGCCGTGTGGAAATCGAAACGGGTTATGGTGTCGAAGCCATTTTACCCGATGCCAAAGTCGGCAATATTATTAGCACTCAAATCACGCCACGATTCAAACAAGGTGACTTTAATGGTGGCACTCTAGCTGGCACAAAAGCGCTGGTTGTTGCTCTAGAAGCGCCTCAATCTGCCTCGGTGAACCAGCAATCAACGCCAACGGCAATTACTTCCGGTAGATCACAGACAAGCTTGGCAACTCAACCCCTCGCTCTGGAGCAGGAACCGACTCAGGATGCCAATGTTCCTTGGTGGCTGCTAATTGGAGGGGGAGGGGTATTAGCGATCGGGACTGCTGCTTATGTGAAAAGTCGTCGAGTTTTGATTGAACCCGAAGGGCGATCGCGATTCAAGGGTGGCAGTCGTGTCTGCATCTGCGCTCAATGCAAAAAGCCGATGGAAAAAGTAGACGATGCCATCATTCAATCCACTCTGAGCAAACCAGAGCAAGTAGCTCAACAACTCGGCAGTATAAGGTTTGAGGGCTGGAAATGTTTTAACTGTAGCCAGCAGCTAACTGGATCGGGGTTCCACCGAGTCGCCTATGAGCCGCGCTTATCTCAATTTTGCCATTGCTCTACCTGCCAAGAGTTGACAGCAACACGCACAACGCAGACTTTACAGCACCCTACTCAATACAGCACTGGAAGACGCCTGATTATCGAGGAGTGCCACTGTTGTGACTATCGCATTGAAAGGGAAGAAATAATTCCTTGCTTGCCTCCCCCTCCTCCCCCTCCTCCTCCTTCTAGCTCTGACAGTGGTGGCAGCAGCTATAGCAGTGGCGGTGACAGTGGTGGCGGTAGCAGTGGCGGCGGTGACAGTGGTGGCGGTGGTGCCGGTGGCAGTTGGTAAGCTGCTGTACATTTAGTTTGCACCCATTAGGACGGGCAAGATGCCCATTCCACAAGAACTCTGTGACCTATTGAAATGCTCCTTAAATGTGCGACAGCTTAATCATACTGAGTTGCTGCTCTTAGTAGAATTTAACGAACCACCGAGGCACAGAGGACACAGAGGTCAGAGAAAGAGAGAGTTATACGTTTGAATGCAACTTGGTATCACCCTTTAATAGCTGAAAAAAGGAATGATGAACGTCATGAAAAAAGTAGGATTTCAAGTCAAACGTTTGCTCAAGGCTAGTTCATTTACTGTTGCAGTTGTCTTATTTCCCTTGGTGGGACTAGCTGTTGATGTCAAGGATGTACCCAATCCCCGGCAGATTAATAATACTTGGGTGACGGACATGGCAGAGATTCTCGATGAGCCAACAGAAGCTCAACTCAATTCTGTGATTTCTCAATTAGAACGTTCTAATGGCACAGAAATCGCCGTGGTGACTGTACCAGAAACTGCCCCATCTGCTTCTCCCAAGGAGTTTACAACCGCGCTGTTTAAGTCCTGGGGGATTGGTAAAAAAGGTCAGGATAACGGGGTGCTGTTCTTGATTTCAAAAGGCGATCGCCGCGTGGAAATCGAAACGGGTTACGGTGTCGAAGCAATTTTACCTGATGCCAAAGTCGGCAATATTATTAGCACTCAAATCACGCCACGATTCAAACAAG
>CBDTXL010001290.1:0-1802 GCA_965364435.1 uncultured bacterium
CTGTGTCTTAAGGGTAGATCTGGCGCTTTTACTAATTCCATGAGGAGCAAGTGCCGCAATCCCCCGTTAAAAGTAATGTATTATACAACCTTAACGCACCCTATCAGATTTAAGATCCTGTCATATCATGTCCCTTGGCATCGTCATCATATCAGCATGTGGAAGCTGGGCTAGGTGCTACCAAGGAGTGCCTCTACTAGTTACTAGCTACTAAAAAAAATAATAGGGTGACCTTACAAAGTGTACAAACACAAACTTAAAAAGTTAAAGCGCCAAAAAAGCTTGCTCTCGCCGAGTTGGCAAGCTTGCTTGCCTTTGGCAGCCATGATTCTACTAGTGTGGACTTACTCCGCCGTTGCCCAATACCCATCCTCAGCCGAATTAGAAGCAGTTAAGCAAGAAGTTAAGCAGGAGCTTCAAGTGGGGCTGGACACCATGTGGGTGGTGTTCACTGGCTGTTTAGTGTTCTTCATGAACGCAGGCTTTGCCATGCTTGAAACAGGTTTTTGCCGCCAAAAGAATGCAGTCAGCCTTTTGGCTAAAAACCTGATTGTATTTGCCTTGTCTACTTTAGCCTTCTGGATTTTGGGCTTTGCTTTGATGTTTGGATTTGGCGGAGACTGGACCAATCTTAAAGCTACCGACAATGGGTTCATTGGTCTTCATGGTTTTTTACTCAAGGGAAGTGACAACAGCCCTGCCACAGGCGCAGCCTACCAAGGGGTATTTCGTTCGCTGAGTTGGGCTGGTATACCCATACAAGCCAAATTTTTCTTTCAATTGGTCTTTGCAGGAACCGCAGCAACTATTGTTTCTGGCGCTGTAGCTGAACGGATTAAGTTCTTTGCTTTTGTGTTCTTTAGCCTTTTACTGGTGGGGATTTCCTATCCTGTCACGGGTCACTGGATTTGGGGGGGCGGTTGGCTATCCCAATTAGGATTCTGGGATTTTGCAGGTTCCACTGTCGTCCACTCTGTCGGTGGCTGGTCTGCTCTGGTAGGCGCTATCCTCTTGGGTCCGCGCATCGGTAAATATCAAGATGGCGAATCCTTTGCTCTGCCGGGACATAACTTCGCCATTTCTACTCTAGGTTGTATCATTTTGTGGCTGGGCTGGTTTGGCTTTAACCCCGGCTCGACCCTAGCTGCCGATCCCAAAAGCATTACTCATATTCTCCTAACAACCAACATGGCTGCTGCAATGGGTGGAGTTGCAGCAACTTTCACCTCTTGGCGGTACTTCACTAAGCCCGATCTTTCCATGATCATCAATGGCATCCTCATTGGTTTAGTAAGCGTTACAGCATCCTGTAGATTTGTCAGCATCGAGGGTGCTGCTGTAATCGGTCTTATTGGCGGAGTGATTGTGATCTTTGCTGTAGATTTCTTCGACAAGTTAAAAATTGACGATCCAGTAGGTGCAATTTCCGTTCACCTTGTTGGTGGCATCTGGGGAACTATAGCCGTTGCGCTGTTCGCCTTAGGCCCTAATGTCAATGTTGCCTCTAATTTTGTTCTTTACCAAGAAGGTGAAGGTCCAGCTAAGGGATTGTTACTGGGTGGTAATATCCCTGGACTAAAGCAACTTTTAGTTCAACTTCTTGGTATTGGAGCAGTCGCAATTTTTACAGTTGTATTGAGTTGGCTTGCCTGGTCACTAATTAAGGCTACAGTGGGCTTGAGAGTTTCACCTGAAGCGGAACTTAAGGGTCTGGATATTAGTGAGTATGGGATGCCAGCTTACAGCGGTTTCCTCTTCAAACAGGAGTATACCCCAGAAGCTAACCGCACCTTGCCGAAAGA
>CBDTXL010001291.1:0-1802 GCA_965364435.1 uncultured bacterium
CCCAGAAAGCCGTGCGGGCGATGGGAAGTAATAACATTGACAACGCTGCCCGAATATGCCATTCTCCCAGCACAGCCGGACTGAAGGCTTCATTAGGGGCAGCCGCTACCACCTGCTCTTATAAAGACTGGATTGGCACAGATTTGTTAGTCTTCATTGGCTCCAATGTCGCTAACAACCAGCCTGTTACCGTCAAGTATCTGCATTGGGCAAAGAAAGCTGGTACTCGCATGGTTGTCATCAACACCTACCGAGAACCAGGGATGGAGCGATACTGGGTGCCCTCGATTCCTGAAAGTGCCCTCTTCGGCACCAAGTTTGCGGAAGACTTCTTTCTGGTAAACATGGGCGGGGATATTGCCTTCCTGAATGGCACCATCAAACATATGATTGACAACGGTTGGGTAGACCAGTCGTTCATCGATCGCTACACCAATGGATTTGAAGAACTGAAAGCCTCACTCGATGCTCAGTCTTGGGAAGAACTAGAGCGTATCTCCGGTGCCTCTAAAGAGGAGATGTATGCCTTTGCCAAAATGGTCGGAGAAGCCCAGAAAGCCGTGTTTGTTTGGAGTATGGGCATTACTCAACATGAGTGCGGTGAAGACAATGTGCGATCGATTATCAACCTGGCATTGACTAAAGGGTTTGTTGGTCGAGAAGGGTGTGGGTTGATGCCCATCCGAGGGCACTCTGGCGTGCAAGGTGGCGCTGAGATGGGATGCTACGCCACAGTCTTTCCCGGTGGCAAACCCATTACCCCAGAGAATGCGCGTCAGCTGAGCGAACAATGGGGCTTTGAAGTCCCCACCACTAAAGGTTTAATTGCGCCGGAAATGATTAATGCTGCCTATGAGGGGCAGTTAGATGTTTTGTTTTCGGTGGGAGGGAATTTCTTGGAGGTTCTGCCGGAACCCGATTATGTGGAGGCAGCCCTCAAGCGAGTGCCTTTGCGGGTTCATATGGATATTATCTGTTCCAGCCAGATGCTGGTTGAGCCAGCTGATACCGTGGTGCTGTTGCCTGCAAGCACGCGCTATGAAGTACCAGGGGGAGTCACAGAAACCAGTACAGAACGACGGGTAATTTTCAGCCCAGAAATTCCTGGTCCCCGAATTGGTGAGGCGCGTCCAGAGTGGGAAGTGTTTATGGAACTGGCAAGGCGCGTGCGACCTGAAATTGCTGACAAACTGCATTTCTCCTGTGAGGTAGGCGTCTCGCCTGCCCTTGAAGATGGGACGGGCAAGATGCCCATCCCACAAGAGAGTACAACTGCCATTCGCCAAGAGATTGCCCAGATTATCCCTCAGTATGCCGGAATCCAGCACTTGAAGGAAGCCGGAGACCAGTTTCAGTATGGGGGTTCACATCTGTGCTTTGGCTGGAACTTCCCAACAGCGGATGGGAAGGCTCGTTTTGCTGAATTGTCTCCATTCCAGCGAGAATTACCAGAGGGCTGTTTCCTCGTTGCAACGCGCCGGGGTAAGCAGTTCAACAGTATGGTACAAGAGCGCAAAGATTCGATTACGGGGGCAATGCGAGAGGCTGTGTTGATGAGTCAGGTAGATGCTGATCAGTTGGGGTTAAAGGATGGCGATGCGGTAATTCTGAAGAATGAACTGGGCGAGTTGAAGGGAAGAGTTTACATAGCGCCGATTAAGCCAGGGAACTTGCAGGTGCATTGGCCTGAGGGGAATGTGTTGTTAGATAAGAGTAAGCGATCCAAGGAAGGGGTTCCTGATTACAACGCACTGGTACGCCTGGAAAAACAAACCTGACTGCCTTCACGTTTGCCAGAACCT
>CBDTXL010001292.1:0-1800 GCA_965364435.1 uncultured bacterium
TGGTTAAGTCTTGATGGAATTGAATCAAGATATTGTTACAATCTCAGGTAGCTTAAAGCTGACTCTTTCCTAGTTTTGGTGTTCTTGCATTCTATGTCTAACGCTGCTTCTGACTGTCTTCAACAAAATTCTGAAAGAATCATGCAAATGTGGGAGGAGCGGGCGCGTGATGAAGTCAGTGCATCAATGCATCAGGACTCTCTTGTCTTACAAAATTCGCTACCTCTGTACTTAAACCAACTGGTAGATGAACTCTCAAACAGAATTGACAGGACACCTGCCCGAATCGCAGCCGACGAGGTAGAAAGCACTCGGATTGGCAAGAAGCATGGACGTGAGCGGGCAGGTTATGCCGACTACTCCATGACTAAACTCATTTTCGAGTACCACATCCTCCGTCAAGTAATCTTTCAAGTTTTAGAGGAAGAAGCGCCTTTAGAAGTGAGGGAACGAGATATCATTATCGGCTCCATTGAGCAAGCGGTTAACGACGCTGCTACTCAATTCTCCCAGACGCTGCGAGATATTCAAGAGCTATTTATGGTGACGCTAACTCACGACCTCCGAGGTCCACTTAATGTTGTAAAAATGGGAACTCAACTAACTCTGCGGCGGCTTGAACGAGGAGACACCCACGTGGATGTGGCGACGAAGATGCTCAATGCGGTCAATCGGCTAGATTCGATGATTCAAAATCTGCTTGATGCGAGTCGGTTGCGGGCAGGGCAGAGCTTAAAGATTGAATTTGAAGAATGCGATTTAGAGATGCTAGTCCAGGACGTAGCGGAGGATTTGAGCTTCGCTTATGGAGAACGGTTTGTTGTCGTCTCTGATTCTAAGATCAGGAGCTATTGTAGCCGTAAAGAAATACGGCGGGTGATTGAAAACTTAGCCATTAACGCTGTGAAATATGGTACTCCTAGCACGCCGATTACACTCACGCTCCAGCAAACTGAAACACAGATTAGCCTGACCATCCATAATGAAGGCAATCCGATTACCTCAGATGCTCAATCAATCCTGTTTCAACAATTTCGTCGAACCACCTCTGCTGAGGATCAAACAGGATGGGGATTAGGATTATTTTTAGCAAAGAGTATTATTGAGGCGCATCAAGGGACGATTGAAGTTGAAAGTGAGGAGGGCAAGGGGACAAGCTTTATCGTTAAGTTGCCTAAATTTCGCTGTTAGTTGGCTGAGTTGCTCATAGGCTTAGGGCGATCGCGCCTAATCCGGGACTAGCACTCCGTTATTTCTGGACAAGCCCCTAGGTAGCGATCGTGAACTGAAGACCCGTGTTCTGGAGCAGATCCTGCACCTGAGTGACATCCTCATCCGCACCCGTCACCAGCACGACAAACTTGCCAGCTTCAAGGTCACTCTCGTACTTTAGTGCGCTGTCCTTCCCAATCCCCAATCCTACCAGCGCACCCGCTAGTCCTCCCGCAACCGCAGCACCACTGCCACCAACAACTGTTCCTTCCAACCAACCCGCCATCACTCCGGCAATAGGACCCGCAACGATCACAGCACCTGTTCCAGGAATAAAGAGCAATCCAGCCCCCATCAGCGTGCCAAACAATCCTCCAAAAAAGCTGCCCCAGTAGCTTCCTCCTACAGCATCGGTTTTAGTGCTATCTTTCCAGGTCAGAAATCCGCGCACATGCTCAGAGGTTTGGTAGTCTTTGCCAATCATCGAGACCGTGTGCATATCGCAGCCTGCTTTCTCTAGTGCCAATACAGCACTTTCTGCCTCTACGTGGGAGGGGAAAGTGCCAACAATGACGTGCTTAGTTTTGT
>CBDTXL010001293.1:0-1795 GCA_965364435.1 uncultured bacterium
TCGCTTAAGCTTCCCCTTTGATGAGTGAGCCTGCCGCTGCCTGTAGAGAGGCGTAGTCAACGTCAGGTTGACCGTTGATGTAGTATTTACCTTCTACAGATTCACAGATAGTACCGATGACCAACCCATCAGCACCATAGACTTCCAACAGCTGCTCAATTTTATCGGGTTGAAAACCTTGGAGAGTTGCACTCCAAGCACTTTTATCAACTGAGCGAATCTTAATTGTTTCATCCGCATTCATGTAATCGACTCTCCAAAGGGGGCTAGAGGGTTAGGTTGTAAGGAATTCGCCAACAACATCATTTCATTGGCAAGGGCTTGGTGCAAGCTCTCAGTCACAGCGTCTCAATGGCGTCTAACAGGGTCTCAACCTCAGCATTAGGAGACAGGAAAGAAAACAGATGTTTAAAGCGGAGTTTTCCTCGGCTGTCCAGGAGGAACTGGGCAGGTAGCGGTGCCCCCAATGCCTGACCAACTTCATAGGCTCGAAAAACGCCGCAGCCCGGATTGCTCAAAAGTGGCATCTTTAAACTCAAGTCTTTGACAACTTGTTGGCTTTGTTGAGTATCCGTACTTGTAATCATCAACACCTCAACACCCTTCTCGGTGAAGCGATGGTAGTTCTCATTCATCGCTTTGATGTGAGGGTAGCACAAGGGGCAGTACTGCTTTTCGGTGAAGATGCGGGTAAAGGCAAGGAGGATGGGTTGCTTTTCCCGGTAATTGGATAGCCTTACTTGACGGTTGTTTGTAATATCAGGCAACTCAAAGTCAGTCGTCGTTTCTCCCAGTTTTAGGGTGTTGGTTGCTGGTACTGGGAAAAAATTTCGGAAGAAGCGCTCATTGAGTAAGCCGCTAAAGTCAGTGGAAGTCAGCATTGGGTGTCGAATTCTGCTCGATAAAACTTATGCATTAAATGACACAGTAGACCAGGCGTTCTCGGTTCTGTTCGGGAACTTCGTCTATAGCGATTCTCAGTGGCATACACCAGAACCTAGGGGCACGATATTATCGTGCCCCCACAAAGATTGACCCGTCAGTTGAGATTTAGACAGCAGAGAAGAACACCTTGGACTTGACGGGGTCGGGAACCATCGTCTTGTCACCGGGTTGCCAACCTGCTGGGCAGACTTCGTCCGGGTGAGACTGAACGTATTGAATCGCTTGCAGGGTACGCAGGGTTTCGTCAACGTTACGACCAAACGATAGGTTGTTGATGGTCGCGTGCTGGATGACGCCATCTTTGTCGATGATGAACAAGCCACGCAGTGCGACACCCGCATCAGGGTCAAGGACGTTGTAAGCGGTGCTGATTTCTTTTTTGAGATCGGCAACCAGAGGATAGTTCAGGTCGCCAACACCGCCAGACTTGCGTTCTGTCTGAATCCATGCTAAGTGAGAGAATTCGCTGTCAACAGAGATGCCCAGGATTTGAGTGCCTAGTGCTTTGAATTCCTCAAAGCGATCGCTAAATGCTGTAATTTCAGTGGGGCAGACAAATGTGAAGTCAAGCGGATAGAAAAATAGGACGACATACTTGCCACGATAGTCAGACAGTTTAATCGTCTTGAACTCTTGATCGACTACAGCAGTAGCAGTAAAGTCGGGAGCCTGTTGGCCCACCCGCAGACATCCTTCTGTCGGGCTAGTCATGAAGTTATTCTCCTTGAATTTTGTGGCTTATACGTTCGTCATAGATCGCCGGTAAAGTTATTGCCACCTTACCCGTGCTGGAAAGACTGATTATTTACGAACTGTTACGACTATATCATACTCATAACGATTTTGAGTA
>CBDTXL010001294.1:0-1795 GCA_965364435.1 uncultured bacterium
ACAATCGAGTATCTCTGATTCGGGATTTAGCTCAGCAGCGTTAGGAATCCCTGGCAATACCCTTGCTCTGATCCTGTGGTAATACCTGTCAAGATGACTTTCTTTAGCTGTTGTAGCTAGGAGTCTTGACACTCCCCCGGCAATCGAGCGCGTGGGATTCTAGTTTCATGGTCAGAACTTGCTCTACCAGGGTTTCCCCAAGTAGCGTAGAGGTTCCAACTCCACTAGCGTTACTTCGGGACGGGCAGTCGCTATATTTTGCCTTGAGCCAAATATTTATCGCCGCGTTCCAATCCCTGTGAACGACACAGCCACACGAGCAAACGTGAATCCTAGTGCTAAGAACTTTCTTGACTACTCGTTTACAGAGAACTTATTCAAAGCGAAACGGTCAATCTTAGCATTGCCAGAAGCATCCATCCAATATCGCAAGCATTTGTTGCAAACAAATTGCACCGTGCGGATAGCTTCGTTAATCGCCTTGTATTGACTAGGTTTGCCTTTAATTTTCTACTCTAAGACTAGCATCAGTACAGCTACCTGAAGTCAGTGAGGCATTTATTTATGCCTCTATGATCCGCCTGATGTTAAGACGTTTAGCGATCGCGCCTGCCTTCACTTAACTTTACAAACACCCTCTTAGCTCGAATCGCTTAATAGCTAAAATATTAACTTTTGTAATTTTGCATAAAACCCTGGCTTTTTGATTTGAGTAATAAGTAGAAAGAGGAAATACAGCGTACCTCTTGTTATTTGTCATAATCGAAATAAAGGAGAGTGAAAATGTACCAGAAAAATCCTGTAAAAAAGTTAATAAGTTCAACTCTGACTTTTTTAGGTTGTAGTATTGCTATACCAGCCTTTTTTACCGCTCCAGCAAATGCTAACTATGTTCTCTGTACACCTACTAATGTGGGAGTTTTTCCTGAACGTATACACATCAGATGTACACAGAATTTCGGCGGTGTCATCTATTTTGCAGTATCGACTTCTAATGCAAACTTTGCAAATAGAGTTTTGGATGTTTGGAAAACTGGACTAACTACAGGAAGACAAGTAGGTATTGATTATAATCCTTCCGATCTTACTGGATCATCGGTTGGCTGTTTGAACCAAGATTGTCGTATTATTCGGTATACGCTTCTGCCAAGGTAAGTAGGTTTTAACTGTTCTCTGACTTTTGGGGTTCGAGAGTACAGACCGCAGTTTTAACTCAACGCTTGCGTCCACGACAACAGGTTGCAATTGCCAAACTGCTTGGGAGCATCCCAATTGTGCAAATACATTTTCTTGTGGGACAGGCCGGAAAGCCTGTCAAAGCTAAAGGGCGGGCAGGATGCCCACCCACAAGAAATTATTTCGGCAAAAATGGGATGCACCCAACTGTTTCCGCATCACTCAGGTCTGTGGGGTATGCTTTTCTATTCATTCAGCCTTAATAATGACATGCCGATGAGCTTCTATTGTCATCGTTAAGCTACTTGCGATCGCGCCTCAGTTTACATAAATTTACAAGCACCGTCTTAATGAGTATTTATAATACCTAAGCTTTATATTTTTTTAAATAAAAATGCTAGGTAAATACTAGCAATATAGAGAGAGGGGATAGTAATATTGCATTCTCAAGAGATCCTAGGTGCTGGCAAGATTAACGATAGGAGTTACGCCCCTTAACAGAATTCAAGGTATTTTAGCCTCTGTAGAGCTTTCCAACATTCCTTTTTAAGGGTGGTTGGCGGCTAGTAAGGCGTAAGTCCTAAACGAAATCAGTAATCTTCACAGATTATTGCCGCCT
>CBDTXL010001295.1:0-1791 GCA_965364435.1 uncultured bacterium
GCCATTATCTCAAATCAAAAATTGTTAAATTTGTAACATGGCTAACTCGCGTCTACAAAAACTACTGCTATATCTGCGCCCTCACTGGCGACAGGCAGCGCTAGGCATCTTCGCTCTATTACTTGTTAATGGAATCGGCGTCTACATCCCTCTACTAATCAGGGATAGCATTGATGAACTGCGTACAGCCTTCAACTTTGATCAGATCTGGCGCTTTGTGTTGCTCATCCTGATCCTCTCAAGCGTGATGTGGGTGATACGGATGGCATCGCGTATCCTGCTGTTTGGTTTGGGGCGTCAGGTGGAATTTGACCTCAAGCAAAAGATTTTTCAACATCTGCTTACCCTAGAGCCGTCTTATTTTTCTACGAACACGTCTGGGGATTTGATTAACCGCGCTACTAGTGATGTTGATAATATTCGGCGTCTGTTGGGGTTTGCGGTTTTGAGTCTGGCGAATACATTATTTGCCTATACTCTGACGCTGCCGGTAATGATGTCGATTAACGTGCGGCTGACTCTACTAGCGATCGCAGTTTATCCGTTCATGTTGATTACTGTCATACTCTTTAGCGAGAAGCTTCGCGTCCAACAGATGACAGTACAGGAAGAACTCTCTAACCTAAGTGAGTTGATTCAGGAAGATATGAGCGGGATCTCCCTGATTAAGATCTACGCTCAGGAAGAAAACGAGCGCCGCGCCTTCCGACGCCTTAATGGTCAGCTATTGGACGCAAATCTCGAACTGGCAAAAACGCGGAACGTACTGTTTCCTCTGATTGAAGCTCTCGCCTATGTCAGCTTATTGGTATTACTATGGCTAGGGTCGGGTTCGATTGCCCAGGGTGCGATCAGTATTGGTGATTTTGTGGCGCTGCTTCTGTTCGCAGATCGTTTAGTTTTCCCCACGGCACTCCTGGGTTTTACAATTACTGCCTATCAACGGGGTGAAGTTAGTATAGACCGCGTCGAGTCGATTCTCTTGGTCAAGCCCCAGATTAAAGATACCCCCGATGCGATCGCGCTGCCGACGCCAGTGAAAGGTCAGTTGAGAGCCCTCAATCTGAGTTACACCTACCCTGGTGCGAAAACTCCGGCACTCAAAGACGTTAGCTTCACGATTAATGCTGGTGAAACAGTGGCGATTGTGGGAGCCATTGGTTCTGGGAAATCGACTCTTGCCAATGTGTTACCTCGTCTGCTGGATATTGACGCCAATCAGCTATTTTTAGATGGGCATGATGTTACAACCCTGCGATTGCAAGACTTGCGGAATGCGATCGCTTATGTTCCCCAAGACAGCTTCCTCTTCAGCACTAGCATCAAAAACAACATCCGCTACGGTTCTCCCGTGAGCGAACACTCAGAAGTCGAATACGCCGCCAAGCAAGCGCAAATCCACGCAGAAATTCTCAACTTCCCCCAACAGTACGAAACAATTGTAGGAGAACGAGGCATCATCCTCTCTGGGGGGCAGCGACAGCGTACAGCTCTCGCGAGGGCACTACTGATGGACGCCCCCGTGCTGATTCTTGATGACGCTCTTTCTAGTGTTGATAATCAGACAGCTACTCAAATTCTGGAAAATCTTGCCGAAGGCGTCCGGCGCAAAACCGTGATTTTTATCTCTCACCAACTCTCGGCTGCTGCTACCGCTAACCGGATATTTGTGATGGATGCTGGTCAAATTGTTCAGACAGGCACTCACACAGAACTGCTGCAAAGCCCTGGTCTATATCAATCGCTTTGGAATCAGCATCAGCTAGAGGAAATCCTGCATTAAGCTCATCC
>CBDTXL010001296.1:0-1791 GCA_965364435.1 uncultured bacterium
TCATTCCAATCATCCAGGATCTAGTGGTTAATAGCCAAGGTTGGGTCACCAATAAGGAGTTTATTGATGGTCTGGCAATCAGTCAGATTACACCGGGTCCGATCTTGATTACCTCGGCTTTTATTGGATACAAGGTTGCCGGATTGCTTGGTGCGCTGTCTGCTACGGTCGGCATGTTTCTGCCCCCTGCATTACTGATGCTAGTGGGCACTTATTTTCTAGATAGCCTCAAGGAGTCTGATGCAGTTAAAGCAGCACTGCGCGGCGTAAGACCTGCTGTTGTCGGCATGCTGATTGCGGCGGCTTTTGTGGTTGGTAGCACAGCACCGCCCTATTGGGCCTCAGCAGTTATCCTCACAGCGGCGCTCATTGCCATTATTCGCTTCCGTGTGGAAGTTGCCTTGATTATTCCAGTGGCTGGTATTGCTGGTTTGGCACTTTACTAGGTAGCCACCACCCGTTCACTGCGGGTCTCATAGAAAGCTTAACAACACTCACTAAACATTGATTGGAGGGTTGATCCATGAAAATCTTTATGATTGGAACCCAGCGTTCTGGCTCGAATCTTTTCCGGCTGATGCTCAACCAGCTGCCAGAAATTGCAGCGCCACATCCCCCTCACATTCTTAAGCGAATGATGCCACTAGTACCAAGCTATGGAGATCTGAATCAGCGATTGTTGTTTTCACTACTAGTGAATGATGTGTGCCGTCTCGTAGAACTTAATCCAGTTCACTGGGAAGGTGTGAAGCTAGATCGCAAAGATATCATGGCACGTTGTAGCCAGCCCCATTTGTTGGCGATTACAGGTGCTGTCTATGATGCCCTTGCAGAGGCTTGGGGAAAGCGTAGCTGGTGCAATAAAAGCCTAGCGAATGTTCACTATGCCCAGGAGCTTGCTAAATACTTCAGCGACTCGAAGTTTATTTACCTGTATCGGGATGGTCGCGACGTAGCCCTATCCTTTACAAAGGCAATTGAAGGAGAGAAGCACTATTACCATATTGCCAAGGATTGGAACGCTACACAAAAGCTAGCTTTGCAGTTGCGCGACAAGATTGCGTCTGAACGCTTTTTGTCTGTCAGCTACGAAAATCTTGTCGGCAATCCAGAACAAACCTGCAAGGCTGTATGTGAGTTCCTAGAGGCAACCTACACTGACTCCATGATGGAATTCCACCAATCAGTTGAGGCTCAAAAGGCCGCCAGTGCCAGCGGTTTATGGGGTAACGTTGTACGCCCATTAATGCAAACGAATACTCGTAAGTTCCTCAAGGAAACAAAGGAAGAAGATTTACGGATTTTCGAGAGCGTAGCTGGAGAAGCGCTGGATGCGCTTGGTTACGAGCGAGTACTGGTTAAGCCAGGGGAAGAGTTACACTTGACTCGGGAAGATCTCGCACAATTTGATCTTGAGAATACCCAGCTCAAGGAAGATGCCTGGGCTGCTTTGCCAGATGATGACCGCCATCGCCGTAAGATACAAGCTTCTTACATGGATGAAATAGTTCAACGAAACTTCGTCTTGCAAGACACTAACAGCATCACCCTCGCAAGCTGACAGGGGCTAGCTGTTCAATGGGATTGCCAGATTAACCACCTGGCATCCCCTTCCTTAGCTATGTCCAAATTGAATTAAATATCAAAATGTACAAAGGTTTGTTTTGTATCAGTTTGATGGAGTACAAAAAATTATGCACCAGCGTTTGATTCAACCCCACGGAGGCAAGCTCGTCGATCGCACTTTGCAAGGCGTAGAGCGTCAGACGGCTTTCGAGAATGCCCACGCCC
>CBDTXL010001297.1:0-1787 GCA_965364435.1 uncultured bacterium
CCAAAGCGACCTTGTGGCTCGAACGTTTTGCCCTTGGCGGCGTTATATGACACAAAGAAGTGTTCGATCTCGTGTATGAGGTTCTGGTTCAGGTCGTCGAGCGTCTGCACGTCGCGATGGTTACGGGAATTGGCGGCGACGGCAAACAAGCGATCGTTTCGCTCGGTTTTGCCGTCCTCCGTCTGCTCAGCGAAAAAACCACCGATAAGCCGTGATGGAACCAGACATCCGACGAAGGCAGGTTCCTCCATCAAAACCAGCACATCTATGGCGTCGCCATCATCGGCTAGAGTTGAGGGCACGAAACCGAAGTCGTATGGAAAAAACGCACCCGCAGCCAGCACGCCGTCCAACTTGTACAGCCCGTGCTTCTCGTCCCACTTGAACTTGTTGCGGCTGCCCTTAGGTGTGTCGATGATGACGTGCAGCGTCTCGGCGTTGTCCTCGTCAAACGGGGACAGGCAAAGGGGATTAGTTGTCATGGCGTTTGCCCGTGTCTATTTCAGAGATTCCGACTTACCACAGGATCAAATTTTAACCTTTTAAAATGAGACAGGCAGGCTTCTAAATGAGGACAATTTTCACACGCCATCGTATTTCCTGGACTAGAACAACCACAGGGAGGATTTAGAAAACAATCAGAAGGTTGTTTGGGAGCCAAAGGCTCTTTGAGTACCCAGCGCAAAAACAGCTCTTGCAATCGAAGAAAAGAATTTTGATAAATCATTTTAAATACCTCTCTGGACACCATAAAACTTGGTATTTGGCTGAAAACCTGTCTCTCATTACTACTTATTGCTCGTAGGCAAGAAAAACACATCTAGCGAGGGGAAGATATTAACGTCTCTAAGCCAAGAATGCGAGAAAAGGTAGAGCCTCTGTTAAGAGCAATTATGTAAACAAGTGTCAAATTGCGTTAATCCATCGCAATATTTTACTTTCCTGCCATATTCACGTCACCAATAGACATCTGGGATAATTAACCTGAAATCCTTGTACCACAGTTGCTGAAGCTTGATTGCCGGAGATGTAAGAGTGAAAATGATAGATTGTGGATAAGTAATCTTAACTTAAGGTTTGTCAATTATGCTAACTGCTACTGACATCGGTACACTTGTGAACTGTTCTCCAGATATTGGCAGTGGTCGTCCAATGATTGCGGGAACCAAAACCTCTGTGAGTCGGGTAGTGGTTCTCTACAAACAAGGTGCTAGTGCCGAAGAGATTGCACGTCGCATGAGTCACCTGAATCTTGCTCAAGTTTATGCTGCCTTGACTTATTATCATGCTAACCGTGATCAAGTTGAAGCAGATTTAGCTGAGGAAGATACCGAATACTGGAGATTAGCAGCATTACACGGGAAGAAGGATTAATAGGTTCGTGGATGAGCAAGATACTGCTATATATCGACGAAGACTCGATGGATGAGGATTTTATACAAGCTTTGCGATCGCGCAATGTGGATGTGTTGACAGTTGCAGATGTGGGAATGCTGCATCGATCTGATGAGGAGCAGCTTGCTTGGGCGAAGGAAAATAACCGAGTGATTTTCAGTTTCAATGCCAGAGACTTTTACCAACTGCATACAATGTTGCTTGAGCAAAATTTGTCCCATGCAGGAATTATTCTGGCTCCACAGCAACGGTATGGGATTGGCGAACTAATGCGCGGAGTTTTGCGGCTGATTAACAGCAAATCAACAGAAGAAATGGAAGGAAAAGTAGAGTTTTTGAGCGACTGGGTTTCATAAGAGAGCGGGCAGTCTGAAACAACTCGCGATCGCCCT
>CBDTXL010001298.1:0-1787 GCA_965364435.1 uncultured bacterium
GGCAAGGCTGGCTTGAGTTACCTACTGCTGGGGTTCTGGGCAATCTCAGGAGCGATCGCTACGGCTTTAGACTTACAACTTGTGCAATGGCTGGAACGGCACACCCAAACCTTATTCTTTGAGCTACGGGGGCCTGTCTCCCCGCCGGAGAATATCATCATCTTAGCGATTGATGACCAGTCCCTGTCCGCCGCAGAACGGTATAAGTATGATCCAGAAAAACAGGCTCTAGCCAAACTCATGCCGAACTGGCCTTGGCAGCGAACCGCCTACGCTGAGGTCATCGAGCGATTGATGGCGGCTGGGGCAAAATCAGTGTCGATGGATATTCTATTTGATCTGCCCAGTGGCTACGGTGAAGCGGATGATCAGCGACTACAGAGAACGCTACAACGCTATGCCGGTCGAGTCACCCTAGCAGCTGCCTATATAGAATCTCCTGGCCCTCAAGGTGTAACAACTGAACTATTTGAACCCATTCCGGCACTGAAAACGAACCCCCTAGGTCTTGGCTTGGTTAACTTGCCACCGCTAGAGGCTGATGGTCGAGTTCACCGTCTTGGCAGCGAGTATCAAAAGCAAGTTCTTCGCCCTCTAAACCTGCCGACGCTTCCCTCATTTGCTGAGGTAACCTTGCAGGCTGCCCAACTGCCTTACCCCCAACCTCAAGGCAGCGGAATTTTCTTCTATGGTTCTGTGGGGACTTTTAAAAGAGTTCCGTTTTGGCAGGTGCTAGCTACCGATTGGTGGAACTCTCATTTGAAGGAGAAAACCTTCAAAGACAAGATTGTTCTGATTGGGACGACTACAGAAGCGGCTGGGTTATCCTCCGATCAATATCGCACACCCTTTGCGGCGAAGATGCCTGGGGTGGAAATTCATGCCAATGCGATCGCTACCTTGAGCGAGGGGAAATCGATGATTGAGGCAATCCCTAACCCTCTGCTGCGAGGTTTACTCACCTTGTTGGGCGTTACAGGGGTTGGTGTTTTGCTTGCCATCCTGCCCAAACGAAACGTAGGACAACTTTTTTGGGGGTTGGGAAGCGCGATCGCTTATGGAGGGTTTTCTTACCTAGCCTTCACCTACAGTTATCTGATTTTACCCACAGCCATTCCCGTGGTTGCGATCGCTCTCACTGGCTTCTCATACTTCATTGTCGGTGCTGCCCTTGACCAGCTAGAGAAACTCCGCCTCCGTCATACCCTAGAGCGTTATGTTGCGGCACCTGTTGTCCAGGAAATTCTCAAACAACCCGATGATTTCCACGCTCTATTGAAAGGGAAAAAACTCAAAGCCGCTGTTTTATTCTCCGATATTCGCGGCTTCACCACCCTTTCCTACAAACTGCCTCCTGAGCAACTTGTAGAACAACTTAATACCTATTTCAACTCAATGGTGGAGGTAATCATCGAAGCCGGAGGCACCGTAGACAAATTCATTGGCGATGCTGTCATGGCTGAGTTTGGGTTCCCTGTCTCCCAAGGAGAAAAAAATGATGCGATGAACGCCATTCGAGCAGCTTTAGGAATGCGACAAGCCTTAGCTGAGTTGCGATCGCAATTTATCCAGGAAGGTCGGAACCCCTTTTTTAATGGCATTGGCATCAACTTTGGCGAGGTGATTGCTGGCGACATTGGCTCGTTGCGTCGGCGGGAATATGGAGTGATTGGGGATACCGTCAACGTCGCCAGCCGCGTCGAAGGTATGACCAAAAAATTCCAAACCGATATTTTAATTACTGAATCACTGTATCAACTGGTAAAAGACGAAGTAGAAGTAATTGG
>CBDTXL010001299.1:0-1787 GCA_965364435.1 uncultured bacterium
GATCGCACTTTGCAAGGCGTAGAGCGTCAGACGGCTTTCGAGAATGCCCACGCCCTACCTCGTTTAACCCTTTCCAAACGGAATCTTGCAGATCTTGAGTGTATTGCGACGGGCGTGTACAGTCCTCTCGAAGGTTTTGTTGATGAAGCAGAATACTACAACATCGTCAACGACATGCGCTTGGGCAGTGGACTTGCCTGGAGCCTCCCTGTTACGCTACAAGTTCCTGAGATAATAGCTTATAAGTGCCGACTTGACACTGAAATTGCCCTAGCACACCCAAATGGCGATATTCTTGCTGTAATGACGATTACCAGTAAGTTTAAACCTGACCAGGAATACGAGGCGAAGAAAGTCTATGGCACGACCGAAGACGCACATCCTGGTGTCCGCCACCTACGAACTGAGGGTGAGGTTTATCTCGGCGGGCCAATCACACTCGTTAACAGGATTGGGCACAACGACTTTGAGGATTACCGCTTCACCCCGACTCATACCCGCTCCGAGTTCCTCAAGCGCCAATGGAATACAATCGTCGCCTTTCAGACTCGAAACCCCATCCACCGCGCTCATGAATACATTACGAAAATTGCCCTCGAAATCGTCGAGGGCCTTTTTATAAATCCGATAGTGGGACTGACGAAGTCCGACGACATTCCCGCGAGTGTGCGGATGCAATGCTATGAAGTGCTGATTGACAAATACTACCCTCAAGACCGAACGCTTCTGGGTGTATTTCCGGCAGCCATGCGTTATGCTGGACCGCGAGAAGCAATTCTGCATGCGATCGCTCGCCAGAACTACGGCTGTACTCACTTTATTATTGGTCGGGACCACGCTGGGGTCGGTTCGTATTATGGCACCTACGATGCTCAGCACATCTTTGATGAATTTGGGCCTAATGAGCTAGCCATTATACCCCTCAAATTTGAGCATGCTTTTTACTGTACGCGCACTCAAACGATGGCAACCGCCAAGACTAGCCCAAGCCCTGTCGAAGAACAAATTCACTTATCTGGCACCAAAGTGCGCGAAATGCTCAGCCGTGGTAAAGTCCCTCCTGTAGAGTTTACGCGCCCAGAAATTGCTGAAATTCTAGTTGCATCAATGAGTCCATTAACAACCAGCACCCACATTGCCCCGTACTGTTCGGATAAAGTAGACCTAACCCCCCCAACCTCCCTTAAGACTAAGGGAAGAGGTGAGCTGGACTCCCCTCTCAACAGCAGTCGTAGGGCTGGAGGAGAGGTTCACCAAACAGTATTGCAACATCGGCCAATTAACATACCTGGAGGTAAAAAATCAATGCAGTGTAAAGGAGTCACTTTATGGTTTACAGGTCTTTCTGGATCAGGCAAAACTACCCTTGCTACAGCAGTTGAGCGCAAGCTTAAAGCCCGCCATTGCAAAGTCGAATTGCTTGATGGTGATATTGTGCGTACCAACCTATCTAAAGGTTTAGGCTTTAGCAAAGAGGATCGTGATACCAACATTCGGCGGATTGGCTTTGTGGCAAACCTACTCAGCCGCAATGGCGTAGTTGCGATCACGGCTACCATCAGTCCCTACCGTGCCATTCGCGATGAGATTCGCGAGAGGACAGAAAACTTTATGGAAGTGTATGTGAACGCACCCCTGGAGATCTGTGAAGGTCGAGATGTCAAAGGTCTGTATGCCAAAGCGCGATCAGGTGAGATTAAGCATTTCACGGGCATTGATGACCCTTACGAACCCCCTCTCAATCCCGAAGTGGTCTGCTACACTGCACAGGAAAGCATTGAACAAAG
>CBDTXL010001300.1:0-1786 GCA_965364435.1 uncultured bacterium
GTAGCTCGCAAACGCCATCTGTCCCCCTGCAAGACTTCTAACAGACCACTGTCTAAATCTTCCTTGAGGTAGGGGCTATCCAACACAGGCCAGTTCTTAAGTAGCCGTTCCTTGCCATTGATGCTGGCGCGACCAATGCCGCCGTTCGGTTCGTAAGTCATTCCCAAGCGGTCATTCTGTAAACTGGTATAAGTCAGCTGACCGAATCTCTCCCAGGACCGATCATCCACCTGAGTCTTGTCGAGAGCCTTCTGTAGACTCTGGAAATCCGGGTAATCAGCCACTGTTGCCACATCAGTAATCCAAGCCGTTTTGGTGCCAATAGCTGCCAAAGCCTGGTAGTCTTTGTTCTGTTCTGAAACACTTGCTTGCCAAGTAATCGTTTCACCCCAAGGACGCGCACACAACCAGGTTTGCTCAATCCGCCAGATATACCAATCCCCATGTTGCTGGGGTTTACCATAACGCGCTGGCAAAACCAGGTGAGAACGATCTGGCACTCCAGCGGCTTTGTCCTGGTCATTCAGCCTCAGCTGGTAGATGACTGCACCCCCTTGTTGCACATACTGGTCACCCGGTGATCTACCCGTTGCCATCGGAGTGTGAAACGTTCCCCCCAGGCTCACCACTGCGTTACTCACCCCCTTGGGGTCGCGCACAACCAGCTTGTAGGTAGCATATTGGGCGTTGATGGTTCCCTTCACTTGGTAAGAGCGTTGCGGTTCTAGGAGGCTGCCTAAACTATAGTCTTCGGTGACATAGAGCGTCTCCCAAAATTGGTTACCCTGGTGATAACTGTAATAGCCGGGGTGGCTGGCTTTGAGCAGGAAAGGCAAAGATACTTCCTTCCTTGCTATTGCCCTTAATTGGGGTGGAGGACGGTAGTCACTCAAGGCGGCAGGCAAGGCTACCCATGCATAGCTGCGATCCATTCGTTGGGCGGTTTGTGGACTATCACCCCACCACATCCAGGCGACAGTACTCAGACCACTTCCATCCCAGGTGCCGCGATCAAAACCGCGACTCTCAGCACCGCCTGCCGTTCCCCAACTCAGGCGTACTGCCATATTAGCGGCATACCAGTCCAGGGCAGCTTTGGCTAACTGCCGTAGTTGAGGGGTACGGGCGAAGTCGTAGAGATTGAGCAAGCCAGCGATCGCGTAACCATAGTAGGTGGAAGAATGAAACTCACCCTGTCCAATCGTGAGAAACTTATTGAGTTCTGCCCTTAGCCAAGCCTCGTTGGTGGCAGCAGTAGCAGGGAGAGCATTGGGCCAACCGCTACCATCCATGAGTGCTAAACCAGAAAGGCGTTGCATGAACATATGGTTCTCGGTGCCCTGTTCCATCCACTCCAGGACACGCGGGGCATCGAGCATACTGCGGTAGGACGATTGCACCGCCTCTGGCATGATGTCCCGGAACAAAAAGAAAATGCGGATGTCATCAGGACTCCGGAAGTGGTAGAGGTCGGGTTTGTCTTTGTCCATGTTCAGCAGAACGTTCCAGCTGTGCTGAGGGTCGTAGCGATCGCCTAAGCTGAGGCGAGATAGGATAACAGGGAGCAGGTACTTGTGGGGGTCGCTTATCTTCCTGCGTCGCCACCAGGCATCCAGTTTGTCTAAGTCCTCAGCGGCTAGCTTCTCCCGGAGGGCAAGACTACGAGCATGAATTGCCGCTTCTTGAGCCTGATCCAGAGTGCGTCCGCCCTGCGGACGCGCTTTGCTAAGGCTCAGAATGGTTTGTGAATGCCCATTCCCCGGAGACAGCAAACTGGAGAGTGGCT
>CBDTXL010001301.1:0-1786 GCA_965364435.1 uncultured bacterium
CTAAACAAGATAGGGGAAAGATTCGTAGCTTTACGCTTGAACTGGGGTTTTAATCTCACAAAGTAGGCGGGGAAGCTTATTCCTTCCAGGGGTGGGAGGAAGCGCCGCCTGCTTTGCGTGACCTGAGTTTGACGTGACGCTGGAGGTATTGATCTTTCGTTCGCACTTAGAGCCTATCCGAAAAGTAGATATGTGATTTGGAACCACAGATGAACACAGATGAACACAGATGAACACAGATGAATACAGATACTTAGTCATCTTGAACTGACTTTTCGGATAGCTTCTTAACTCCTCCGTGCGGGAAGTCCCCATAAGTAGCGTAACGGAGTGTGGGGATGAAAGCACGGTCAGCAAAGCGAGTTTTTACCCCAAATCTCTGATAAAATTATCATACTTAGTAATAGTAAAGGAGGTGATATAAGTTGGTAACGAGACGAGCAACATTTCGCTTATATCCTAAGCCTACGCATACGAAAAAACTACATTGGGCAAGAAGAATGCATAAAGAGTTGTACAATAGCGCGATCGCTAATCGTAGAACTCAATATGAGCGATTTGGTCACTCAGTTTCGTACTACGAACAACAGAACTCGTTGCCAGCATTCAAAGAAGTATGGACAGAGTATAAACAGTTAGGGTCACAGGCATTACAAGCCACTCTCAAACGGGTTGACCTAGCTTACCAATCCTTCTTCAAAGGACTAAGAGGAAAGCCTAAATTCAAGTCAATCAGGCATTATTCAGGATGGAGCTATCCAGCTAGTTCCGGTTGGAAAGTCCACTCAACTGGAGATAATGGCTATTTGGAGTTGACCGACCTCAAAGTAAGCATCCGGATGAGGGGGAAAGCGCGGACGTGGGGAAAGCCAACAACTTGCACCATTGTCTATCGCAATGGTAAATGGTACGCATCGATTACTGTTGAATGCACTCCAGTTAGAGAAACTGGTGATGGTGCGGTAGGAATTGATTTTGGCACCTATCATGCCGCCGCCTTGAGTGATGGTACAACAATAGAAAATCCGAGATTTCAAGCGAATCAGCTCCAGAAAATCAAGAAAGCTTCTAAGCAGAAACGACGCAAGAGAGTGCCTAACTTCAGAAAGAAGATTAAAGCGTCTAAACGTTGGAAGAAAGCTTCTAAGAAAGTTTCACAGATTCAGCGCAAGGTGACTAATCAAAGACAGGATTGGATTCACAAAGTTGCGACGCAGTTAGTAAGCGGTAATAGCCTGATAGCAACTGAAGAGCTGAACCTGAAAGGGATGACTCGCAAAGCTAAAAAAGGTAGCTGCATGAAGGCACAAAAAACGGGACTAAACCGTTCAATGTTGGATGTAGGAATTGGGGAATTGACCAAAGCGATTGAGTATAAATTACAAGAAGCTGGTGGATTCCTCGTATACGTTCCAACTAAAACTGTCAAACCTTCTCAAACTTGCCCTAACTGTGGTCATCAAAAGAAAAAAGACCTATCTGAACGTGTACATCATTGTTCAGAATGCAGTGCAACTTATGACAGGGATGTCGCTGCTGCAATGGTTATGCTGTCATGGGCGCTTGGGACGAGCGTCCTCAAACGTGGAGAGGAAATCCCTACTTCTATCCCTCGTCATACGGGAGGTTGGAAGCAAATTTCCTCGCTGAAACGTCAGAAACCTCGGACGTAGCGAATGCTCGCGTCCGTAGGTAGTTCATTGAATGTAATCTTGCAAGGCCTTAACACCTAGTGGCTGTGACTGCAACGAGCGAATTGCCGCTGCTGTCGCTTTCGCACCAGCAA
>CBDTXL010001302.1:0-1781 GCA_965364435.1 uncultured bacterium
CGTTGTTCTCAAAGAATGTTTATCAAGTCCCGAATAAGCGTCAAGCCCAGAATTTATATAACGACTCACCTGTAGAGGATGATAAACACTTGATAAACAAGTTATTATCGGTAGCTGAATCTAAGGGCAGTTATCATCTGCATTCATCACAGGAGAATCAGCCAACACGAGGATTCCCAAGGATACCGCCATCTATCGAACTCCGACAGTATCAACGGCAAGCTGTGGCTAACTGGTTTGCGAATCAGGGGCGAGGGACGCTGAAGATGGCGACGGGTAGTGGTAAGACAATTACAGCACTAGCGATCGCTACTGAACTCTATCAAAAAATTAACTTGCAAGTTCTGCTCGTCGTCTGCCCCTACCGTCATCTCGTTACCCAATGGGCGCGAGAATGCCAGAACTTTAATCTAGAACCCGTCTTAGCCTTCGAGAATGTACGCAGCTGGCAAAGTCAACTCTCTACTCAGCTTTACAACGTCCACTCTGGCAACCAACCGTTTCTCACTGTCATCACCACGAATGCCACGCTAATTGGAGAAGGGTTGCAGTCTCAGTTGAAGTACTTTCCCGATAAAACCCTAATTGTCGGAGATGAAGCTCATAACTTGGGTTCTCGACGCTTAGAAGAGAGTTTACCCCGCAATATCGGACTGCGTCTCGCCCTTTCAGCTACCCCAGAACGCTACTTTGATGAGGATGGGACTGAAGCGTTATTTGACTACTTTGGCCCTGTATTGCAACCAGAACTCACCCTAGCAGATGCGATTCGACAGGGGGCGCTAGTTCACTACCTCTACTATCCCGTCCTCGTGGAATTAACAGAAGCAGAGACGGGTGCTTATGCCAAATTGACAAAACGGATTGGCTGGGCGCTGATGGATGAAGAAGATATCGACATTAACAATAATGACACCCTGACATCATTATTAATGCAACGCGCCCGGTTAATTGGGGCAGCTGCCAACAAGTTAAAAGCGTTGCGGCAGTTAATGGTTGGGCGTCTGGATACTCACCACACCCTGTTTTATTGTGGCGATGGTTCGATAGAAGGGGCAGTGAGTGAGGAAAGTAACCGTCAGTTGGCAGCAGTTGCCCGGTTGCTGGGGGCTGAACTAGGCTACCGCATCAACACCTACACCGCCGAGACACCCTTGACAGAACGGGAAGAGTTGCGCCGTCAATTTGAAATGGGTGAGTTGCAAGGTTTGGTGGCGATTCGCTGTCTCGATGAAGGCGTTGATATCCCGGCAGTTCAAACTGCTGTAATTCTTGCCAGTAGCGGTAATCCACGTCAATTCATTCAGCGCAGGGGGCGAATTTTGCGATCGCATCCAGGTAAGCAACGCGCTACGTTATTCGACATGATTGTTTTACCGCCAGACTTGGGGCGAGAAACGTTGGAAGTAGAACGCAATCTCCTCAAGAAAGAGTTGAGGCGATTGTTGGAATTTGCCGACTTAGCCGATAATGCCGGAGAAGCTAGAATCAAACTTCTACAGCTTCAGAGAAGATATGGGCTGTTGGATATGTAAAAAAACGGGAAAATCTCAACATGGTTGGGGTATTCAGCTAATGAATGGTTACGTATATAATTCATTTACATATGTAAAACTTTGTACTAACACGACACCATTTAAGAAGAAGTTAATCCTTTGCGTGTCCTTAAAGAAAAAATATATTTATTGGTGAGTTTTGAGTTCGGTGCGCTAATCAAGTTGTTGATAGGGCGATCGCGAGTTGTTTCAGACTGCCCGCTCTCTTATGAAACCCAGTCGCTC
>CBDTXL010001303.1:0-1775 GCA_965364435.1 uncultured bacterium
TTACGATTTATCAGTTAGTTGATGGAACTTATCAAGGACAGCAATTTCGCTTAAGCGATCGCCTCATCTCCCAAACATTTCCAGACCTGAATTTGACCGCCGAACAGATCTTTGCCGCAGGTCGGTAATCAAGTGCGATCGCCACCTAGTAAATTAGCAAAACAGGGAGTATCTTTGAGTTCACAAACTTCCTTGGGGCTAATACAAGATTAGGTTAAACCTAATCTTTAGGACAAGGTAATGACCAGGCGATCGCATCCCTCAGCTTTGGCAAGATTTTTAATTCGACACAGGAGTTGAGGAAGTTCCATTAGGATTGCCGTGGACATTACAGTTCACTGGAATCTCCACAATCAACTCGGTTCCTTGTCCTGGAGCAGAAATACAACTAATTTGACCCTTGTGTTTTTCCACCACAATCTGGTAGCTAATCGATAATCCTAAACCCGTGCCACTCCCCACAGGCTTTGTAGTAAAAAATGGGTCAAATATTTTCTTTTGCACGTCCTCATTCATCCCAGAGCCATTGTCAGTAATCCGAATGATAACGAAGTCAGGCGAGAGGCGAGAGGCGAGAGACGAGAGGTTCTCTTCTGCCTCTTGCCTCGTTTGAGTGTGGATGGTAATTACTCGCGGGGAAGGTTGATTTTCTAGGGCATCAATGGCATTACTGAGGAGATTCATAAAAACCTGATTTAACTGACTGGCATAACAGGTAACTATTGGCAGTTGACGATAGTCTTTTATCACCTGAATCTCTGGATGCTCTCCTTCTGCCCTCAAGCGATGCTGCAAAATGAGGAGGGTGTTATCGATGCCTTCATGGATATCGACAGGTTTTAGCTCTTTTTCATCCAATCTGGAGAAATTTCGCAGGCTACGCACAATCTCGCGGATGCGTTCAGCCCCCACCTGGATCGAATCCATCAGTTTTTGCCAATCTTCCACCAGAAAATCTAAGTCAATCTCCTCCACGAACTGCTGAATTTCTAGCGTAGGATGAGGGTAAGTCTGCTGATAGAGTTCAACGAGCGATAGCAAGTCTTGGCAGTAGTGACGGGCAGGAGTAAGATTACCGTAAATAAAGCTAACGGGATTGTTGATTTCGTGAGCAATACCTGCAACCATTTGCCCCAAACTTGACATTTTTTCCGCTTGAATCAGTTGAGCTTGAGTGCGTTTTAAGTTGTCTAAAGCCAGTTCCAGGGCTACCGCTTGTTGTTGAGTCTGTTGGAGTAATTGAGCCTGCTGCAAGGCGATTCCCAACTGAGTTCCAATCTGAACCACGACACTGATTTCTGCTTCACTCCAAGAGCGAGAACCAGAATTTTGATACGTCGCTAGTAATCCCCAAAGTTTACTACCACAGAAGATGGGGACAATGATATAAGCTCTGGCTTGAAATTGCTCTAAGAGGTTGATGTAACAAGGGGTAAACCCAGCGGAGTAAATGTCTTCAATGACTCGGTAACTTGTGCCTTGACTATATACACTGCCCTTAGTGTCTTGCAGATAACTATCCTGCACCGAGTCATTATCAAAACCTTGGAGTTTGATAAGGCAATTTTTGTCTTCTAGAGCGTCCGTTGTTAGATAGGGGTAATTGTTCTGTTTGGTAATCAGAGTTACCCAGCCATTCGCTACTGACTCAGCAACAAACTTTCCACTCCAGTCAGAATTGAAACGATAGATGGCGACGCGCTCGCAATTCAAGACGCCTCGCAGTTCTTCGGTTGTGGCACTGAATATCGTGTCAATATCTAGCGTCTGGCGCA
>CBDTXL010001304.1:0-1775 GCA_965364435.1 uncultured bacterium
GATATCCCAAGGAACACCGGGACTAACGACAATCAGCTGGGGTAAATCAGAGGTGTTTAGCTCAAGGGAAGAACCTAACTCAACTGTAATTCCTTCACTGGAGAGTTCCTTTTGTTGTTGGCGCAGGGAAACGGATGTTTTGCGATCGCTTAGTATCACCTCCCAACCTTCCTGTTTTAATAGTCGTGCAGCAGCGATTCCGGATCGTCCCAGTCCGATGATGTGAGCGTTGGGCATAAATCAAATATAAATGGTAGACGTCCTTGGGTTAGCATCCCCCATAGTATCCAGGGGACTATTAGACTGCCAGTGCTATAGCTGCAACCAACCAAACACATCAGCAACGGAAAGTTGCCAATCTCCCAATACTTCGAGAACGGATAACTGTTCTGCACCATATTTTACCTCCGGTAGCTGATTAGGTTGAAAGACCATTACCGATTCATCTTCCGGTTCGATAAACCAACCCAGCTTTGTCCCATGCTTTAAACAGAAAAGGATGTTATTAATCACGCGACTGGGCGATTGGTCTGGGGAGAGAATTTCGATTGTCCAATCGGGGTAAATCTCAAACTTATTTTCAATCTTGCCACTTGCCTTACGGGGGATACGCTGCCACTCAAATACTGATAAATCTGGAACGATTGAACGACATCCATTCGTACAGCGTAACTCTGGAAACGCATGAGCTAACTTCTGCGGTTTCCCTACCTGATTAATGGCAGTCACTAAAGAGCCTTGTAAAATACTATGTTCTCCCTGAGGCATTGGCTTTTGGTAGATTTGCCCATCGATATATTCGCTAGCAGGCTTTGTTTCTGGCAATTCCAAAAACTCAGCTAGGGTTAGCTGGGTAAGTGTTGGTGTGGGTGAAGTCATGGCAACGACTTATCTTGAGGTTGAAGTTTTCTAACTTTTGACGATCGCACCAAAATCAGCCAGTACACGAGCATGATTCCGCAGTAACCCCAGCAGGTTCAACCGATTGCGCCGAATTTCCAGATCGGGGTCCATCACCAAAACACTTTCAGCGCCATCAAAGAAAGTGCTAACTGTGGGAGCAATCTTCGCTAAGGCGTCTACCAGTTGTTGGTAATTTCGCTGTTCTTGAGATGCCTGGGTTTGCGGGACTAGCTGTACTATGGCATCATAGAAAGCTTGCTCTGAGGGTTTTTGGAAGAGTTCTGGACGGACAACTGCTGCCGGTTCCAGCTGTTGCGTATCCAAATCACCTTGAGCAGCTAGACGGGTAGAACGGTTGACGGTTTCGTAGATTTCGTCCAGCTTACCGTTATTGCGGATTTCTTGGAGAAATAAAGCGCGATCGCGTACATCCAACACGTCTTTTAATGCTCGTTCTGTATACTCTGGGTCATTCTCTCCGAGAACGGCATTCACTAAGTCATAGTCAATAGTCCGTTCTTCTTCTAGCAGAGTGCGGATGCGTTGCAAGAAAAACTCCTGTAAAGACTCCACTGGCGCTGTCTTGCCGGGATAAGCTTCAACAAAATCTGCCGCAATTTGCTCTAACAATTGCTGCAAGTTGAGTGGAAATTCAGCTGCCCAAGTAATGTTAATCACCGCATTCGCCGCACGGCGCAATGCAAAGGGGTCAGACGAACCCGTTGGCAGCATACCTAGACCAAAGATACTCACCAAAGTATCAAGACGGTCAGCCAAACCCACAACTCTGCCTGTGAGGGTTTGAGGTAGAGAATCCCCCGCACCTTTGGGTAAATAATGCTCAAAAATTGCCGTCGCCACTGCCTCCGATT
>CBDTXL010001305.1:0-1773 GCA_965364435.1 uncultured bacterium
CTTATCGCTTCTAAGAGTTCGGCAGTTGTAAATGGTTTAAGGAGATAACCATTTGCACCCAGCAGTTTCCCTTTGCTAGCAACCGTTTGGATAGTCTCAGCCGTGAGAAAGAGGAAGGGAATGGTTGCCGTGAGTGGGTCTTGACGTAGTGAACTGAGAACCTCGTACCCATCAAGCTCTGGCATCCTTATATCACACAAAATCAAATCAGGAACCCACTCTGTAGCTAACTGTAATCCCCTACGACCATCTTCAGCGCCAATCGCATTAAATCCCCTTGTATTGAGTATATTCAGGATACTCTCACGCAGGACTTCTTGGTCTTCAATCACCAACACCTTTGCCATCAGTTGCTCTTGAGACACTTGAGTTCGGTACGACGACAAAAGTGCTGCTTCGTCAATCCATTGCTCAGACTGCTTGTGCCAACTCTTCAGTCAAGATACCGATCGCGATAAAAACTAAGCTACTGCACACTTAAGCTTAAGTTGCATATTTTTCGCTATTGTCGGTCATTGGTTTAGGGTCTAGAGTCATTGATCGCATCTTTGCTCAGTAGGGGTTTCAATTCCCATTACCCATTACCCATTACCCATTACCCATTACCCATTACCCATTACCCATTACCAGCAACACGATCGAGTGTGCTTCATTAGATGCACAGGCAGCTTATCTTGTTTCTGGGGGCTGATTTTTGCCAATCCCCATCGCCTTCTTGCTCTGCTTCAACTGCTTCCATAAACATTTCACCTGCTCATAAGCCTGATCTGGGGAAAGCTTACCTCCAGTTTCTAGAGCAGAGATGTAAGAAATTTTCTGAGCAAATTCTTGCAAATTCGCATTAAATGCCAGAGCTTCGGGCGTAAATCGTCCGTAATAGCGGCTTTGAGGGTAGAGAAAGCTGTTCTTGCTCTCCCAAGCTGGATTTGCCATAGCTACCTCTTGGTGAAATAAACAACTAATCTTAAAAGATTTCCTTTACCTTATCTTAACCAGAAGTTAAACAAAAAAAATCTCACCCTGGTGGATGATTTACACAAAACGTAACTCTTCAGTATTCCCAGACAGCAACAATACAGCGGTTCTTGGTTAAACGCAATACAGACTCTCCGGAGAGCGTCGGGATGCTTGGGCTGGGGTATCGTAGAATAATTTTACCCGCGCTCTAGCTCCTAGACCCGACGCCCTAACCCCTAACCTCTAGCCCCAGGGATCTTCTTCTTTAGGGGCACCATCCCGCACCACAGTTAACTCCTCAACGGATTTCCCCAAGATTCGTGACAGTACTACTAGCTGACTATTGCTAACGTCTTTGCCATCATAAATATCTTTCAGTTCTGCACGAGACAGCTTGTAAGAATCGCAGAAGCGAGCAAACGCACTATCACTGATGTCAAGTTCCTCTTGCCTGTCGCGAAGTAAAAAGGCGATCGCACCTGTGCCATACTTAGGACGTTCAGTCCTTTCCAGGTATTTTTTCATCAGCGCCTCAACCTGATTCGGGTTGCCACCGGACTGGCGTATCAAGTCCAAACAAGCCAGTTCCAGGGCTTGCTGTAGCTTCCCTTCCTGATTTAAAACTTCAACAATGCGGCTGGCAAATTCCAGTGTGCAAAATCCGACTCCTACCCCCTCATAGGTAATTGGAAAATAAGGGTCATAGGGGTCAAATTGCCAAGGCAAAGGCTTATCATTTAGTGGCATCAATCCACCTTTTCGGTAAAGCACCAGGGTATAAAACTTCTTTGATTAATTTTGTCAGAATTATATCTT
>CBDTXL010001306.1:0-1772 GCA_965364435.1 uncultured bacterium
CTTTCAGCTTGAGAATAATCCGATATATAAAAGTTTGGCTTTTGGAAAGCAAACTTTTAATCTCTTCTTTACAAGACTCCTCCGGGGATCGAGATACTCTGAAGGTTAAATGAACCGTAATAGGCAGAGTTCCGGAGATAATTTAATGACACAACCTAGCTTTGGTCTTATTGGCCTAGCCGTCATGGGCGAAAACCTAGCGCTGAATGTCGAGCGTAATGGTTTCCCCGTTGCAGTTTACAATCGTACCGCCGCCGTTACCGAGGCGTTCATGGAGGAGCGGGCAAAGGGTAAGAACTTCACCGCTACCTATTCGATTGAAGAATTGGTCAACTCGCTTCAGCGCCCCCGCAAGATTTTAATCATGGTGAAAGCCGGTGCGCCAGTGGATGCGGTGATTAACCAACTCAAACCCCTGCTAGATCCGGGCGACATGATCATTGACGGCGGGAACTCCCTCTACACTGACACAGAGCGACGCACCAAAGAGTTAGAAGACGCCAACTTGGGATTTGTCGGTATGGGCGTCAGTGGTGGTGAAGAAGGAGCCCTGAATGGCCCTAGCCTGATGCCGGGAGGCACAGATACGGCTTATGGAGAGTTAGCGCCAATTTTAACCAAAATTGCTGCTCAGGTGGATGATGGCCCTTGTGTCACCTACATCGGTCCAGGTGGTGCGGGTCACTACGTCAAGATGGTACACAACGGGATTGAGTACGGCGATATGCAGCTGATTGCAGAAGCCTACGACCTGCTCAAGAACACTTTGGGGCTTGACCACAAGCAGTTGCATGAAGTTTTTACAGAGTGGAATACCACGGACGAACTCAATTCGTTTTTGATTGAAATTACAGCGGATATTTTCAACTTCATTGACCCCGATACCAATTTACCTCTGGTGGATGTCATTCAAGATGCCGCTGGACAAAAAGGAACGGGGCGCTGGACAGTGATGACAGCCCTAGAGTTGGCTGTACCGATTCCGACGATGATTGCTGCTGTCAACGCCCGGATTATGTCTTTCTACAAACCAGAGCGGGTGGCAGCGTCAAAAGAGCTAACAGGTCCAAGTGGGAAGTACGAGGGGGATACTAAAGAATTTATCAACAAAATCCGGGACGCCCTCTACTGCTCCAAGATTTGCTCCTATGCTCAGGGCATGGCACTGTTGGGTAAGGCATCGAAGGAGTTTAACTACAACCTCAGCTTGAGCGAAACTTCCCGGATTTGGAAGGGCGGCTGTATTATTCGAGCTGGGTTCCTGGATAAGATTAAAACCGCTTTCAAGGACAACCCAGAGTTGCCCAACCTGCTGTTAGCGCCTGAGTTCAAGCAAAGTATTTTGGATCGGCAGGAAGCTTGGCGGGAGGTGCTGGCGGTGTCTAATAAACTGGGGATTCCGGTTCCGGCGTTTAGTGCATCGCTGGATTACTTCGATAGCTACCGACGCGATCGCCTGCCACAAAACCTCACCCAAGCGCAGCGTGACTACTTCGGTGCCCACACTTACGAGCGTACCGATAAAGAAGGCACCTTCCACACCGAATGGACGAAGGTTGCGGAAGAATCTCTACAAACCGGCACCACAGATTAATCTGGCTGATGCCCCTAGCCTCTTTGTAGTTAGTGATTAAATCGCTTTCTACGATCTTTCTCGCGCTGTCAGGGCATTCTTCTTAGGTGCCCTGGCTTTTTGGTTGCCAATAACCTAACTCCGTTGTCTTGGCTGATTTCCACAATCGAGGCAAGCGTCCATCAGGAAAATTAAGGGT
>CBDTXL010001307.1:0-1771 GCA_965364435.1 uncultured bacterium
TGGTGGAAAAGAAGCCCGTGCTGTACTAGCGTTGTATTCAGCCCAAAAAGCCACTTATCATCCCTTCCGAAGCCACAGTCGCTGCTTTACCGCAACGTGCAACTTTTAGAGACAAAAATGAATATCTACCGTAATGGTCACTCTGGAGGATAGCATAGTGGCGGTCGGATAGGGCTTTTAGCGACTCCGCTAAAATTGATCTTGATTATTCAGCTGTGTTGCATCTGACGTCACCGAAGCAACGAGTGACTAAAACATTCCTTAAGGCTTTCACGCTATAACGTGTGAGGGCGATTAACCGACTTAGGTTGCTCGCTTTTCGACAGACATGCGCGTGCATGTGTGAGTATCCAGGGGTGTTGAAGCGATCGTTAGTTTCAGGAAAACTCTCCCATTCAAAGCCGGTTGGCTGGGATATTCAGTGAGCTATGCAGATGATGAAATTTGAGGATATCTATCAGTTTTTTCAAGACCCTCCTCCTAACTATCTCAACAAGGAATTGGCTGTATGTTACGTTCTGTCCGTATTGTTGCAAGGAGAATCTTATGGTACACAACTTATCCAACAACTGGAACAGGATTACCCAACCTATCGGCTCTCTGACACTGTTCTTTACAGCGCACTGAAGTTTCTTGAAGATTCCGGGGCAATCTCAGGGTACTGGAAAAAAGTCGAAGGACGAGGACGCCCCCGCAGGATGTATCAAATTTGTCTAGACTGGCGGGAGCAAGCTCAGGAACTTGCCGGGTTTTGGCGAGACTATATGACCGAGAGCCGCCAAGCCATCTAATAGCTTATGGCTGTCTGTCGGGGAAAAGGTCAGACAGTTGGCAGCAGGCTTGTCTTCGGAAGATTTTAAATCAGGGTAGCAATAGAAAATACAGGTCTAGCAGCAGCGTCGGATCACACAATTTAGTGGGAGAACTTTTCTCCCCGACAAGCTGCTAGTGGTTAGCTGAAGTCGTGGTTGATTGTGTGATTCCTCGACTAGCTTTGTCGATTTTACGAATTCTCTACTAGCTAGACCTCATCAGCGGTTCGCGCACAATTGGCAACCTAAAAGTCTACTTTCCTCACTCAGTACTCAAGCCGAAGCACTTTCAAGTTAGGACTGGTGAGAGAAGACGAGCTTCACTGACCATGAACATTGTAAATTATTATTACATATTGGGTCTCTTAATCAAAAATCAGTGAATACAACCGTTCTTTCTTCTACATTCCTGCTGACCCTGTTGTTGGCAGTGGGTTTATTTTTCTTCATCCGAGCCTCTGTTAAAGACCGAACCCAACAAGTGAAGCTTATTGCCCAAGAACCAGAAGAATCACTTCTAAATCGCTTGCAGCAGTATTTTGACCAGAGAGCCTACCGGGTGGCGGAAGTCGATGCCCTCAACAATCAAGTTATATTCCAAGGCTTTGTTCGACCCAGTTGGTTGCTGGCAATTTTTTTAACCGTGCTAGCGGCCTTGGGGATTCTTTCTCTATCGCTAGTTCTCTCGTTGCTATACCCAACGTTCACCAGCTTTTTTCTGGGTCTAGTTCTACTAGCACCAGCAGCTGGTGTTTTTTATTGGAAAAAAGCGGGACGAAGTGAGCAGGTTTCTCTGAAACTGGAAGCTGTACCCACTCAAGAAACTGGTTCCCAAAGTCTTATTACTGTTACGGCTCATCGTGATGAACTCCGAGAGCTGCAACAGGCTCTACAGCTCAAACCCTCTCCTGAACCTTCCACTAACTAGTGATATCGTTCCTCCTTCTGTGGGTTCAATT
>CBDTXL010001308.1:0-1770 GCA_965364435.1 uncultured bacterium
GCATCTTTGCAAGATGGGGTTTCAGGAAGCCAGCTTTCTTGAGAAGCTTCCTCCAATTCACAGCGCAGGCGGTCATATTCACCTAGATGAAATGCCACGTTAGCATCCTCCAGAAATGATTTTTCTCCCCCTTCAAACTTCCGAGCAATCAAGTCAGGAATGTAGGACAACTCGAATTCTTCATTCAGTTGCACCAAGTTAGCTTCTACAATGCCGGTTTGCATCAGGTGAATGCCGGTCAACAGCACTCGATAGACATAAAGCAGGGGTTTGACTCGTCGCGGCTGTTCTTTTTCAAAGAGTCTCCATTGGGTTTGGGCAAAGCCAAGGTAATGATGAGCGTGGTAGCGAGTGAAGCAATTTTTGGCGATCGCTTTTAATTCCTCATGCTCCGGTGTTGTGTGAACAACTAGGGGCGAATACAACTGCTCCAGAACGTAGCCATTCTTTTTCAGCAGTAGCGAGAAGAACTTCTTGATATCGTGCGTGACCAGGTCAAGTTGCAGCCCTTGCCAAACTTCAGAAACCTCTATCGTCTCACGCCTTAGATCGAGTCCGACAACTTCCGGTAGCGGCAAGATGTGGGCACCACGCAAGTCATAGTCAGAATCGGGAGAGGGAAAGCCATACAAATGTGCCCCACTGATTGTGGCGAACAAGAGTGGGTAGGGTTGGTGAGAAACTACTGGGAGCAGTTGTTGGGCGAGAGCCATACTTCATTAATCCCTAATTTCGCTTACCATGCTTGCTCGCGCCTTGAGTAAGAAAGCATTTGCCCTCTCATAATCAGGACGTTCCGGCAGGTCTGTGGCGGCAAAGGCTTTATCAAATTCCTGATGTAAACTCAGCCGCAAAGCATTGACCTCCTGCCAGGAAACCTCGCCCCGACGGATGGCGAGTAGCTGTTGCCGATGCTCCTCAACCCTGACTGGCACAAAACCCTTTTTTAGCACAGTGATGCCTGACAGCAAGAGGCGAATCAAATGCATAAGGTGTTTCCACTTGACTTCCCCTTTGGTGCGGATGTCTTGCTCCATCTTTTTAAATTGCGACATCACGTAGCTGTTGTACGTTTGGTAAATTAGTTGAGAGAGAAACATCGAACGCATTGCCAGCAGTTCCTCTGCCAATGGTGTTGCCGTTTCCACTAGGGGCGTGTAAAGGCACTCCAGAACAGTTGGGTTTGCCTTCAGTGCTAGGATTAAAAACTTCTGAAGTTCCCAGTAACACTCTTGAGCATCTTTGTTTTCTAACTGTTCCGGGATGCCGTACAGCGACCAGTGGAGTTGGGCGGGAGGTAGGTAAATCCCTCTCCGGTCAGTATCAGAGTTGGCATCATCAAGACCATAAGCCCTGGAACCGACTATACAGCGATAGATAACATGGTCATACAGGTTTAACTCAGCAAGTTCGCTCTCTGCTTGCTGTAAACCTTCTTTTTGGAAGTGTTTGCGGATGCTAAATTCATGCCTACGTAGAGTAACTTCAACTCCATTAGGTAGACGCACCCGGTAGGCGTGGGAGTTGTCCGTTGGTGCTTTGACCACCACACCCACTGCTCCCCGCAGACACAATAGTTCGCCCGCAGAGTCTTTAACTTCGACACGGCTCACAACTTGTGTGCCGACTGGCAGGATCAGGTTGAGATTGAATGAATGATTGGTATCTACTATCTGCTCACTCCTTGGATTGCTAATAGCAGTGGACAGGATTACCTGTTTCTACAGCTGCCTGAAAGACTTCAGTGACCGGATTGAGGATGCACTACTT